>JBHHXI010000094.1:0-12322 GCA_046756945.1 Rhodospirillales bacterium
GCCGCGCTCCTAGCCGGAAACCTCGCAAGACCGTCGTATGGTGCGCGAAATCGTGCAAGTAAGTACTAGACGGCGGGCGAACAGCCAACCCGGGGGTCCCCATGCGCGGCTACTTCGGCATCGGCGTCGAGCGGATTACCAAGACCATGAACGTGGGCAACCTGTTCCGCTCCGCCCACGCGTTCGGCGCCGGCTTCGTCTTCACCATCTCCGCCGCCTATGGGCGCGCCGAGGGCGGCAAGGCCGACACCTCGGACACCCCGGGCGCGGTGCCGTTCTACAGTTTTCCCGATGTCCCGTCCCTGGTCCTGCCCGAGGGGTGCGCCCTGGTCGGCGTCGAACTGGCCGACGACGCCATCGAGCTGCCCAGCTTCCACCATCCCCACCGCGCCGCCTACGTGCTGGGCCCGGAACGGGGTTCGCTGTCCCCGGCGCTGGTCGGGCGCTGCGACTTCGTCGTCCGCATCCCCACCCGGTTCAGCGTCAACGTCGGCATCGCCGGCGCCATTCTCATGTACGACCGCCTGCTCAGCCTGGGCCGCTTCGCCCGCCGCCCGGAACGCCCCGGCGGGCCGACGGAGGCACTGCCCGAGCACGTCTTCGGCGACCCGGTGATCCGCCGCCGGATGGAGAAGTTCCGCGCCGCCCCGCCGATTGGCGAAGCGGTTGATCAGGACTGACCTCGAAAGTCAAAACGACCGGGTCGTTTTGACGTGAGAAGCCCGCGACTGCGGGCCGCCGCCCGTGCGGCGTAAGCCAAGGGCGCGGACGCGCCCGCCCGGCGTTTGAGGGGGTCCAGAGAAGTCACAATATTTGTGACTTCTCGAATAACCGCCAGCCTAGTCGAGCCAGCCCTTCGCCACGCCCACGGAACCGACGCGCACGCCGGCGCGGTTCGGCACGGGCCGGTCCAGGTAGGGTTCGAGCGCCGCCTGGGCCTTTGCGTCGAGGGCGCCCAGGTGGCGCAGCAACACGGTGATTGCCGTCTCCGCGGCGCGCCGGGCCCCGTCGTCGATCTTCAGCGCCACGCCCAGGCCCGACGCGGGCACGGCGGCGGCGTAGACGCCTTCGGCGCCGATCTTGACCACGAAGGCGCCGCGCCCGGCCGCGATCGCCACCGTGTCGAAGCGCTCCCGGCCCGCCACCAGACCGGGGTGGCCGGTCATGGCGGCGACGATGCGCCGCACGGCGGCGGCGCGCGCCGGCGCCAGGCCGCGGGGATCGGCGAGGCGCGCCATGGCGCGGGCGATGGCGGTCAGGGGCATGGCGATGACGGGAATGCCGCAGCCGTCGGTGCCCCGGGCCGCGCCCTCCAGGGCGACGCCGCCGAGGTCGGCGAGAACGCTCTCGACGCGCTGCTGCACGGGATGATCGGGCCCGACGTAGCCCGCCGTCGCCTCGCCCAGGTGAACGGCGGTGGTCAGGAACCCCGCGTGCTTGCCCGAACAGTTGTTGTGGAGCGGCGAAGGCTCCTCGCCGGCGCGCACCAGGGCGCCGGCCGCCGCGTGGTCCGTCGGCGGGTGGGTTCCGCACTCGAGGTCGGCGGGCGCCAGGCCGATGCGCTCCAGCCACGCGGCGACCGGGCGCACGTGCTCGGGCGCGCCGCCGTGGGAGCCGCAGGCCAGCGCGATTTCCGCATCGCTCACGGCGAAGGCCTCGGCGGCACCGGTTTCGACCAGGGGCAGCGCCTGCAACGGCTTTATCGCCGAGCGGGAATAGACCGGCCGCTCGACGTCGCCCCAGGCATGGACCACCGAGCCGTCCGCGCCGACGACGGCCGCCGCGCCCCGGTGGCGGCTTTCCACCATGTCCCCGCGGGTGACCTCGACAAACACCGGGTTGAGCCGTCCCATGGCGTATCTGTGCCACCGGACCGGGTCCTTGGCAAGGCCACCCTGCGACCGTGACAAATCCGGTGGCCGTGGCTATGAATGGCGCCATGAAGTCGGTTCTTTCCCTGTGCGGCGCCGTTTTCGCATTGTTCCTGGCGCTTTGGCCGCCGGAGGCCGGGGCCGCCGAGGCCAGGGTGATCGACAACTTCGGCGACTGGACCGCCTTCGTCGGAACGGAAGGCGGCAAGAAGGTGTGCTACGTGGCCAGCGCGCCGGAAAAGGCGGAGGGGAAATACAAGAAACGGGACGACCCGTACATTCTGGTCACCCACCGCCCGGCGGAAAAGAGCATCGGCGTGCTCAGCGTCCGCGCCGGGTACACCTACAAGAAGGACAGCGACGTGGAGGTCAACATCGCCGGGCAGCGGTTCACCCTGTTCACCGACGCCGGCCAGGCCTGGGCCCGTGATACCAAGACCGACCGGGCCCTGGTCAGGGCCATGAAGGGGGGCCTGACCATGATCGTCGTCGGCATTTCCAGCCGCGGCACCGTGACCACCGACACCTACTCCCTGAGCGGCTTCACCGCCGCCTACGACGCCATCACCAGGGCCTGCGGGGTGAAATGAGCACGAACCCCGCATGGCCCGGCGGGGACGGCGCGCTCGCGCCCCGCCGGGCCGCGGAAGGACCGACATGGCCGACCAACGCACCAACCTGATCGGCCTTTCGCGGGAGGAACTGGCGGCAAGCCTGGCCGGGGCCGGCGCCACGCCGTTGCGCGCCAAGCAGCTCTGGCACTGGATGTACTATCGCGGCGTCACGGATTTCGCCGCCATGACGACCCTGTCGAAGGGCCTGCGCGAGACCCTCGCCGAGCGCTTCGTCATCGCCCGCCCGCAGGTCCGCCAGGCCCTGGTTTCCAAGGACCGGTCGTGCAAGTGGCTTCTGCGTTTCGCCGACGGCAACGAGGTCGAAACCGTGTTCATCCCGGAAGAGGACCGCGGCGCGCTGTGCATCTCCACCCAGGTCGGCTGCACCCTGACCTGCACCTTCTGCCGTACCGGAACCCAGCGCCTGGTGCGCAACCTCGCCGCCGGCGAGATCGTCGGACAGATGATGGTGGCCCGCGACGCCTGCGCCGAGTGGCCGTCTCCGGAAGGCGGGCGCATGCTGTCCAACATCGTCCTCATGGGCATGGGCGAGCCCCTGCTCAACTACGACGCGGTGGCGACGGCGCTGCGCATCATCATGGACGGAGAGGGCATCGCGGTCTCCAAGCGGCGGATCACGCTTTCCACGTCCGGCGTCGTGCCCATGATACGGCGCTGCGGCGCCGAACTGGGGGTCAACCTGGCGGTCAGCCTGCACGCCGTCAGCGACGCCCTGCGCGACGTACTGGTGCCCGTCAACAGGAAATACCCCATCGCCGAGCTGCTCGCCGCGTGCCGCGAATATCCCGGCGCCGGCAACACCCGGCGCATCACGTTCGAGTACGTGATGCTCAAGGGGGTCAACGATTCGCCCGCCGACGCCCGCGCCCTGACCCGGCTGGTGCGCGGCATTCCGGCCAAGTTCAACCTCATTCCCTTCAACCCGTGGCCGGGGGCGATCTACGCATGCTCGCCGCCGGGGGCGATGAAGCGGTTCTCGCGGATTCTCAACGACGCGGGCTACGCGGCGCCGATCCGCGCGCCCCGGGGCCGCGACATCATGGCCGCCTGCGGCCAGCTTCGCTCGCAAAGCATGCGCCTGCGCTCGGCGGAGGCGTCGATGGCGTGTTAACGCGGCGGCTGGCCGCTTACCAGCCGCCGCAGCGGGGCCAGCGGGCGATCACTTCGGTGCCGCCGTCGACGACGTGGTAGGCGTCGTACGCGGCGGCCGTGATGCAGGCGTGGTTGGGCAGCACCCGGATCTTGGCGCCGATGGGAAGGGCGTCGAAGGGCACGGGCGCGTCGCCGGTGACGGCGCCGTGTTCCTGGTGCACGGCGCCGACGCGCAGGCCGGCGATCGGGCGCGCCGTTTGCGCTTCGCAGACCAGGCCGTAGCCGCAGTCCTCGGGCAGCTTTTCCGTCGAACGGTCCTTCGACAGCGCCAGGGCGCCGGCGTCGACGAGCAGGGTGTTGTCGCCCGGGCGGTGGCCGATCACCGTGGCGAGCACGGAAACGGCGATGTCTCCGCGCCCGCAGACGCCGATGCCGGCCTGGTACAGGTCGCAGAACATGTAGACGCCGGGGCGGGTCTCGGTGACGCCGGTGAGGTCGCGGGCGAAGCGGGCGGTCGGCGTCGAGCCGACGCTGACCACGGGACTGGGCAGGCCCCCGGCGCGCAGGCGCCCGGCCGCGGTGACCGCGGCGGCCCGTTCCCGTTCGGCGACCGCGGCCATGGCGTCGGCGTCGCGGCAATCGTAGGACTGGCCGGCATGGGTCAGCACGCCGGCAAGGCGCACCGATGGCGCATGGTCGAGGATGCGCGCGATGTCGAGGAGCTCGGGTGCGTCCGGCGCCACGCCGCCGCGCTGGTCGCCGCAGTCGACCTCGATCAAGACCGTATGCGGGGCGCCGTGGGCGGCGATGGCGCGGGCCACGTCCGGGCTGTCGGTCAGGATCTTCAGGTCGGCGCCGTTGTCCCTGAGCGCCGCCGCCGCGTCCAGCTTGCCGGGCACCATGCCGACGGCATAGGCGATGTCGGTAATGCCGTGCTCCAGGAAATAGGCGGCCTCGCGCAACGTCGAAACGGTGATGCCCCCGGCGTTGCCGGCCACGGCCAGGCGGGCGACGTCGGCCGACTTGGCGGTCTTGAGATGGGGCCGCAGCGCCACGCCCAGGCGGCGCACCCGTTCGGTCATGGCGTCGATGTTGCGGGCGAGGATGCGGCGGTCGAGAACGAGGGCGGGCGTCAACAGGTCCTGCAGGTCCATTGCATATGGTCCCTTCCGGGGCTGGTTTCCGCGGCGGGCCCGGATTGTACGCGCCCTGCGGGTCCGTGCAAGTACGCCGGGGAGGGGCGCGGCGCCGGGCGGCCAATATTCTTGAACCATCGTTCAATAAACGCTACCTTGTCCGTACGGGGGAGCATGGGCCATGGCAAGACCACGGGAATTCGACCGCGACCAGGTGGTGGACCTGGCGGTGGACGTTTTCTGGCGCAAGGGCTTCGAGGCGACGTCCATCCAGGACCTGGTCGAGGCGACGGGCCTCAACCGGGGCAGCCTGTACAACACGTTCGGCGACAAGGCCGGCCTGTTCGAGGCGGTATTCGGCCGCTACATGGCGAGCGCGCCGACGCAGCCGGTCGTCGCCGCGGCCGAGACCGGCCCGCCGCGCCAGGTGATCGAGGAGTTCTTTGCCCGGCTGGTGGAGCTCGGCGCCGCCGATCCGGAGCTCCGCGGCTGCCTGATGACCAACACGGCGGCCGGGATGGCGACACGGGACGAAGACGTGGCGGCGCGGGTGGCGGCGGCGTTTCATGACCTGGAGGACGCCCTGTTTCGCCTCATCGAACGGGGGCAGGAGACCGGCGAGATCGCGCCCTGGCGGGACTCCCGCGCCCTCGCCCGTTTCCTGGTGGCGTCGGCCCAGGGCCTGCGCATCATGGCCAGGGTCAATCGCGACCGCGCCGCGCTTGAGGCCATCGCCGACATCGCCCTTTCCAACCTGGACTGACCACGGGGCCGGGAAATCGTCGTTTTTAAAACGATCATTCAAATTGGCCGTTGACACATGCCGGGGTGCCTGTTACATGCTGCGGAAATTATAGAATGATCGTTCTATATTCGCCCGCCCAACACATCAGGAGCATGCACCATGAGCAGGTACGCACCCCACACGGCCGACTCGGCGCCCGAGGCGTCCCGCGCCGGCCTGGACACCGCGGCACGGAAGTTCGGCCGCCTGCCCAACCTTATCGCCGTCATGGCCGAATCCCCGGCGACGCTGGACGGCTATCTGGCCCTGCACGAGATTTTCGAGCGGAGCGCGTTCAGCCCCGGCGAACGGCAGGTCCTGTTGCTCACCATCAGCACGGTGAACGGCTGCGGCTACTGCGTGGCGGCCCACACCATGGGCGGCAGGATGGCGGGCGTGTCCGACGCGGTCCTCGACGCGATCCGCGACGGCAAACCGATCCCCGATGTGCGGCTGGCGTCGCTCAGCGGGTTCGCCGCGGCGATGGTCGAACAGCGCGGCCGGGTGTCCGACGCCCAGATCGCCGCCTTCCTCGATGCCGGCTTCACCAGGGCGCACGTGTTCGATGTCGTGCTCGCGGTGTCGCTGAAGACGCTCAGCAACTACATCAACCACATCGCCGACACGCCGCTGGATGGGGCCATGGAGGCGCACCGCTGGACCAAAGCCGCCTGAGGGCCCCGGGTTCCGGCCCGGACCGCGCGCGGCCGCCACGGTCCAGGCCTTTGGAGGGCATCGTATGAGCAGGGAAATCCTCTTTTTCGGCGATCCCATGTGTTCCTGGTGCTGGGGATTTTCCCCGGTGCTCGACGCCATCGGCGAACACTTCGCCGACCGGGCGCCCGTATCCCTGGTCGTCGGCGGCCTCAGGCCCGGCACTTCGGAGGCCATGAGCGACGATATGAAGGCGTCCATCCGCCATCACTGGGAGGAAGTGGGCCGCACCACGGGCCAGCCGTTCTCGTTCGGCTTCTTCGAGCGGGATGGGTTCGTCTACGACACCGAACCCGCCTGCCGGGCCGCGGTGACGGTGAGGAACCTGAAGCCGGAAGCGGCGCTGGCCTATTTCCAGGCGCTGCACCGCGGCTTCTACGTCGACAACGAGGACATCACGCAGCCGGGACCCCTGGCCGAACTGGCCCGGAGTGTCGGCATCGAGCCCGGGGCCTTCGCCGACGCCTTCGCCTCGACCGAAATGATCGACGAAACCATCAACGACTTCCGCTACGCCCGCAGCCTCGGCATCACCGGGTTCCCGACGCTGGTGGCGAAGGATGACGGAGGCCTTGCCGCCCTGACCCTCGGGTACCGGCCCTTCGAGGCGCTGAGGCCGGTCATCGAATCCTGGCTGAGCGACACGTCGGCCGGCGGCTAGTACTCGGGCGCGTTCGAGGGCTTCCCCCGGACCGGCATCGACAGGCCCGGCCGCTTGCCCCGGCGGGCCATTTGCCTATACTGCGCCGCCTGTCCATCCCGACACCGTCAAGAGGCGCGGACACCCATGAGCGGCGATGTGAAAAAGGTCGTGCTGGCCTATTCGGGCGGTCTCGACACCTCGGTCATCCTGCGCTGGCTCGGCGACACCTATGGCTGCGACGTGGTCACGTTCACCGCCGACATCGGCCAGGGCGAGGAGCTCGAGCCGGCCCGCGAAAAGGCCGAGAGCCTGGGCATCCGCGAGATCTTCGTCGAGGACCTGCGCGACGAGTTCGTGCGCGACTACGTTTTCCCCATGTTCCGCGCCAACGCGCTGTACGAGGGAACGTACCTGCTGGGCACCGCCATCGCCCGGCCCCTGATCGCCAAGCGCCAGATCGAGATCGCCGCCGCCGTCGGCGCCGACGCCGTCGCCCACGGCGCCACCGGCAAGGGCAACGACCAGGTGCGCTTCGAGCTCGCCTACCACGCGCTCAACCCGGGCATCACCATCATCGCCCCGTGGCGGGAATGGGACCTGGATTCCCGCACCAAGCTGATCGAGTACGCGGAAAAGCACGGCATCCCGACGCCCACGGACAAGGGCGGCGAGCCGCCCTATTCCACGGACGCCAACCTCCTGCACATCTCGTACGAGGGCAAGGCCCTGGAGGACCCCTGGGTGGAGCCCGACGAGTCCCTGTTCGAGCGCACCGTGGCGCCCGAGGCGGCGCCCGATACATCCATCTATGTGGAGATCGCGTTCGACACCGGCGATCCGGTGGCGGTGGACGGCGAGCCGCTCACCCCCGCCGCCCTGTTCGAACGGCTCAACGGCCTGGCCGGGGCCCACGGGGTGGGTCGCGTCGACATGGTGGAGAACCGCTTCGTCGGCATGAAGGCGCGCGGCGTCTACGAGACCCCCGGCGGCACCGTGCTGCTCGCCGCCCGGCGCGCCATGGAAAGCATCACGCTCGACCGCGGCGCCCAGCACCTGAAGGACGAGCTGATGCCGCGCTACGCGGAGATGGTCTACAACGGGTTCTGGTTTTCGCCCGAGCGCGAGATGCTCCAGGCGGCCATCGACCAGACCCAGGCCAACGTCACCGGCACCGTGCGACTGAAGCTTTACAAGGGCGCCGTGGCCGTCGTCGGGCGCAAGGCGCCGAACAGCCTGTACGACCAGGAGACGGCCACCTTCGAGGCGGATTCGGTGTACGACCAGCGCGACGCCGAGGGGTTTATCAAGCTCAACGCGCTCCGGCTGAGGCTGGGCCGGAAATCGCGCGACTAGGATCGCTTGCGCGGGCCGCCGTAAGCGACTTTCCCCCCAGAGATTCTTGAAATCCAGTCAACCAGTTAAGGGGTATTTTCCCGCTGTGACGTCTTCATACAGAAACAGTTTTCCAGAGAGCCAGCAGTCGAGGGCGAGCGGAACAAATTTGACTTTCACGCCCTCCACGTATTGAACGGCATAGATGGTTTTCGTCGTTACGTAACAGACCTCCGGGTTGTTTTTTCGACAGAACCCAATAAATCGTTTCAGCACCCGATCGGCCTGCCGGAAGGGGCGGTCGCTCCATTTCACCTCCATCGCCAACTGAACACCCCGGAGGTCGGGGGCCAAAACGACAACATCCACTTCGCCGGATTTCCAGCGGGCGAAATGGAGCCGATCACTGACACGAGCGTGTGCGTACTGGCTCACCAGCGCGGATTCCGCGATCAATCCCATGGAAGGATCATCCTCCTTGACGGCACCGAAAAGCGCGGCCCTCAAACAGGGATTGGTGAGGTGGACCTTGAAATGGCTTCGTTTCTTGAGACGGCGAGCGTTCTGGTCGACCCGGTACAGGCGGACAATTAGAAAGGCGGCCTCAAGATAATCTAGATACTTCTTGATGGTGTTCTTGGCGGCCTGTGCGGTTTGCGCCAAGGCCTCGATACTCACCTCCTGGCCGGTGTTGTAGGCGAGGGTCGTGAACAAACGCTTCAATTCCAGGGTATCGCTCACCCCGTAAAGGCTTGGCAGGTCACGCAGCAGTACTTTGTCAATGATGTCGTTGGCGACGAAACGATCCATCTGATCGCGGACTTTCTTTTCCAGGATCGCTTCCGGAAATCCGCCGAAATTCAAATAATCGATGAAGGCACGATTGAGTTGGTCCACAAAACCCACGGTATGGGGGCCACAGCCTGCCAGGATATCAAAAAAGCGGCTGAAAGAATCGGTGTCTGTCCGAGGATCAAAAACGCCGATTTCGGACAGCAATTTCAGGGCCTCATCGCCAACTTCAGGTTCCCGTTCAGCGAATTCTAGGAACTCCGAGAAGGTCAGGGGCGGCAAGACGAAGTCGGTGAAGCGACCAGCGCCCGATTCCCGGTCCTTCAGTTTCAATGCGGCCGCGGCGGAGCCGGATACTATGAATCGGATGGCGGGATAAGAATCCACCAGGGACTTTAGATGAATCTCCCACTCCGGGTGGTACTGGATTTCGTCGAAAAAGGCGAAAACGGGCCCCTGGCGCCCGTGACCGTGCACCTCCAGGAAATCGCGGAGCAGATTTTCCAGCGTCCGACCGGTATATACGGGTGTGTCCACGGACAAATAGAGGACCCGTTTGGGGTCGATCCCGTTTTCCAACAGGTGCTGCACGGCCTGGTGGATCATCACCGTCTTGCCCACCCGGCGCGGGCCCATGAGAACGACGGCGCGCCGCACGGCCGTTTCGGTCACCAGCTTGACGAAACCATCGAAGTAGGCGCGGCGGGGCCAGATGCGGAAACGCTCATCGACCGCGCCCTCTTCCCACCACGGATTGTCGAAAGCGAGCCGGTTTTTTATTTCAGATTCAGGAACTTGGCGCATTTCGTCACTGTCAATCAATTTGTTGATCTAAATATGACATCAGAGTCCGTAAAAATCAATTAATTGATTGAAATTGAATGGCCGGGTCAGGGACAACCTGCCTTCGCCGAAGCGAAGCTCCGGCTTCGCGCAGGCAGGAGCCCCGGAAAAACCGTGGGGCTGCGGAAACGTTCGCGCCTCCCCGTGCACGGGGTGCGCCCCCGCACCTCTCTACCCGAGGATTTGCCGCACCCGTTCCCTCAGTTCCGGCACCACGTCCGCCTCGAACCAGGGGTTTTTCTTGAGCCAGAAGGTGGTGCGCCAGCTCGGATGCGGCGTCGGCAGGAACTCCGGCAGGTAGTCCCGCCAGGCCTTCACCGTTTCCGTCATGGTCTTCCTGCGCCGTTGGCCCAGGTAGAAGGCCTGGGCGTAGGTCCCCACCAGCAGCGTCAGCGCGATCTCCGGCAGGGCGGCGAGCAGCGGCGGATGCCACAGGGGCGCGCACTCGGGCCGGGGCGGGTTGTCGCCGCCTTTCTCCGCCCGGCCCGGATAGCAGAACCCGGTGGGGATGATGGCGATGGCCCCGGCGTCGTAGAAGGTGTCCCGGTCCATGTCCAGCCAGGCGCGCAGGCGGTCGCCCGAGGGATCGTCCCAGGGGATTCCGCTCTCGTGCACCTTCGTCCCCGGCGCCTGGCCGATGATCATCAGCCTGGCGCCGGCCGCGGCCCTGAGGACCGGGCGCGGCCCCAGCGGCAGGTGGGCCTCGCAGACGCGGCAGGCGCGCACGTCGCCGAGCAGGGATTCAAGATCATTCACGATTTGTTTGGGTCTTTCCCATCATAATCGGCGCCCCGTACGAACGCTTGACCTATCCCGGCCGGGGACCATGACTACATGACTATACGTGCAGCAACGCGGAAAATCGCGCCTTTCGTCAGGGCCGCCCGTCGGCGGCGGGCGGACCGGGCGTGGACGACGGGTACACCGCTCGGCGCCAAATTGGCCCTTGCCGGCGTCCTCGCCGCCGTCGTCATCCTCGGCATCCGCCTCATCGTGCCGGCGCCGCCCGCCCCCGGCCTCGCCGAGGTGGCGGCCTACGATCTCGACGGCGTGCGGGCGGGCGGACCGGTGGACGCGGTTTTCGTCGAGAGCGTCGGAACCGGCCTTCACGACATCGCCGACACCGCCCGGCGCAAGCAGCTGTTCCTGCGCCTGATGCTTCCTTTGATCCTGCGCGAAAACCGGCACATTCTGGAGGACCGCAAGCGCGTGTGGCGCTCGCCCACGGCACGCATCCGGGACTTGTACGCCCGCTACGGGGTGCGCGAGGGCGACGTGGCGACCCTGGGGCGCCGGGTGGACGCGGTGCCGCCGTCGCTGGTCCTCGCCCAGGCGGCCATCGAGAGCGGCTGGGGCGCTTCGCGTTTCGTCGACGAGGCCAACAACTTCTTCGGCCAGCGCACCTACGACGACGCCGTTCACGGCCTGGCGCCGGCGGACGGCGACGGTTCCTTCAAGGTCAGGCATTTTCCCACCATCGCCGCGTCCGTGCGATCCTATCTCCACAATCTCAACACCCATCGCGCCTACGCCGCCCTGCGCCGCGCCCGGGCGGCCGGGCGCCGCGACGCCCTGATGATGCCCGCGGGACCGGCCCTCGCCCGCCACCTGACGTCCTATTCGGAACGGCGCGAGGACTACGTCCGGGCGGTCGAGGAGGTCATCCGCAACAACCGGCTGGACGACTTCGACACCGCCCGCCTGGCAACGCCGTAATCGGCGGGACGACGGTTTCCTGACAAAGCGTCCGGGCCGGCCCCCGGCTACCACCCCCGTTCGAGGATCCTGTCCACATAGGCCGGCACCACTTCCGTCGCCGGGCCGTAGACGGCCTCGGCGAACAGGCTGGCGCCCACCGACGGCTCCAGGTTCAGCTCCACCGTGTGGGCGTCGCCGGACTGGCGGACGTGCTCGACGAAGCCGGACGCCGGATAGACGTTGCCCGACGTGCCCACGGACATGAACAGCGCGCACGCCGACAGCGCGTCGTAAATGCGCTCCATCTCCAGCGGCATCTCGCCGAACCACACCACGTGGGGCCTGAGCGTTCCCGTGGCGGCGCAGGCTTCGCAGGCGTCCCCGACGCCGAGGTCCGAGGTCCCCGGGAAAACATGCTGGCACGCGGCGCAGCGCGCCTTCAGCAGCTCCCCGTGCATGTGCACCAGGTCGCGGCTGCCCGCCCGCTCATGCAGATCGTCGATGTTCTGGGTCACCACCAGCACCCGGCCCGGCCATTCGCCGGCAAGGCGCGCCAGCGCCTGGTGGGCGGCGTTGGGGTGCACGGCGCCGCCGGCGAGCCGGCTGCGCCGGGCGTTGTAAAACGCGTGCACGGCGACCGGATCGCGGGCGAAGGCCTCGGGCGTGGCCACGTCCTCGACACGTATCCTGGCCCAGATGCCGTCGGCGTCGCGGAAGGTGTCGAGGCCGGACTCCTTCGAAATGCCGGCGCCGGTGAGGACGACGATGTGCCGCTCGGATCT
>JBHHXI010000095.1:0-12282 GCA_046756945.1 Rhodospirillales bacterium
TTCAGCAGCCTGCTAGACCGGCAACCCCCATTTCTCGACGGCGTACCGTGCCTCGGCACTGTCCGGTTTGGCAAAACTGTAGCCCCTGGCCAGATACTTCCTGGCGATCAATCCGTTGCCCTTGTACGCCAGGAATACGGACAGCACGGCGATGACCGCGCCGGGCACCAGGCTGAGGGCGGCCACCTGGGTTGTATCCGGCATGATAAGAGGCAGGGCCAGATCCAGACTCCAGAGAATCACTATGAGCGCGCCCCAGGCGGTTAATCCTTTCCTGAACAAAGGAATTCCCAGAAAGGAGCTGAAAAAGAAGAACATCCAGTTCCAGCCGACGGCCAGCGTCTCGCGATCGCCGGTGCTGGTGTCCTCGAGTATGACCACCATGGTTCCACTCCACCTTGGCAGCGCTATGGCACTGCATCGCTCTACACTACGCCTATCAATCCTGAAAATAGGATGAAAGCGCGGACCGGACGCCCAGGCGGGTCGACCCCATGGGGACGTGTGGGCATTCTTTCGCCGGCATTCCTCAGAAAAAAATTTTACGTAAAATATAGAAAAGTATAATTACAATTAAGACATATATAGATTTCCAATAATTTAAATGTAAAAATCGTATTTGCAAATAAATGTCCAAACGTGTATTTTGGCTTTCTGGGACGGGAGCGGCACGCCAGCGTTCGCTTTCGGCGCTGCGTGGACGCCCCCGAACAGCCCAGGAAGTTCCGATGGCAACGCTCGACAGGGAGAACAACGCTGAATCCAGGTTTTAGATCGAAAGGGTAACCGCTCTCCCATCGGTTGGCGCTGAGAGTGCCGGGTGCCGGGCGGTTCAAGCGTCATCGGGCGTCAGGTTTCGGCTCTTGGACCAACGAGGAGAAGGAGGCTTTCGCAATGATCAAAACCAAAACAGTTGCGCTGGCTTTGGCTCTGACAGGTCTTGCCGGCTGTGAAGCGGTGAACCGCCCCGACGTGTTCGATCAGGATCTCTACAAACTCGGTGTCAGCAGTGCCCGCAACGCACAACCCTTCAGTTTCTATCCCCAGTCGGACGGCACCAGCCTCGTCATCAAGGTAGGGTTCAATCTCTGACGGGGCGCGCGAAGAGCGGTAAACCGCGCAAGACCGTCGTATAGCGTACAAATCTCCGGGACACGCCACTGGGCGGAGGTTGGCCTGGCGCCGCCTTCCGCGGCCGTCGGCGCGACCGCGCTCAGGAGACTCCTTCCAGGGCGTCCGCGATGGCGGCCAGGACCTCGTCGACCTGAACGGGTTTGGTAAGGTACGTGTGGAAACCCGCCTCGGCGCCCATTTCCCTGTCGCTCGGCATGGCGTTGGCGGTCAACGCGATCACCGGTATCGGGCGGGTATGCTCGATCTCACGGAGGCGCTTGAGCGCCTCGAAACCGTTCGCGCCGGGCAGGCTGATGTCCATGACGATGACGTCGGGTCTGCGCTCCGTGGCCAGTTCCAGACCCGTTTCGGCGCTGTCGGCGGAGACCATGGTGAGATTGGGCACGCGGCCGATGATCTCCGCCATCAGTTTCCGGTCGGCCGGGTCGTCTTCCACGTAAAGCATCGTGTGCCCCCGTGCCTCGGCCGTCCTCGGGCCCTCGGTCGGGGAATATTGGCGGGCCGTGACGGCGCCTTCTCCGGCCGGTTTATCCGCGGCCAGGGGAAGTTCGATCCAAAACGTGCTGCCCCGGCCCACTTCCGTCTCGAAACCGATTCGTCCGTCCATCGACTCGATCAGCCGCTTGGTGATGGTGAGGCCGATTCCGGTGCCCTCGATGCCGGTGGATTCCGCGCCCAGCCGGCGGAAGGGCTGGAAAAGCTGGCCCTGCTTTTGCGGGGAAATGCCCAGACCCGTGTCGGCGATGCTGACGCGCAGCATGCCGCCCGCCGTCGGCTTGCACCCGAGGGTCACCCGGCCGCCGTCGCGGTTGTACTTGATCGCGTTCGAGAGAAGGTTGAGGACCGCCTGCTTGAACCGCGTTGCGTCGGCCCGGACCGCGGGCAATTTCCTGTCCGCGGCGCCGTCCACAAGCGCTATGCCGTGTCGATTCGCCAGGGTCCGGGCCAGGTCCAGGCATTCGGCGAGGACTTGCCGCGGCGCCACGTCGTCGATGGTGAGCGCCAACGCCCCGCCTTCGATCCCGGCAATATCCAGGACCTCGTTGATGAGGTCCAGCAAATGTCTGCCGGCCTTGAGGATTTGCTGCACGTACTCATTTTGCGGTGGGCGGAGCGGCTCCTTGGGGTTGTCCTCAAGCAACTGGGCGAATCCGAGGATGGCGTTCATCGGCGTGCGCAGCTCGTGGCTCATGCTGGACAGGAACTCGGACTTGGCCCGGTTGGCGGCGTCCGCCTGCTGCTTGGCGGCGCGCAGCTCTTCCGCCCGCGTGCGCTCGGTGATGTCCATGGCCATGCTGATGGTGAAGCGGCGGCCGTCGGAAAGCCGGCCGAGGGGACGCGAGCGGAAATCCCAAAGGCGTTGCTCGCCCGTGGACGTGGTGAGCACGCACTCGCCGTCGCTTTGGCGCCGTTCCGGGGCGTCGGCGGAACCGCTCCCGTCGCCGCTCACCGTCCGCTTGCGGACGGACGCCATGCGGGCCCAGGTGTCGACGGCGGGGATATCGGCATGGGTATAGCCGGACACTTCGGTCCACTGACGGTTGATCAGGAGGACTTCACCGTCGTCTGCGTACATCATTATGGGAATCGGCGCATCCAGAACCGCCCGGCGCAGGCGCTCCTCGCTTTCGCGCAGGGTCTTCGCGGCCCGCGCGCGCTGGGCTCTCGCCACCAGAAGAACAACAATAACAATGAGTTGCGCGACAAAGAACAGGACGATCAGGGTGACGGCGAACGGCTGCGCCTCGAAAACCGTTTGGGCGGCGGCGGCCGACGGGCCGCCCCACGGGATCAGCCCGGCAAGGGCGATCGCGGCGCCGCGGACAAACCGGCCGTAGGGTGAAAAGCGCGTTTTCACGCCCGTGTTTCCTCGCGCTTCCATGCCCGTCTCAATATCTCCTCAGCCGCGACAACAGGGCCGCGTTGTCCCACTTGGGCTGACGGTCCTCCAGCACCACGCCGTGGCTGTCGACGCCGGGAAGGGCGCCGTTGGGCGCCGAGAGGCCGACCTGGACCCAGCGCGCCACGACCTCGTTGTTGATGTCGTCCAGGATGGTCACGGCAACCGTCTCCAGGGACTCCCACGGCTGTGTCGCCAGGGCTTCCAGGTACCGTCCGAAGGCGGCGGGATCGATAATCAATTTGTCGGGAACGTAGCGCACGCCGACGGTCGTCCGCTGCGCCCGTCCCGCCGGCGCTATGTGCCCCTCGAGCGCGCTGACATAGTCCAGCCTCGTATCCGGGTTGGATCGGGTGGCGAGAAGCCCGCGTCTCTCCTTGGCGTCCATGGGGGATGTCCCGGACATGAAATCACACCACCAGACCGACGTGGTCCTCGGTGGCCCCTTGGCGCAAGATCTCGACGAATCCCGGAGGCGCGGCCTGGAAGGCGACGGCGCCCTTGATGCCCGTCAGTTCGGTGGCGTCACGGAAAATCCGCCTGATGTCGTCGTGCATCCGCGGCGGCAGCGGCGAGCCCGTGCGCACGATCAGGTCCAGGCGCCTGTTCCGCGCCCGCACCAGGCCGTCCAGCTGCAGGCGCCCGAACCGTTCGAGTTCCACGTCGATGACGAAACGGGTGCCCCTCCGCCCCCCCGTGCCGCCTTCCCCGTCCTCGCCATGGCGACGCAGGAAAAGGCGGATTCTTTCGATCTGCGCCCCGTTGTGAAAGGGGATGAGCGCGATCCGCCAGTCTCCCCGGCCGGGGTCCTCGGCCAAACGGGCGAGCCCGCCGAATTCGTCCTTCAGGCGCGCCATGACGTCGGGTCTGACCCGCTGCAGCAGCCGCCCGGCCCTGTCGCCCAGCCAGCCGCGGATGTCGCCGCCGCGCAGCGCCGCCAGAAAGAACAGGATATTGGCGGCCAGGTTGGCATCGGGCCTGGGGATGATGGCGTTGACCAGGTGCTGGGCGAGGACCGCGTTGGCGTCATTCAGCGCCATCAGGGCCTCGTCCAGGGCCGGCCAATCCCGGGAAAACACCCATCCCCCCGGCGCGGCGCGGAGGGGCGCGGTTTCCGGCGCCGGGGGCGGAACCGGCTCGTCGGTCACCTGGAACGTCACGGTGCCGCCCTGGGGCAGGAGCGTGCGGGTGGCGAACGCCAGCACCCCGGCCGGGGTGTGCACCATCGGCTGGTTCGACACCGTCATGCCGGCGACCGTGCCGGTAAGCGTCTGTCCAAGCGCCAGGCCGGCCGCCGGGGCGCGGAAGGCGGCCGCCGGGGCCGCCGGCTGCACGGCCAGGATACTGACGGTCATCCGGGTGCCGGCGACGAGCCCGCCCTGGGCCGCCGCCGGGGCGCTACCGGAAACGCCCTGGGCGCCTGCCGGCAGGGAACCGGCCGCAGCCGCCGGGACATGGGCGGCGCCGGGCGCCGACGCCCGTACCGTGGCCGCCGATGGTCCCGCCGGTGCCGGAAACCCGGCCTTGGCGGCGGCGAAGGCGGCCGCCCCGTGGCCGCCGGGCGCCGCCCGTGCCGCCGTTCCGGCGGGCGGTCCCTGGGCGGGCCGCAGCAGGGTCGCGGTGTCGGTGCCGCCGGCGGCGACGGCCGCCGGAGCCGTCCCGGCGGTGCTCGTCGCGGCGGCGGCGCCGGATGCGGCGGACGCCGGGGCGCCGGCGGCGGCAGGGAGCGCGGCCGATGGCGCCGGGATGCCCGGGACAGGCAGGCGCAGCGCGGCCGCCAGCGGCTGGCCGTCGACGGAAACAATCTGCAACTGCACCTGGGAGCCCAGGGACTGGACCACCAGGACGACGGCGGCGCCCCGGGGCAGCGGCGCATTGGTCTGCACGGCGAGGGTA
Source organism: Rhodospirillales bacterium (assembly GCA_046756945.1). Lineage (GTDB taxonomy): Bacteria > Pseudomonadota > Alphaproteobacteria > Rhodospirillales > 2-02-FULL-58-16 > JACZQZ01. Next base: position 4,931 of record JBHHXI010000095.1, read on the forward strand.
CCGAGGGAGGTCTGTATCTGCGCCTGGCCCTTGGCGTCCCGGGCGAGGACTATGCCGTCGAGCCGGTCGCCCGGCGAAAGCCGGGTCAGCGGAACCGGCGGGTCGGGCACCACCACCGCGGCCTGGGGCGCCGGCGGCGCCGGCGGCTGTGTCGGAGGCGATGGCGGGACGACGGCCGTCATGGCCTAGGTCAACAGCTTGCCGGCGATGGCTTCGACGTCGCTGGCGGCCTCGCTGTTGGGAAAACGGGTCAGGATGGAGGTCTGGCTGCGGATGGCTTCGCGCACCTTGGGGTCGCGGCGGATCATGCCGAGAAGCGGCGGCGAGATCTTGAGGAAGCCTTCACAGGCCTTGAGCAGCGTATTGTAGGTGCGTTCGCCGTCGCGGTCGGATTTGACCATGTTGACGACGATCTGGATGTCGATCTCGGGGCGATCCATATGGGTGATCTTGATGAAGGCGTAGGCGTCGGTCAGCGATGTCGGCTCGTCGGTGGCGACCACCAGGCAGGCGCCCACGCTGTGGGTGAGCTGGCGCACCGTGCGCTCGACACCGCCGCCCAGATCGACGATCACCTTGTCGTAGTTGGCGGCCAGCAGGATCAGGTCGTCGCTCAGCATCTGCAGGCGGCTGGCCGGCATGTTGGCCAGCCCGCCGGACCCCGACCGGCCGGCGATGATGTCGAACCCGCCGTCCTCGAACGCCGTCACCGCCTGGTTGAGCGTCAGGTGACCGGCGATCACGCCGCCCAGATCGTGTTCGGGCATGAGCCCCAGCTGGATGTCCAGGTTGGCGAGCCCAAGGTCGCCGTCGAACAGGAGAGTCCGCTCGCCCTTCCGCGCCAGCGCGTGGGCAAGGGTGATGGCCAGCCATGTCTTGCCGACGCCGCCCTTGCCCGACGCGATGGCGATCATGTTGCGTCCCTTGGTCGTCGGACGCGGGGCGAGGGAGGATGCTGAGGTCATGATGCTGCCTCGCTCTGATAAGAGGTTCCATGGGATTGCGGGGTGTGGGGCATGATCAGGCGGGCCAGGGAAAGGGGGTTGATGGGACTGAGCCCGTCGGCCACCTGGGGGGTGATGCTGACGTCCGAGAAGCGCATGCGCGCCGCATCGGCCGCCGCCAGGATGGCGCCCAGCCGCCGCGCCATGTCGAGGCGGGTGACGACAAGCCGGCCGGCGCCGACGGCGGCGAACGCGGCGGCGATGTCGGCGGATTCCATGGCGTCCCCGCCCGCCGCCAGCACCAGCACGGGCTCGGCGCCCGCCGCCTGGACAAGCCCGCTCAGGTGGTCCATCTCGGTGTCGCTGAAGGGGTTGGTCCCCGCCGTGTCGATGTAGACATGGTCGTTCGCCCCGGCGGCCGCCACGGCCTCGCGCAAGCTCTCGATGGTGCCGGTGGATTCCAGGTCGAGCTTCAGGAGGCGGGTGAAGGCGGCCAGTTGCTCGACGCCGCCGGCGCGCTGGGTGTCCGTCGTGATGACCCGCACGGACGCGCCGGCCAGGGTGGCGCGGGCGGCCAGTTTGGCCGTGGTGATGGTTTTGCCGGCGCCGGGCGGGCCGACCAGCATGATCGGCCTTTCCTCGCCATGCTCCGACAGGGGCGCGAATGTGAAGGTGGCGTCCATGGCGCCGGCAAACGCCAGGACCGGGTCTTCGGTGTCCAGGGCGCCGGCCGCCTGGACCAGGCGCTCGGCGAGACGCGGCGGCGTTCCGTGAAAGGTGAGGGCCTGGCGGATGGTCGCCACGGCGTCGGGCCTTTCCTCTTCATACAGCTCCTCGAGGGCGGCGTCCTCCGGACGCGTTTCTTCCAACGCCGCGGTCACCCGGGCGCCGTGGCCCCCGATTCCGCGCTGGGTGGAGACGATGATGGCGTCCTCGCCCATCTCCTGGCGCGCCATTTCCATGGCTTCGGCCATGGTCGGTGCGGTATAGGTCTTGAGGCGCATGGCTCGGTTAAATCTGTCCCACGGTCTTGATCTGGGCCTTGGGGTGCACTTCGTTCTGCGACATGACGACGGTCATGGGACGGAAGCGCTCGACGATGGAGCGCACGAAGGGACGACTCGCCGGGCTGGTCAAAAGGACCGGGGTTTCGCCCATCATGGCCTGCTGTTCGAAGGTGTTGCGAAGGCCGGCGATGAATTCCTGCAGGCGGCTCGGCGGCATGGAAAGCTGGCGCTCCTCGCCGCTGCCGACCACGGATTCGGCGAACGTCTGCTCCCATTCGGGCGACAGGGTGACAAGGGGGATAAAGCCTTGTTCGTTGGTGCTCATGTCGCTGATCTGGCGCGCCAGGCGGGAGCGGACGTGTTCGGTGATCATGGCGACGTTGCGGCTCTGGCCGCAGGCTTCGGAAATGCCTTCGAGGATGGTCGGCAGGTCGCGGATGGAAACCCGTTCCGCCAACAGGTTTTGCAGCACCCGCTGGACGCCGCCCAACGAAATCTGGTTGGGCACCATATCCCCGATCAGTTTCTGATGCTCCTTGTCCAACTCGTCCAGAAGTTTCTGGGTTTCCGCGTACGACAACAGCTCGGCCATGTTGTCCTTGATCACCTCGGTCAGGTGGGTGGTGATGACGGTGGCCACCTCGACCACGGTGTAGCCGCGGAACAGGGCCTCCTCGCGGTTCGATTCGTCGATCCATAGGGCCGGCAGGCCGAACGTCGGCTCGCTGGTCTTTTCCCCGGCCAGGCTGATGTCCTCGCCGCGGGGGTCCATGACCAGCAGCATGTTGGGCCTGAGGTCCCCGCGCCCGGACTCGATCTCCTTGACCCGGATAACGTACGTATTGGCGGGCAACTGCATGTTGTCCTGGATGCGCACCGAGGGCATGACGAAGCCGATGTCGGCCGCCAACTGCCGGCGCAGGGCCTTGATCTGATCGGTCAGGCGCTGGCCCTCGTGGGGGGCGCTGATCAGGGACAGCAGCCCGTAGCCCAGTTCGAGCCGCAGGTAGTCGATTCTGAGGGCCGCGGATATGGGTTCTTCGGCCGCCGCCGCCGTTTCGATGGTGTCTTCGATCTGCCGGCGGTCCGCTTCCTTCTTTTGCGTTTCCCGCTTGGCGATGTACCACGCCATCCCTCCCGTGATGCCGGTGAGGAACAAAAACGGCAGCATGGGAATGCCCGGCAGGAGCGCCAGCGAGCCGAGCAGGATGGAACACAAGGCCAGGGCCCTGGGCTGGCCGCCGAGCTGCCCGAACAAGGCCTCCTCGGTGGCGCCGCGGATGCCCGCCTTGGTGACCATCAAACCGGCGGCGGTGGAGACGATCAGGGCCGGGATTTGCGTGACCAGGCCGTCGCCCACCGTGAGGCGCGTATAGCTGTCGGCCGCCTGGGAGAAGCTGATGCCCTTCTGGGCGACGCCGATGATCATGCCGCCGACGATGTTGATGAAGGTGATCAGCAGGCCGGCGATGGCGTCGCCGCGGACGAACTTTGCGGCGCCGTCCATGGCGCCGAAGAAGGTGCTTTCGTCCTCCAGCGACCGGCGCCGGGTGCGCGCCTCGTCTTCGTCGATCAGTCCGGTCGACAGGTCGGCGTCGATGGCCATCTGCTTGCCCGGCATGGCGTCAAGGGTGAAGCGGGCGGAAACCTCGGCGATGCGGCCCGAGCCCTTGGTGATGACGATGAAGTTGATGATGACCAGGATGCCGAAGACGATGATGCCGATGACGAAGTTGCCGCTCATGACGAAGCCGCCGAAGGCCTCGATGACGCGCCCGGCGGCGTCGGTTCCTTGGTGGCCGTTGGCGAGAATCAGCCGCGTCGAGGCCACGTTGAGGGCCAGGCGGACCATGGTGGCGAGCAAAAGGACCGTCGGGAAGGTGTTGAAATCAAGGGGCGTGTCGATGAACAGGGCGGTCATCAGAACGAGCACGGAAAAGGTGATGGAAATCGCCAGGCCCAGGTCGAGCAGCCACGTGGGCAGGGGCAGGATCAGCACGACCAGAATGACGACGACGCCCAGCGCCAGCGCGATGTCGCTGCGGCGTCCGGCCGCCAGCAGGTGCTCGCGCACGCTGGTGCCCGTTCCCTCTACCGGTGCCGTTGCGGGGGAAGCCTCGGCCATGGCCGCCTAATGCCTTCGCTTTCGGTTTCTTGGGAGCAACGTTGCAGGCCCGAACCCAGGCCTAAACCACCGAGCGCTCGGCCTCGCCGGGCATGGGCACCCGGAAGCCCTGCTCGTTGTACTGTTTCAGCTTGTTGCGCAGCGTGCGGATGGATATGCCAAGGATGTTGGCGGCGTGGGTGCGGTTGCCCAGGCAGTGTTGCACGGTGTCGATGATCAGGTCGCGCTCCACGTCGGAGACGGTGCGCCCGACCATGGCGCTGCCGCCTTCGCCGCCGGCGTGGGCGGTGACGCCGGGGCTGCCGAGACGAATCGCCTCGGGGCCTATGGTCCCGTCGTCGGCGAGAAGCACCGCGCGGTGCATGGCGTTCTCCAGCTCGCGCACGTTGCCGGGCCAGGGATGGGCGAGCAGCGCCCGTTTGCCGTCGGCCGAGAGGGGCAGGGGCTTCACCCCGTTGGCCTTGGCGTATTTCCTTATGAAGTGCCGGCCCAGGATCACGATGTCTCCGGGACGTTCGCGCAAAGCGGGAATTTCCAGTTTCATCACGTTGAGGCGAAAATAGAGGTCCTCGCGGAAGTTCCCCTTGGCCACCTCGTCTTCCATGTTGCGGTTGCTGGTGGCGATGATGCGCACGTCCACCTTGATCGGCCGCGCGCCGCCGATGCGGTCGATTTCGCCCTCCTGGATGGCGCGCAGGAGTTTCGATTGCAGACGGGGGTCCATCTCGCTGATCTCGTCCAGCAGCAGGGTGCCGCCGCTGGCTTCCTCGAACTTGCCGATGCGCCGCGCGACGGCCCCGGTAAACGCCCCTTTCTCGTAGCCGAACAGTTCGGATTCCAAAAGATTCTCGGGGATCGCCGCGCAGTTGACGGCGACGAAGCGGCGGCGGGCGCGGCGGCTTTTGTCGTGCAGGTAGCGCGCCAGCAATTCCTTGCCCGTGCCCGATTCGCCGATGACGAGAAGGGTGGCGTCGCTGGGGGCCACCTGGTCCGCCAGCTTCAGCACGCCGGCCATGCGCGGATCTTCGGACACGATGGCGCGGTTCTCTTCGGCGACGGCGGTCAACACGGCGGCGATGAGGTCGGCGTCGGGCGGCAGCGGGATGTATTCCTTTGCCCCCGCCTTGATGGCGCGTACCGCGGCCTGGGTGTCGGCGCCGATTCCGCAGGCCACCACGGGGATGATGATGCGCTCCGTTTGCAGGTCCCGGACCAGGGCGCCGACGTCGAGCTGCACGTCGATCATCACCAGGTCGGCGCCTTGGCCGGAACGCAGGGCGCGCAGGCCGTCCTGGATGTCATCGGACTGCGCCACGGTGGCGCCACGCGACATGGCGATCTGGCTGGCGGCGCCGATCTGGCCGTCAAGGGTTCCAATAATGAGTAAGTGCATGATTCACCTCTCCCAAGCGCTACAGCTAGTCGAAGTACTGCACGCGCTTCGACGGTGGCAGGATGCTGTTCAGCAGCATCTCGAGGCGGCGCGGGTTCTCCTGCCTGCCGATGGAGGCCGTTCCCATCAGATAGACGTTGTGGACAAGGGCCTCTTCAACCGAGTTGCGCTCCAGCTTCGCGGCCAGGGGCATGAAGACCATGTTGGCGAGCACGGCGCCGTAAAACGTGGTCAGCAGCGCCACCGCCATGGCGGGGCCGATCGAGGACGGGTCGTCCAGGTTGGCGAGCATCTGCACCAAGCCGATGAGGGTGCCGATCAAGCCCATCGCCGGGGCGAACTCGGCCGCCTTGCGGAGCACGTTGGTGCTCTTGTTGTGACGCTGGACGGTGGCGTGGAGGTCCTGGCGCATGATGTTTTCCACTTCCTCGCCGGGCGTGCCGTCGACGACCATGGTCACGCCTTTGTGCAGGAACGGTTCCCGCTTAAGCGAGCCGAGCACGTTCTGCAGCGAGAGGACCCCTTGCTTGCGCGCCATCTCGGCGATCTGCAGCACCTGGATTGCGGCGTCCTCCGGGTCCCGGTTGGTGTGGAAAATGGTTTGCGCAATGACCTGTGCGCTGCGCGACATTTCCGGCAGCGAAAAGCACATGGTGGTGACGGCGAAGGTGCCGCCGAGAACGATCAGAATCGCCGGCGCGTTGATAAATGATTTCGCCGATCCGCCCATGACGATGGCGGTGATGACCAGCCCGAAACCGCAAATCAGGCCGATGATCGTGCCCAGGTCCATGGCCGACTTGGCCTGGCCGGCGCGGAAGCGCGGGACATCGCCGGCGCGCGCCTTCGCTCCGCCACCGGCGGGGTTCGCCGCGCCCGGCGCCGTCGCGCGCGCGCCGCCAGGGGCGGCGGGTGTCGCCCCGCCCGGTGCCATCGTACGTGCGCCGCCTTGTGCCATGGGGTCCGCCCTTACGCCCGGTCGGTTTTGATGATCTCGGTCATCGTCACGCCGAGGCGATCCTCGACAACCACCACTTCGCCGCGGGCGACAAGGCGGTTGTTGACATAGATATCGATCGCCTCTCCCACCTTGCGGTCGAGTTCGACGACGGCGCCACGGCCCAGTTTGAGCAGCTGGCTTACCTGCATGGACGACTTTCCAAGCACGGCGGCTACCTGGACCGGTATGTCGTAGACCGCCTCCAGGTCCTGGGCATTGCGCGGCAAAACGGGGCCGTCGGAGGCCGTCTCCGGTGCCGCCTCCGCTTCCGGTGCCGCCGGTTCGACCTCGCCCTCTTCGAGTTCCGCGAGTTCGAGGTCTTTCTCTTCAGCCATAGTCGCCTCCTTGGATCAGAGGTTAACCGTCCGCCGTGGCGGCGGTCGTCTCTTGGACGCCGGCAGGGTCGGTGTCGGCCGGCGTTTCGTGCACGCCGTCATCACCGGCGTCTTCCCGAGCGTTACCGGCATCGCCTTCTGCGCCTTCTGTGGGGGGTTCGCCGGCGGCTGCCTCGGCGCCGTCGTCGGCACCCTCGGCGGGCGTTTCTCCGGCCTCTCCGGCGACCGCCGCGGGGCCGCCCGGTGGCGCGATGTCCGGCGTCCCTTCGGCCGCCGGTTGCGAGTCGTCCCGCATTTCCTCCGCCGCGCCCTCGGCGCCGTCCTCGGGCTGGGGCACGGCCGGTTCCTGTGCGCTTTCGCCCGGTGCTTCGGGGGCGCCGTCCTCGGGCTGGGGCACGGCCGGTTCCTGTGCGCTTTCGCCCGGTGCTTCGGGGGCGCCGTCCTCGGGCTGGGGCACGGCCGGTTCCTGTGCGCTTTCGCCCGGTGCTTCGGGGGCGCCGTCCTCGGGCTGGGGCACGGCCGGTTCCTGTGCGCTTTCGCCCGGTGCT
>JBHHXI010000096.1:0-12235 GCA_046756945.1 Rhodospirillales bacterium
CCAGGGGATGCGGGGGCCTCTAGCGCAGCGTCTTGAATTCTTCCGTGGCGCCGACCAGGGCCGAGCGGATGCCGGGCTCCATGGCCGAATGGCCGGCGTCGGAGACGACGACGTACTCCGCCTCGGGCCAGGCGCGGGCCAGTTCGTCCGCGGTGACGGCGGGGCAGACGATATCGTAGCGCCCCTGGATGATGACCCCGGGGATTTTCCTCAACACCTCCACGTTGTCGAGCAGGAAGTCTTCGTCGACGAACATGTCGTGCCTGAAGTAGTGTGCCTCGATGCGGGCCAGGCTCAGGGCCGCCCGGTCGACACCGCCGCCGACGGCGCCCTCGGCCTTGGGCAGCAGGGTGGAACACGTGTTCTCGTAGCGGCTCCATGCCCGCGCCGCCGGCATGTGCACCGCCGGGTCGGGATCGGTGAGGCGGCGGTAGTAGGCGTCCAGAAGGTCGCCCCGTTCGTCGTCGGGCAGGAACCCGGCAAATTCCCGCCACGCCTCGGGAAAGACGGTGCGCATTCCGTAGAGGAACCAATCGCGCTCGCGCTTGCGGCACAGGAAGACCCCGCGCAGCACGAACCCCGTGCAGTGCCCGGGCCACTGGATCCCATAGGCCAGGGCCAGGGTGGCGCCCCACGAGCCGCCGAAGACCAGCCAGCGGTCGACGCCCAGGTGGCGGCGCAGGGCGTCGATATCGGCGATCAGGTGCGCCGTCGTGTTGTCGCGCAGCTCGGCGAAAGGTCTTGAACGGCCGGCGCCGCGCTGGTCGAAGATGATGATGCGGTAGTGGCGCGGGTCGAAGAACCGCCGGTGCACCATCCCCGCCCCGGCGCCAGGGCCACCGTGCAGGAACACCACCGGCTCGCCGTCCGGGTTGCCCGACTGCTCCCAGTACATCTCGTGACGGGGATCGAGCGACAGCATGCCGTGTTCGAACGCCTTGATCTGCGGGAAAAGGTCGTATCGCTCGCTGTGTGCGTCCATTGGCCGATCCAGCAGGTTTCGCCGCCGGGTGATTATAGGGGGTTGGCGGCGAAAAATCCCCAGGGCCAGCATCTGGACGCGGGCCGGCCGCTTCGCCATGGTGAAGGCGCCATGCGCGCCATCGTCCGTTCGTTCCTGCTTTTTCTGCTGTCCGCCGGCCCGGCGGGCGCGGCGCCGGCCGCCACCGCCCTGGAGGCGGGGGAAAGCGCCGGCGTCGCCCGGGTGGTGGACGGGGATACGGTGGTGCTGGACCGCGCCATCGGGACGGCGACGGAGGTGCGTCTGGTCGGCATCCAGGCGCCCAAGTTGCCGCTTGGCCGGCCCGGCTTTCCCACCTGGCCGCTGGCCTGGGACGCCAAGCGGGCGCTGGAGAGACTGGTGCTGGGCCACCGGGTGAGCCTGTCGTTCGGCGGCCGGCGCATGGACCGCCACGGGCGCCTGCTCGCCCACCTGCACGCCGCCGACGGCGCCTGGATCCAGGGCGAGATGCTGCGCCTAGGGCTGGCCCGGGTGTACAGCTTCGCCGACAACCGGGCCCTGATCCCGGAGATGCTGGCCCTGGAGCGCCAGGCGCGCGCCGCCGGGCGGGGCATCTGGGGGCACCCGTTCTACGCCATCCGCACCCCGGCCGGCGCGGCGCGCCATATCGGAACCTTCCAGATCGTCGAGGGCACGGTGTTGGACGCGGCCAGGGTCAAGGGCCGCATCTACCTCAACTTCGGTCCCGACTGGCGGACCGATTTCACCGTCACCGTGGCCTCCAGGGCGCAAAGGCTGTTCCGCCGGGCGGCCCTCGACCCGCTGGCGCTGGAGGGCCGGCGGCTCCGGGTGCGGGGATGGATCAGGGATTTCAACGGCCCCCTGATCGAGGCCACCCACCCCGGGCAGATCGAGGTAACGGCCGACTGACTGACACCAGCCGTCTTGTCGGGTCCGGCCAGGCGTTCCATAATCAATCCGCCCCTGTCGACGGGATCGCGCCCATGAACCGCCTGATCCGCACCGTTGCCCTCGCCCTGCCCGTGCTCGCCCTCGCCGGGTGCACGGTCAATCCGGCCACCGGCAAGAGCAGCTTCACCAGTTTCATGTCGCCCGCCGACGAGCAGGTGGTGGGGCGCGAGGAACACCCCAAGATCCTCGAACAGTCCGGCGGCGCGTACGGGGACAGGGATCTGGGCGCCTATGTGCGCAATGTCGGCCAGTTGCTGGCCCGGGTGTCGGAGACGCCGAACCTTTCCTATACCTTCACCGTGCTCAACGACCCCAGGGTCAACGCCTTCGCGCTGCCCGGCGGATACGTCTACGTCACCCGCGGCCTGCTGGCGCTGGCCGACGACGAGGCGGAATTGGCCGGCGTGCTCGCCCACGAGATCGGCCACGTCGTCGCCCGCCACTCGGCCGAGCGCTACAGCCGGGCCGTGGCCGCCAACCTGGGCCTGACCGTCCTTGGCGCGCTCGGCAACGCCGCTGGCGCGCCCACCGGCCTCGGCAGCCTGGCCTCCTTCGGCGCCCAGGCCTATTTGCAGGGGTTCTCGCGCGAGCAGGAGCTGGAGGCGGACATGCTGGGCGTGCGCTACATGACCGCCGCCGGCTATGACCCGCGCGCCATGATCAGCTTCCTGCGCAAGCTGCAGGGCCACGACGCCCTGGAGGCGGCCCTGTCGGGCAAGCGGGCAGCCGCGGACAGGTTCCACATCATGTCGACCCACCCGCGCACCGCCGACCGCATCGCCCGGGCCATCGAGCTGGCCAAGGTGCGGCCGGCGGCCAGGCCCAGAACAGGGCGCGATGCCTACCTTGCCCGCATCGACGGCATGGTGTTCGGCGACCCGCCGAAGCAGGGAATCCGCAAGGGGCGCGTGTTCGTCCATCCGGCACTCGCCATCCGGTTCACGGTTCCCCCCGGTTTCGTCATGTTCAATACCCCGCGCCAGGTCGTCGCCCGCGGCCCGGGCGGGGCCGCCATCGCCTTCGACATGAAGCGCGGCCCGGCGGCCCGGCGGGTGCGCAGTCTGCCCGCCTATCTGGTGCGCGATTGGGGCAGCCGCCTGTCGTTGAGGGCCGTCGAGCGGATCACCATCAACGGCATGGAGGCGGCCACCGGGCGCGACCGCCTGCAGACCCGCTCCGGGCCGAGGGACGTGCGCATTCTGGCCATCCGCGAAAGGCCGGACCGCATTTACCGGTTCCTCTTCATTACCCCACCGTCGCTGACCGCGCGCCTGACCAACGAATTCAAGCGCACCACCTACAGCTTCCGCCGCCTTTCCCCCGAGGAGGCGTCGTCGGTCCAGCCCCTGCGCCTTGCCGTGGTGACCGTGCGCCCGGGCGATACCGCCAAGATGCTGGCCGACCGCATGCCCCTGGGAAAGTTCAGCCTGGCCTGGTTCAAAACCCTGAACGGGCTCGGCGGCGGCCGGCCGCTGGCGCCCGGCCGCAAGGTCAAGGTCGTGGTCGAGTGATGCCCAGGAGTTCCTTCAGGAAGGCCGCCGCTTCGGCGTGAATGCCGGGGGCGGCGCTTTGGCGCGGCCCGGCGACGTTGAGGGTGGCGATGTCCCCGGCCTCGATCCACGCCCGCACCCCGTCGGCGGCCGCGCCGCCTGCGATGTCCACCACCATGAGGGGGCGGCGCATCGCCCGCGCCAATTGCAGGGTCAACGCCGTTCCGCCGTCGGGCCGGCCGCGGGTGAGCACCAGGGTGCCGTCCGAATCGCGCACGTTGAGGCGCGTGCGCTCGGCATGGTCCGTGCTTTCGGTCTCCTGCAGGGGGTAGCGCCCGGCGATCGGGCCGTCCTCGGCCAGCCGGCCCCTGGGACACCAGCCGCCGCAGGGCAGCCCCGCTTCCAGGGCCACGTCCAGGGCGGCCCGGTCGACCCCTGTCTGGCCCCCGGAAACGATTTTCCGCGGCAAGGCCACTCAGGCCTCGATGGTGTCCACCAGCTCGCCGTCGGCGTCGAAGCAGGCGGCAAGCAGGGGGCCGCCGAAGCCGCAGGCGCCGTCTACGGTGGCGGTGGCGGCCTTGACCTCGAGGCCGCGGTGGCGGCGGTCGAAGCCGCGCACCACACGCCTGAAACCGCCGTACGGCGCTTCGATATTGTCGAAATCCTCTCCCCCCCACCAGAAGCTGTCGTGTTGTTCCGAGAGCGGCCGGGTGGCGTCGATGCCGGCGTGGACGAACAGCAGCGCCTTGTCCTCGGTGAAGGCGGCGCGCCTGAGCACGCTCATCAGCATGGTGTGGCCGTCGGCGGCGCGCATGGCGGCGCGCAGGGAAGTCGTCCACTTGGTCAGCACCAGGGCGCCGCCGTTGCCGGCGCTGCGCGCTTCCTCGACCGTGCCTCCATAGGCCGCCAGCGTCGGCGCGACGCCCTGCTCCAGCATCCATTCCAGGACCTCGCCGGGATTGGGGGCGAACTGGATCTGCAGCAGCTTGTGCCACATCTCCTCCTGGCTGCCGCGCAGATAGACGATGTCGTCATATTCCGCCCCGGGACGCGCCAGAACGGCGCGGCGGAACAGCAACAGCTCCTCGATGGTCTCGGCGACGGCATTGCCCCGGCCCAGGAAGTTGCCCAGGTAAACCAGGTTGTCGCCGACCTGGATGCGCTCCGCCAGATGGCGGTGCAGGGCGCGCAGGCGGTCCGCCTCGCCGTGAATGGCGCCCACGGCCCAGTTCCGCCGGCCCGCCGGCAGTGTTTCGAAATGATCCTGTGCCGACACGCGCGACCCTTCCCCGCCGGGCGAAACGGAAGCGGCCCCGGCCAAGCCCCCGCCGACCTGCCTTCGCCGAACGACCCGTCGCCCAAAGGGCTTTGGCCCGCAGGGCGAAGCTCCGGCTTCGCGCAGGCAGGAGGACGCTCAGGCCGCCGTGAGGAGGTCTTCCAGTTTCTCGGTTGCCGCCACCATGTCGATTTTCTCGACGGCGGCCAGTTCGCACGCCAGGCGGTCACGGGCGGCCTCGTAAATCTGGCGTTCGCTGAACGACTGATCGGGCTGGTCCGCGCTGCGGTGCAGGTCGCGCACCACCTCGGCGATGAAAATCGGGTTGCCCGAGTTGATCTTGGCCTCGTATTCCTGGGCCCGCCGGCTCCACATGCTGCGCTTGGTGCGGGCGCGGCCCTTGAGGGTGGTGAGCGCGTTGTCCATCACCCTTCGCGTGCTCAGTTTGCGCAGGCCCGCGGATTCGGCCTTGTCGACCGGGACCCTCAGCATCATGCGGTCGCGGGCGAACGAAATCACGTAAAGCTGCAGTTTGTGGCCGGCGATTTTCTGCGTCTCGATGTTGACAACCTTGCCGACGCCGTGGGTGGGGTAGACCACGAAATCTCCGGGGTTACAGTTAAATTCCTCAACCATTTCCTTGATTCTCTCCACGCCGACGCCGCTCGCGCCAAGCCGGCTACTCTCCAATCCCTCCGCGCCCGCGATCGGCGGGCGGGGCGTTGCCTTCTCGAATTGCTGGTGGCTGCCACTCCTTTGGGCATAGATTCCTAGAAACCCACCCAAACAACCAATGCCGGCCACGCGAAGCCGGCGAGGCCATCATACCATATTTGCGGCGCAATAAAAACAGCGCCGGCGCGGGAGCCCTATCTCATTCTCCCTTGCCCGGATTGGGGCTGAAGTGCTGGAACTTGTCGGCCACCTCCCGCCATTCGTCGGAATCCGGCGGCGGCGTGCCCTTGCGGGTGATGTTGGGCCATTCCTCGGCGTATTTGGCGTTGAGCTCGAGCCACTTCTCGAGGCCCGATTCGGTGTCGGGAACGATCGCCTCCACGGGGCATTCGGGTTCGCACACGCCGCAATCGATACATTCGTCGGGATGGATGACGAGCATGTTTTCGCCTTCGTAGAAACAGTCCACCGGGCACACCTCGATGCAATCCATCAATTTGCACTTGATGCAGGACTCGATAACGACGTAGGTCATGTTCTTCTCCGTTGCTTATATTCGCTCAAGCTCGGTTCCCGCCCCCGGGGTTCACGAAGGGGGCACTTCGGCCGCCTCGAGGCGCTGGCGCGCCCGCTTGCGCGCGGCGCCGCTGTCGCGGTCCGCCACGTAGATCAACCCGGCGACGCGGCGCACGAGCGAGGATTCGTATTCATGCAGGTGGCCGTCGGCGTAGGCCACCTCCCACAGCATCTCGATCATGCCGACCCTTTCTTCTTCCGAAAACCGTTCCCGGATGACGCGGGTGAAGCCATACAACTGGCTCGAGTCCTCCACCGTCTCGCGGGCGGCTTCGATCAGGGTGTCGGCCTGCGCCTCCTCCAGGTGAAACCGCCGTTGCAGGACAGACGCGATGGTGTCGCGCTCCCCTGCGTCGAAGTCGCCGTCCAGGCAGGCCGCTTCGACCAGCAGCGCCGCCGCCGCCAGGTGCAGGGTGTCGGCGGCATGGCGGCCTTTGTCCGCGCTGTCGGCACCGTCGCCACCGAAGACCAGGGCCTTGAGTCTGGCGATCATGGCCTTGCCTATCACACCCGAAGGCCGCCCGACAACCCCGCGCTATTTGGGCACTTTCCTTACCCTGCGCCGGCGCGCGCAATGCCCGCCCGGGGGCGGCGTTCCTTGGTATTTGGTTCGCCACGGAGGATGTCGCCCCCCTCATTCCGCCGTGAACTCGCAGTCCGCGGTCAGCATGGCGCCGACGGCGCCGAAGCGGAGGTCGCTGGTCTGGCGGCTGATGAGCACCTTGCCGGCGCGGAACAGGAGCGTGTAGATCCACACCCCGTACGCGTCGATGTCGGCGACGCTGATCTGGTCGTCGCTCCGGTAGACGATGGGCAGAAGCTGGTCGGACTTGCCCCAGGTGACCCGGATCTGGTCCACATGCGCATCGTCGGAGACGAAGCCGAGCACGCCGGCTCCTGCGCCCGGCACGTCGGCGTACGACTCCCGCTTCCAGGTCTCGATGCGGCTTTCCCCCGTCGGGTCCACGTCGACGCGCTGCCCGGCCACGTCGCCGCAGACGGCGCGGAAGATGATCCCGGCCCGGGCCGGGGCCGCGCCCCACAAGTCGATGGACGCGACCATGGCGAGGAGAACGGCCGCCAGGAGCGGACCCCTGGGTGACGCCGGCATGGGTCTTTTCCCGGTCCGCAAGGGCTTCCGCTCACCCCTCGTCCGCATCCATCCACCGCAGGTGCTGTTTCCACGCCCCGCCGCCGGGGTGTTTGGCGTTGACGCGGAGAACGTGGCGGTGGTGGCGGTGCCCCGCCTCCAGCAGCTGGTCGAAATCGCGGCCGCCGGCGGCCCGCCAGAACGCGATCACGAGAACCGCAAGCAGCACGTAGAGGATCATTTCCATATCCGGCTCTCCTTCGCGGTCCCGGTGTCTTCGTCGTCTCGCCGGCCCTGTCCGCGGCGCCGCACCGGTTTCCTTGAACCACGGGGCAGGACCAAAGAATAGAGATTTAGCGCGCGTTTCCAAAATAAACCAAGTCCCCTCTATCACAAGCGGCGCGCAAATCCGCCTGATGTGGTATCAGAGGCAACACGCCGGCGGGCCGCACGGCCGATATGGCGGGGTGAGCCCTCGGGAGGTCATCGTGGCAGGGGGTGCATGCACCTAAAGACCATGGTCAAAAGCGGGGAACCCTTCACGCCGCCGGCGGGCGCCGACGATTACCGCCGCCGCGTCGCCGCCTCCGCCGAGCGCAACCGCGATCCCATCCTCGCCGTACTGACGCGGGTGCTGCCGGCGGCGGGCACGGTGCTGGAAGTGGCCAGCGGCACCGGCCAGCACGCCGCCTATTTCGCGCCCCGCCTGCCCCGCCTCGTCTGGCAGCCCAGCGACCCGGACCCGGAGATGCGCGCCAGCGTCGCCGCCTGGGTCGCCGGAACCGGGGCCGCGAACCTGAAGCCGCCCCTCGATCTGGACGTGCGGTCGGCGTCCTGGCCCATGGAGTCGGCGGATGCGGTGGTCGCCGTCAACATGATCCACATCGCGCCGTGGGCGGCCTCAGAAGGACTCCTGGCCGGCGCCGGGCGCCTGCTGGACAGCGGCGGTATCCTCTATCTCTACGGGCCCTTCCACGTGGACGGCCGGCCGACCGCGCCCAGCAACGCCGCCTTCGACGACTCCCTGCGCCGGCGCAATCGGGAATGGGGCGTGCGCGACGTGGGCGACGTGGCGGCCGCGGCGGCCGCCCACGGCCTGGAGCTGAGCGAGACCGTCGACATGCCGGCCAACAACCTGTCGGTGGTCCTGCGCCGGGCCTGAAACCCCTTGCCGCCCGCGTCACCGCCCTTCCTTCAGGCGGTCGGTGGCGCGGCGCTCGGCCTTGGTCGGGCGCCCCGCTCCCCGCTCCCGTTTACCGGCGCGCGGCGCCGACGAAGGGGTGCGTGCCTGCGGCGGCTCCAGGTCTTCGTACAGGGTCTGGGCTTCCGTCGCCGGGCCCCGGCGCGCGCCCAGCGCGCTGACCCGGATCACCCGGATGTGGCGGCCGAGGGGAAAGGTCAGCACGTCGCCCGCCTTGAGCGCGTGATGGGGCTTGGTCACGATGGTCCCGTTGATCCTCAGCCGGCGCGAGGCGCACAGGCGGGTGGCCAGCGTGCGGCTCTTGAAGAAGCGGGCGTACCACAGCCACTTGTCGACGCGCAGGGACTCCGCGTTCATGACCTCGTCGCGGGGTCCCGCAGCCTGGAAAACGGCGACTCCGCCATCCGCCCGGCGGCCTCGCGGGCGCGGCGCTGGTCTCCCTTGCGCCGGCGCATGGGCGCCGGGCGGTAGCGGACCTCGCCGTCGGCGCCTTTCGCCCGGTAGCCGAGCGCCGCCAGCACGCCGGGCATTTCCTCCGGTCCGCAGCCGGCCATGGAAAGCAACTCCGGCCCGGCGGCGAAGGGGCCGGCGCGCGACAGTTTCCAGGCGCGCTCCGCCAGCCGTTCGACGATGTCCACGCGCAAGGCCCGCGGGCCCAGCGGCCGGTAGCCCACCGCCTCGTAGAACCGGTGCGGGACGCCTTCGGCCAGGGGCACCGAGACCCGGCCCGGGGCCGGCACCGCGGAGTCCTCCACACCCTCCTTGACCGCCCACAGAAGCCCGCGCATCTCCACCGCCCGGGGCTTGAGCAGCGCCGGCATGAAGACGCTTTCCCGGCCCAGCCGCACACCCAGTTTCCTGAGCGCCTTGCGGCAGTCGCGCCCGAGCGCCGTCACCTGGCTTTCGGCGCGGCGCCGGGGCAGCGACCCCAGGGCTTCGCACAGCTGGAAGACGAGGCCGCGCGCCGCCCCGCTCAGGGGCGCCCTGCGCGCCTCGAACAGCGGCGCCAGGCGCGTCTCCACGTAGGCCTCCAGCCAGGCGGCGAGGCGGCGGCGCACCCGTTCGCGCATGTCCGGCTCCAAAAGGTCGCTGGCCATCGCCTCGACGCCGGGGCTGAGCATGTCCCTGCCGGCGACGAGCCGCGCCACGTCGGCGCCGCGCCACCGCAGCCGCCGGCCGTCGGCGAGCGCGAACGCCTCGTCGCCGTCCGTCTCCAGGCGCTCGACGCGGCCCACGGTCTCGCCCCTCAGCGCCCTCAGCGCCGCGCCGCGCACCCGCTTGTCGGCGGCGCCGGCGCCGGTCCCGTCGGCGGCGAAGCGGAAGCCGTCCAGGCGGCCGACGAAATGGCCCTCGACCAGCACCTCGCCGTCGCCGTCGACGGCGGCGGTGAGCGTCTGGCGCTCCTTCAGGCGGCTGACCAGGATGGCGGAGCGGCGGTCGACGAAACGCTGGGTCAGGCGTTCGTGCAGGGCATCGGACAGCCTGTCCTCCACCGCGCGGGTCCTTTCCTGCCAGTGGCCGGCGTCGGCCAGCCAGTCGCCGCGGTACGACACATAGGTCCAGGTGCGGACGTTGGCGATGCGCTGAACCAGGGTTTCGATGTCGCCGTCGGTGCGCTCGATGCGGACCACCTGGTCGGCCACCCAGTCGGTGGGCAGCCTGCCGGCGGGTCCCATCAGGTGGCGGTAGATGCGCCCCATCAGGCGGGTGTGGGCGTCGCTCATCAGCTTGCCGAAGTCGGGGATGCGGCACACCTCCCACAACAGGCGCACGGCCTCCTGGCCGGCGGCGAGACGGGCGATGTCCGCGTCCGCGGACAGGGCCGCCAGGGCCGCCTCGTCGTCGGCTTCGCGGGCCCTGACCAGGCCGGGCCCCTCCGGCGCCACGGCGAGGCTGCGCCTGAGCGCGTCCAGCGAGGCGAAGCGGAGGTCCGCGTTGCGCCAGAACAGGGACGCCAGCGGCGGGAAACGGTGGTTCTCGATGGCCTCGGCCGTTTCATGGTCCAGGGGGCCGATGTCGGCGGTGGTGCCGAAGGTGCCCGCGTTCATGTGCCGTCCGGCGCGCCCGGCGATCTGGGCCAGTTCCGCCGGTGTCAGTTCGCGCACGCGCTGCCCGTCGAACTTCCGCGTCGCGGCGAAGGCGACGTGGTCGATGTCCATGTTCAGCCCCATGCCGATGGCGTCCGTGGCCACCAGGTAGTCCACGTCGCCGGCCTGGTACATGGCGACCTGGGCGTTGCGGGTGCGCGGGCTCAGCGCGCCGAGCACCACCGCCGTGCCGCCGCGCTGCCGGCGCACCAGTTCGGCGATGGCGTAGACATCGGCGGCCGAGAACGCGACCGCGGCGCTGCGCGGGGGCAGCCGGGTGATCTTGCGCTGGCCGGTATAGCTCAGGGTCGAGAACCGCGGCCGCGACAGGAACTCGGCCTCGGGCACCAGCCGGCGGAGAAGGGGCCGGATGGTCTCGGCGCCCATGAACATGGTCTCTTCGTCGCCGCGGGCGGACAACAGGGCGTCGGTGAAGACGTGGCCGCGGTCGGGGTCGGCGCACATCTGGATCTCGTCGATGCCGAGGAACGCCACCCGCCGGTCGACGGGCATGGATTCCACCGTGCACAGGACGTACCGCGCATGGGCGGGGACGATCTTTTCTTCGCCGGTGATCAGGGCGACGTGGCGCCTGCCCTTGACGCGCACCGCGCGGTCGTAGTTCTCGCGCGCCAGCAGGCGCAGCGGGAATCCGATCATGCCGCTGGCGTGGCCGAGCATGCGCTCCATGGCGAGATGGGTCTTGCCCGTGTTCGTCGGCCCGAGCACGGCGAGGATGCGCGAGCGGTCCCGTGAGGTGTCGATCTGCATCGGCGAAGAATCGCGCCTCCCCTTGGGGATTGCAAGGGGCGGGGCCGGCCCGTATTACCTGTGGTATCCTCGACGCGCCGGTCTGGCGGTGGGGGACATCCAGTTGGAAGCGGCCGGGAACCGCGGAAGAGATTGAAAATGCCGGAACCGTTCGAGCAGGTGATACCGCAGGCGCAGCGTCCCGCTCCCGGGGACGTTTCGTTCGACCTGGACAACGCCCTGGCCGCCGTCCTTTCGCTGCGCGCCAAGGTTCCGGACGACGCGTTCACCGCGCCGACCCTCGGCACCGAGCGCGAGGGACACGGCGTCCTCATCCGCGGCGACGGGTTGGTCCTGACCATCGGGTACCTGATCACCGAGGCCGAGTCGGTGTGGTTGGTCGGCGGCGACGGACAGGCCCGCGCCGGCCATGTCGTCGGCTACGACCAGGAGAGCGGCTTCGGCCTGGTGCAGGCCGTGGCTCCCCTGGACCTGCCGGTGATGGAGCTCGGCGACTCCCGCCGGCTGCGCAAGGGGGATGCGGTGATCCTTGCCGGGCATGGGGGACGCGGCCAGGCCGTCAGCGCCCGCGTGGCGTCGCGGCACGAGTTCGCGGGGTACTGGGAATACGTGCTCGACGAGGCCATTTTCACGGTGCCCCCGCATCCCTTCTGGGGCGGCGCGGCGCTCATCGGCGGGGACGGGAAGCTGCACGGCATCGGCTCCCTTCTCGTCCAGCAGGAGCCCCCGGGCGAAGAGCCTTTCGAAGGCAACATGGTCGTTCCCATCGATCTTCTCGAACCCATCCTCGACGATCTCCTCAGCTTCGGCCGGACGACGAAGGCGCCGCGCCCCTGGCTTGGCGTGTATGCGGCGGAGGCCGACGGCAAGCTGGTGGTCGCCGGCCTCGCCGGCGGAGGACCCGCGGAACAGGGGGACGTGCGGGTCGGCGATTGCGTCCTGGCCGTCGACGGCAAGCCCGTCGCCGGCCTGGTGGCCATGTTCCGTGCCATCTGGGCGCTGGGCGACGCCGGCGTGGAGGTGCCGCTGACGGTGCTTCGTGACGGCGATACGATGGAAATCCGGGTGCGCTCCGCCGACCGCTCCGACTTCTTCAAATCCCCCCGCCTGCACTGACGGGACCGCCGTCGGGCGCC
>JBHHXI010000097.1:0-12025 GCA_046756945.1 Rhodospirillales bacterium
GTCAGGTCGCCCTTGTGCACGGTGCGGTCGAAGGTCTGCCCGGCGAAGGCCTTCTGGTGGACGGTGCCGTCGGAATTGCGGTCGAAAAAGCAGCCGACCTCGTTCTCCAGCTCGCGGATGCGCTCCCGGGCGCCGTTGACCAGGGTCCAGGCAAGCTCCTGGTCGTTCAGCCACTTGCCGCCCTCGATGGTGTCCATGAAGTGGCGCTCGACGGAATCGCCGGGCGCCAGGGCCACGTTGTAGCCGCCCTGGACCATGCGCGTGCAGCCGCATTTGCCGAGCAGGCCCTTCACCGCCACGGTGACGGACAGATCGGGCGCCGCCGCTTGGGCATGAAGGGCGGCGAAAAGGCCGGCGCCGCCGCTGCCGAGGATCAGGATGTCGGTCTTCAGCCGCCTCAACCGCGCACCCCCATGGCCGCGAGGGCCGCCGCGCGGCGCTCGGCGGCGTCGCGGCGCACCGTGTCATAGAGGCTGCCGCCATGGGAATCCATGGCCACCCGCAAGGGGCCGAAATCCCTGATCCTGAACTTCCACAGGCTTTCCGGGTTGAGGTCGTCCATGTCCACGTCCTCGATGGTCTCGATCCACGTCGTCTCCAGGGCCGCCGTGCCCCCGATGATGGCGAGATACACGCCGCCCAGGTCTTTGAACGCCTTCGACGACTCGTCGCCGAGGCCGCCCTTGCCGATGATGATGCGCACGCCGCACTGGTGCATCAGGGGACGGGTGAAGCGCTCCATGCGGGCGCTCGTCGTGGTGCCGATGCAAATAGGCGCGTAGCCGGTCGGGTATTGTTCCGACGGCTCCACCTTCCTGACGTTGGGGGCGGTGTGGATCACCGCGTGGCCCTTCAGGTCGAAGCGGGTGTTGCGGCGCTTGTCGAACATGTGGATCTGGGTCGCGTCGCGGATGCCGAACAGGGTCCCCTGCAGGGTCACGTGATCGCCGATCCTGAGCTTGCGCGCGTCGGCTTCGCTGCACGGCATTCGAAGGTCGTGCTCGGTCATGGCTAAAACCCCAGCTCGATGCCGTCGGGCGTAAACGTGGCGCTGGCGCGGCGCGCCGAGTGGCACTGGATGTTGACGGCGACGGGATTCATGGTGATGTGGGTCGCCGCCATCTCGACATGCACGGCGAACGCGGTCGAATCGCCGCCCAGGCCCTGGGGGCCGACGCCCAGGCTGTTCACCGCCGTGGTCAGCTCACCTTCCAGCCGGGCGCCGTCGGCATCGTCGCAGCGGGTGCCGAGGGCGCGCGTCGCCGCCACCTTCGCCAGATGGACGCACAGGTCGGCGGTGCCGCCGACGCCGACGCCGACGATGGTCGGCGGGCACACCCTGCCGCCCGCCTCCAGCACCTTGTCGATGACGAAGACCTTGATGCCGTCCACCCCGTCCGCCGGGATGCACATCTTGAGGAACGAGCCGTTCTCCGAACCGCTGCCCTTGGGGATCATCTCGATCAGCAGCTCGTCGTCGGTGTCGGAGAAGTCGATGTTGATCACCGGCACCCGCCGGCCGCACGAGGTGTGCTCGTTCTCGCGCGTGATCGGATGGACGATGGAAGAGCGCAGCGGGTATTCCTTGGTCGCCCGCGCGCAGCCGCGCCGGATGGCTTCCTTCAGGGCGAAACCGTCGACGTCGACGTTGCGCCCGATGGTGACGTTGTAGATGGGGATGCCGGTATCCTGGCACAGCAGGTTGTCGGTCCTTTCCGCCACGTCGATGTTCTTGATCATGGTGGCGAGCACGTCCTTGGCCGTGGCGTCCGACTCGCCGGCATCGAGGCGGGCGAAACCCTCTTTCACGTCGTCGGGCAGCAGCTTGAGGGCGCGGATGTAAAGGAGCTTCGCCGTCTCCTCGGCGATCGCAAGGTCAACGATCATGGTGCGTTCCTCCCGTTGGCCCATCCACCGTGCGCCCGCCGGATGAGTGGTGACGCCCCGCCGCCCGGACTAACCGCACGGCCCAGGAATGCTCAGCAACGACAACAGGATACGTCCAAACCCCGTATCCTCCAAGGGCCGAGGTGAAGGCTGGTATATGGGGCGTCTATGGGTCTCCGTCCAGCGCCCAAGCGCCGTGCCGACAGGACCGGCACGCCCGGCGGATTCCGCCTATGACCTGCCGATCAGGACCAGCGACAGGGCCGGCCAGTAGGTGATGACGAGCACGGCCGCCAACAGAATCGCCAGGAACGGCAGCGTCGCCCGGAACAACAGCAGGATCGGCTTGTTGAACCGGTAGCTGGCGATAAACAGGTTCATCCCCACCGGCGGCGTGAAATAGCCGATCTGCATGTTGGCCAGGAAGATGATGCCGAAGTGAACCGGGTCTATGCCGTAGCCGACGGCGATCGGCAACAGCAGCGGCACCATGAGGACCAGGGCCGAGAAGATGTCCAACATGGTGCCGAGCACCAACAGAAAGACATTCAGCAAAATCAGGAACGTCAGCCGGTCGGAGATAAGCGCCTTGATCGCCGCGAACAACCGGGTCGGGACCTCGGCATCGATGAGGTAGTTGGTGGAGGCCAGCGAAGCGCCGAGGATGATCAGAATGCCGCCCACCAGGACCATCGATCCGCGCATGATCCTTGGCAGCTCGCCCGGCGGCACCTCGCGGTGGATCACGACCTCGACCACGAGCACGTAGAGCGCGGTCACCGCGGCCGCTTCCGAAACGGCGAAGAAGCCGCTGTAAATCCCGCCCAACACGACGAACGGCAGGGGTATCTCCCAGCGGGCCGCGCGCAGGGCCGCCCGGGCCTCGCCCCGGGAATACGCGCTCAGGGGCTGGGCGCGGTTGCTCCAGGCGTTCCACACCGCGAGCATCATCAGCATCAACAGGCCGGGCAGGATGCCGGCGAGGAACATCTCGTCGACGCTCGCCGCCTGGCCGACGCCGAGCCGCTGCACGATCACGGCGTAGAGGATGAGCGGCAGCGACGGCGCGAACAGGAGGCCCAGGCTGCCGGACGTCGTGATCAGGCCGAGACTGTAGCGATCGCCGTAGCCCGCCTGGGCGAGCGCCGGATAGAGCAGGGCGCCGAGGGCGACGATGGTGACGCCCGACGCCCCCGTCAGCGCGGTGAACAGCGCACAGGCGACCAGCGCCACGATGCCCAGCCCGCCCTTCATCCATCCCAGAAGCGCCCGCGCCAGCGCCACCAGGCGACCCGGCGCCCGGCTCTCGCTGAGCAGGTAGCCGGCGAAGGTAAAGAGCGGTATGGCCAGCAGCACCGGCATCTCCGCCAGGCGGTAGAGCTCGATGGTCACCGCCGAAAGATCGATCCCGGAGAGATGAAAGCCGATGAGCGCGCTGGCGGCGATGACGGCGAACAGCGGCGCCCCGAGCAGGGCGAGGATGACGAGCAGCGTCCCGGTGAGGATCATCGCCGGGCTCCCGAGAACCGCCACAGGTGGTCGAGCGAAGACAGCAGAAAACGGACGGCGATGACGCCAAACCCTATGGGAATGATCAGTTCGCACGCCCACGCCGGGACGGCGGCGAACGCCAGAAGGCCGGCCTCGTAATCCAGGCGCACCATGCGCGCGCCGTGGTAGGCGAGGAGGCCGCACACCGCCGAGGTGAACAGGTCGGTTATCACGCGGCCCGCCGAGCGGGCCCGCTCGCTCAGCACGCGCGACAGGATGTCGACCGTGATGTGGTTGTCGTCGCGCGTCGCGGCCATGGCCCCCAAAAGGCCCACCCACAGGACCGATACCCGCAGCAGGGGGTCGGCCCAGAAAAGGCCCGCATCCCACACGTTGCGCAGCACGATCTGGCTTCCCGCCAAAACGATCATCGCCGAAAGGAGGGTGACGAGAAGACCGTCCTCGATCGCCGCCGTCAGCCGCGCCAGGCGGCCCAGGAGCCCGTTATTCGGACTTGAGGGCGGTGCGTCGGTAGTCATCCAGATGGCCCCGGAGCGTTGTCAGCATTCGGGCGCTAAGCACGCCGTCCCGGCTGAGCCCGCCAACCGAAACGGAAATCACCCTTTGCCACTTCTGCAGATCCTCATCCACCAGGGTGACGAAGACGATGCCTTGACGCCGCAAGGCCATCCGTGCCCGCTGATTGGCCTCGCGGTTCCGGCGGTCGAGCCTGGCCGACGACGCCGCCAGGACTTCGTGGACGACGGCCTGGTCTTCGCTGCTCAGCCGTTCGAAGGCCCGGCGCTGGATAACCAGCGAGCCGTAGAGATACAGGAGCGGGTTGTCGATGAAGTACTTCACCCGCCTGTGCCACTGGAAGGTGATGTGGCCGACCGGAGAATTGGGAACCGTATCGACGAGCCCGGTCTGCAGGGCCGTGAGCACGTCGGTGAGCGGCAGGGGAACGGGAAAGACATCGAGCGCCCTGAATACGGCGCGGCCGACTTCTTCATCGTCGGGGACCCACACCTTGCGTTTTCGCAACTGGTCCAGGGTGCGGATCGGCCGCCGGGACATAAAGTACGAAAAGCCGTTCTCGACCAGTCCGAAGCTGATGAAACCGCGCTCTTTCAGGCCGTCGATGATGAGCGGGTCCATGTACTTGCGCACGTAATCGACCTCGGCATAAGACCAGAAGATGAACGGCAGGTTGTAGATGACCGTGTCGCGGTATATGGCTGTCAATCCAGTGGCGGTAAGGGCGCCGCCGTGAAGCTGGCCGATGCGGATCTTGCGCAGGACGCCCTTGTCGTTGCCCATGACGCCGCCCGGGTAGAACTTGAACCTGACACGGCCGTCGGTCCGCTCGGTGATCTCCTTGGCGCTGGTGCGCATCTCCCGCATCCAGCCCGTTCCATCCGGGACGACGGCTGCGATCTTCAATGTTTGCGCGCCGGCGCCGAACGGCAGCGCGCCCAGGACGCACGCGATGAGGACCAGAAGGGCCATTCGGTTACGGGACATGATTCGCTCCTAAAAATAGTCTTTCGACGTTGCCAGCAGTTGCCGTGCCTGTTGGCGGGCCAGGGTATTGCTGAGCGTCAGCCCCGGTTCGCGGGGATCGGCCTCCAGCACCTCGCGCAGCAGGCGGTCGTGCATGGCCTGGTCAAACACCAGCCGGGCGTACCGTCTGGCGAATTCCACCTTGACCATGAGGTTGCGACCCCCGGAAAGCGCGATGGCGCGCTCGAAGTGCGCCCGGCCATCCCTGGGCCGGCCGCCCAGGGCCGGTGGCAGCAGGGTGCGCATCACTCCCAGGTACAGGTGGGCCTGTCCACGGTCGTACCCCTCGTCGAGGGCCACCACCCGCTCCAACATGGCCTCGACCCTGGGCAGGTCCGCGATTGCGTCCCAATCGTCGCTGCGCGTCTGAATCCAACCGGCCCAGACGGTGGCGTAGGTGTAGAGGGCGGGAACGTCGGCCACGGTCATGGCGGCGAGCAGCGGCGCGAATTCATCGAAATGCCGCCGCTCCCGGGCGCACATCGGCGGTTGGCGCAGGCACAGGGCGCGCCTTGCGTAGGCGCGCGCCTTGCCGGACAGGTGCCGGGCGCGCTCCGCGTCCTCGACAAAAACGGTTGCGTAGACCCCGTTCAACCGGGCGCCGGCGATGAGCAAATCCGGATCGTCGGGGGACTCGTCGATGAAGCCGTCGAGCAACACCAGGTAGGCCGGCGCCCCGGCCTGAACCGTCGCCGGGTCGTCATGGTTGACGATGGCCTGGGAAAGGCTTTCCGCGAGCCCGCGGGTGGCCATGCTGGCGCAGCCGGCGAGGCCTAACAGCAACAATCCCAAATACAATCGCCGGTGCATCGCCAGTCGTGCCATGGATCAGCCGCCTATCCTGGGGTGATGTGTTCGCCACCCGGTTGCCGGGTCCTCCGGGTCCTTCGAGCCTCGACCGTGAAGCGGTGGGGTGGAAATCCAAAATTTTTGGACTGCCACCACCCGGGGCGGCGCTGTGCACAGGGCGGACACCGCCGGGCGCCCGGAAATGCGCAGCCCTATGGAATTCCATACCCCGCTTTTACGGTCGATGCGTGTCGGGTTGTCACCGCAACGGAGACCGGAAGATATGGTGGTTCTGGGATTGGAGACCCTCGAGGTTCGCCTCGCGGAGTCGGCGGCCGAAATCGAAGCGGCCCAGGCGCTCCGGTATCGGGTTTTCTACGAGGAGTTGGCAGCCCGGCCGACGCCGCTGATGAAACGGCGGGCGCGCGACGTCGATAAATTCGACGCGTACTGTGACCATCTCGTGGTCATCGACCACGCGCCCGTCGACGGCAAGCCCCGGGTGGTCGGAACCTACCGGCTGATGCGGCGCTCCGTGGCGACGGCGCACGAGGGCTTCTACTCGGCCCAGGAGTACGACCTGGCGCCGCTCCTCCTTTTTCCGGGCGAGGTGACCGAAGTCGGTCGCTCCTGCGTGCACCGGGACTACCGCCAGGGCGCGGTCATGCAGCTCCTGTGGCGGGGAATTTCGAAGTACCTGAGCGCGTTCAACGTGGAGATTCTGTTCGGCTGCGGCAGCTTCACGGGGACCGATCCCACACGCTTCGCCGTCGCCCTCTCATATCTCTACCACCGCCGCCTGGCACCGGAGAGCTTCCGCCCGCGGGCGCTCAGCCACCGGTACGTGGACATGCGTTTCCTGCCGCGGGCGGTGGTCGGTGACGACATCGGGATGGCGGCGCTGCCGCCGCTGTTGAAGGGCTACATGCGGCTCGGCGGTTTCGTTGGCGACGGGGCGGTAATCGACAGGCAGTTCAATACGGTGGACGTATGCGTACTGGTGAAGACCGACCGGCTGACGGGCAAATACCGGCGCCACTACCGGCCCTCCGGCGTTGCGCCGATGAAGCGGCTCCACTAAGCGTCTCGCCGCTTCGCGCCATCGTCCGCTGCGCCGCCTTCGTCGTCATGACGGTGGTCCTGCTGGTTCCCTACCTTTTCGCGGCACCGTTAAGCCGCCCCGTCCGGACCGCCGTCGCGCGGTCATGGTACCGGGGATGTTCCCGGCTGTGCGCGTTGAGGGTGCGCGTGCGTGGACACCCGGTGGGCGAAGGCCCGGTCCTGTACACGGTAAATCACGTCTCCTATCTGGACGTGGCGGTCCTGGGCGGGTTTCTTGACGCGGTTTTTGTCGCCAAGGCCGAGGTCGTCCGGTGGCCGGTGTTCGGGCCCCTGGCGAAACTTCAGCGGACCATCTTCATCGAGCGGACGGCGACCCGGGCCTCGGTGGAGATCACCGAGCTGCGCCACCGGCTGGCCATGGGAGAGTCGGTGATCATCTTCCCCGAAGGCACCAGTTCGGACGGCCGGCGGGTGCTCCCCTTCAAGAGCGCCCTTTTCGAGATCGTGAAGCCCCGGCGCCTGGGCCGCGACATCTGGATTCAGCCCGTGTCCGTGACCTATCCACGCTACGCGGACGGGCGGCCGCTCACCGGCGGCCTGGAGGCGTGCTACGCCTGGTACGGGGATGCGAAATTTTTCGGCCACCTCGTACGCGTGTTCGGGCTGCGGGGCGCGGCGGTCGAGGTGACGTTCCACGAACCGGTGCGCGCGTCCGCGTTTGCCGACCGCAAGGCGCTGGCCCGCCATTGCGAGGCCCGCGTGGCCACGGGCGTGCGCGCTTCCCACGAGGGAACTTGGAGACCGGTTGACCGGCGCCCATGACCGGCCCGCCGCCGGGTTCCGGCGGCCCTATCTGCTGTTCCCGGGCCCTGGGGTGTTCAAGAAATTTTAACGACTCCTGTGGAATTATTCGCCGGCGCCGGTTTGGACGGCGCCACAGTGATGGGCGGATCCCAACTTGGAGACGGGATGCGTAAGGTCACAGTCCTGGTATTGACGGTTTTGCTGTTGGCCACTCCGCCGGCGTGGGCCAACCAGGACGCTTTCTCCATCCAGATGTTTCCGTTCTCTGTTCCGGTCGTCGGGGAAGACGGACGGACCGTGTCCACCTCCGTCGCGACATACCTTGACGTTCGGGAAAAGGACGACGCGGACGCGATATGTCGATGGACGCCGCACATTCGCGACATCGTCAACCGGCATCTTTTTGCCCATCCGGTCAGGCTCGCGGGAAGGCAACTGGATCCGGCAGGCGCTGACGCGTTGCTCCTCGAGGCGATCGCCGCCGCCATCGGATCGGACCTGGTCGTCGCCGTCCGCCTGGCCCGGGGAACGCGCCCGCCGGAAGAGGTGATCGGCGAAAACACCCTTCTCGGGTGCCGGCTGGGCAAGAGCAACAAGGCCGAGGTCCTCCGGCAGAAGAGAAAGATCGGCGACGTCTTCAAGAAATTCCGCTAACGGCCATCCGCCGGAGCCCCAAAGAGCGCACCGACGTTAAATCGCGCCCATACGACGGCGTTGCGGGGCTTTCGGACCTCGTCGCGCGCCGGCACCTGAGCGCGTCCGCGGCTGTCCTCGAAGTCGCCACGGTGGGAAACCGCCGTCGATCGGCCCCGTCGGAACTCCAGAAATTTTGAATTTCCATCACATGCCGGAAAATGGCGACCCTGAACTCACGGACGCAAATCTGCCCGGGTAAACGCGCCCCGTCCGTCGTGGTGGAGATTTATTTTGCCGCCACGCCGTCGCCGGCACCCACCACGCACGATGTAACTCTCACATTTAGTTGATGTTTTGTTGATCGGGGGGTGTGACGGCCGTCACAGGCCGATGCCGCCCGGGAGCCGAGTGTCGGGAACACCTACCGCGCAACCCGGAACATGAAGTGAAAACGGTCATGACAAACATTCGCACCGATACCGCCGGTCCCGATGCTATCGACACCGTGAGACGCTCCATCTTTGCCACCGCGCTGTTCTTCGGCGGAACGTTCTCGGCCCAGGCGGGCTTCGAGGATGGAAAGGTTTCTTACGCGCGGGGAGACTACGGCGCGGCGTTTCGCGAGTGGCTGCGTGTCGCCGCGACCGGCGACGCCCGGGCCCAGCAGGTGGTTGGGCTCATGTACTCCATCGGCGAAGGCGTTCGCCGGGACGACGTCCAGGCCTACATGTGGATCGCCCTGGCCGAGGTCAACTATTCCTCCCCGACAAACCGGAAAAGGGCGGCCAGATTCCGTCAGCGAATCGCCGAACGGCTCTCGCCGGAACGACTCCAACGGGCCCGGCAGATGGCTCAAGCGTGGCTGGCGAACCACACCCAGTAAACGAGTAGAAGCGGGAACATGAACATCACACGCATCACATCGGCGGCGCTGATCGTCCTTTCGCTGTCGGCCTGCGCCGACATCCAGAACAACCCGAAACGGTCCCTGGGTACCCTGCTCGGCGCCGGCCTGGGGGCCCTCGCCGGCTCCCAGATCGGCGGCGGCACGGGGCAGCTCGCCGCGGTCGCCATCGGCACCCTGGGTGGCGCCTACCTCGGCGGAGAGGTCGGCAGATCTCTTGACAGGGCCGATAAGGCGCACGCGGAGCGCGCCGCCCAGAGCGCCCTTGAATACACCCCGGCCGGCCAGACCGCGCGCTGGCACAATCCGGATTCCGGCCATTCGGGAACCTTCACTCCGACGCGGACCTACCAGACCGCCGACGGCCGGAACTGCCGGGAATACCAGACCAACGTCACCGTCGGCGGCCAGAGCAAGAACGCCTACGGGACCGCCTGCCGGCAGGGCGACGGGACCTGGAAGATCAAACAGTAACCGGCGCGGAGAATCCGCAACACCGGAAAGGAGGAGTCGACATGAAACCGTACAAGCATCTTACACCGGGCCTGGTCCTGGCGGGCGTGCTCCTGCTCGGGCTGCCCGTTCCCGAGGCGATGGCCAGCGGCGGAGTCGAGCTCGGCGTGCTGACCTGTAACAGCATCGACGGGACGCGGCGCAACCTGTTGATCCACTCGACCGTGCAGGTGACGTGCCGGTTCAAGACGCCCGAGGGCCAGGAGACCTACAACGGCGAGACCGGCATCGGCCTCGGCGTCGATCTGAACTGGAACCGTACCGAGACCACCCATTTCATGGTCCTCGGCGGCACCTCGGACGCGAGCCTCGGCGCGCACTCCCTGGCCGGCACGTACGTCGGCGGCAAGGGCTCGGCCACGTTCGGCGTCGGCGCGGGCGCGGGCGCCCTCATCGGCGGCGGTTCCAAGAATATCTCCCTGCAGCCCCTGGCGCTCGAGGGCAGCAGCGGACTCGGCGTCTCCGGCGGCCTGGGATATCTCGTTCTCAAGCCCGGATACAAGGATTAACCGGGGCTTACGGTCGTCACATGGATTCCGTGACGGAACCGGGCCGCCGCAGCGGGCAGCGTCAACGGGCGCCGCGCCCCGGCGCGCCCGTGGCGCGCCCGTTGATCGGTTCGCAGCGTTGGTTGGTGATCGTCGCCGCGTGCGCGGTCCTCGTTCTTACGGGCGCCGGTCCCGGCACGGCGCGGGCAACGGAGGTCGACCCCGGGGCGTTCGTTCAGGCCCTCGGCGACAAGACCATTGACGTGATCAAAGGTCCGGAGTCCAGCCCCGACCAGCGAAAACGGTATCTCCGGGAGCTGTTGTCCGAATACTTCGATGTGGACACCATCGGGCACTTTGTCCTCGGCCGCTACTGGCGGGCGGCGACGCCGGCGCAACGACGGCAATATGTGACGCTGTTCCGCACGTTCGTTCTCGAATCCTATGCCCTGCGCCTCGAGATCTTCCGCAAATCCATTTTCGCGCGCTTCGGCGATGATGCCGGCAAGATTTTCGAGACCCTCCGGCTTCGGATCATTCAGGTCCAGCACGTCAACAAGCGTGACAGCCTGGTGACCACGGAACTCGGGTTTCCCGGCCGTGCGCCGCTCCACGTTGCCTACCGCGTGCGGGCCGGTAACGGCGCCCTGAAAATCGTCGACGTGATCGAGGAAGGATTGAGCCTGCTTGTCACCCGCCGTTCCGAGTTCGGCGCCGTGGTCAAGCGACACGGTGTCGCGGGGTTGCTTGACCTGCTGCGCGCGCAGGGCGCAAATGATCGCGTAAAAGAGGCGGCACTTGTCAATGCGCGTTGAAAAAGGACGTCGGGCGGGAAAGGCCGTATTGCTCCTCGGCCTGGCAGCCCTGTTGGTTGGGGCGTGCGCCGACGGATACCCGTACGGCGGATACCCCGGTTACGGGTACGGCTACGGTGGTGGCTATTACTATAGGCCCGGATATTACGGCCACGGGCACGGCCACGGTTATCGCCATGGCTACGGCGGCCATTCTGGCTACGGGCACCGTTACCGCTATCGGCATTAGGGCGTGGTCTTTTTCATGAGCGAAGACCGAGCCGCTGCTGGCCTATGTCCGCTTTCCGGGATGATCCGGTAGCCGGTGGCACACAGGCCTAAAGTCCGGGATCAACCAGAATCGGACATTCAGGGCGCCGCCTTCCTTTCGGTACGAGTTGCCAAAGCAGGCCCCTTACACCGCCACCGCCACCTTGCCCGGGACTTTCCTTCCAGGTTGCGCCCCGCTCCACACGTCCGGGGGAATAACTTCCGGGTGACGCGAAGCCGTGAGAGTTGGTTGGTCCGCGATTTGTCTGAATCGCTGAATCCGCACACGTGCCTTTGTAATCGCGGCTTTGTAGTTTAGTATGTCTTCAAGTCCGACGCTTCTTCCTGCGCTGCTTTAAGTTCGGGGGGCTGGGGAAAAGGAGGCGTGCGGTCCTAAGCTCGCCACACGGCGAACCAAGGCAAGAAAAACGATGCCCGAAACCCTGCCCCGGCAGTGTCTGCGCCTGGGTTGCATTTCGGTGGAGGTAGCTCGGGCGGGGCAGCAACGGGACTCGTGATCAGCACGGAGGACCGAGACATGCCTGGCATCATACATCGAACTTCAGTCACCCTGGCGGCAGCGTGCATACTGACGGTTGTAGCGCTTGGTGCGCTCGCCCAGGAGACGCCCAAGCGCGGCGGCATCCTGACTTTCGCAGTGGCGGGCGGGGCCCCCAGCTTCGACGCGCACCGCGAATGGACCTTTGCGATGCTTCAACGGATCGCGCCGTTTTATAGCGTGCTGATCCGGGTAAACCCGGATAATGCCTCCTCCACGACCGACTTCGTGTGCGATTTGTGCATCACGGTACCCGAACCGACGG
>JBHHXI010000098.1:0-11872 GCA_046756945.1 Rhodospirillales bacterium
TTCCGGGACCTTGCGGATTCCTTGGGTGTGAAAGACTTTAGCACAAATCCAGAATACTCCCGAGATAGCTTGATATTGGGTTAAGGTCCTTAATCATGTTCACCGGATTGATCACCGACATGGGCCACGTGCGCGCCATCGGGGGCGACAGGGACAAGCGCATCGAATTCGCCACCCGCTACGATACCGACGCCATCGAGGTCGGCGCCTCCATCTGCTGTGCGGGCATCTGCATGACGGTGATCGACAAGGGCGGCGGCTGGTTCGCCACGTCGGCCTCGGCGGAAACGCTGTCGAGAACCACGCTCGGCGGCTGGGAGGCGGGCACGCCGGTCAATCTCGAGCAGGCCCTCAAGGTCGGCGATGCGTTGGGCGGCCACATGGTGCTCGGCCATGTGGACGGTGTGGCCCGCATCGCCGAGGCGGCGCCGGACGGGGAGTCGCTCGGCCTCGCCATCGCGGCGCCGGATCACCTGATGCGCTTTATCGCCGCCAAGGGATCGGTCGCCGTCGACGGAGTCTCCCTGACCGTCAACGAAATCGTCGAGGACCGTTTCGCCGTCACCGTCATTCCCCACACCCGCGCCGTGACCACCCTTGGCACCCTTGAGCCGGGCCGTGCGGTGAATCTGGAAATCGACATGGTGGCGCGGTATGTTGCGCGGCTTCTGGGAAAGGAATAGCCGTGGCCCACCGCCAGCACCTGGCGTCCATCGAGGATATCATCGAGGACGCCCGCAACGGCCGGATGTTCATTCTCGTCGACGACGAGACGCGCGAGAATGAAGGAGACCTGATCGTGCCGGCGCAGATGGCGACGCCCGACTCCATCAACTTCATGGCCAAGCACGGCCGCGGCCTGATCTGTCTGTCCCTGACCGCGCAACGGGTCCGCGAGCTGGGCCTGCCGTTGATGGCCCGCGAAAACACCTCGCGCCATCAAACCGCCTTCACCGTGTCCATCGAAGCGCGCGAGGGGGTGACCACGGGCATATCGGCGTCGGACCGGGCGCGCACCATCGCCTGCGCCATCGACCCGACCAACGGGCAGGAGGACATTGTCTGCCCCGGCCATGTGTTTCCCCTGGAGGCGCGCGACGGCGGCGTGCTGGTGCGCACCGGCCACACCGAAGCGGCGGTGGACATCGCCCGCCTGGCGGGGCTCAATCCCGCGGGCGTGATCTGCGAGATCATGAACGAAGACGGCACCATGGCCCGCCTGCCGGAGCTGGTCTCGTTCGCCCGCTCCCACGGCCTCAAGATCGCCACCATCGCCAGTCTCATCTCGTACCGGCTGCGCCATGACCGCATTGTCGAACGCACCCTGGAAGCGACCCTGAACAGCGTTTACGGCGGCGCCTTCAAGATGTTCCTGTACGTCAACCGGACGGCGTACGCCGAGCATGTCGCCCTGGTCAAAGGCGACCTGTCGGCGGACGGTCCGGTGGTGGTGCGCATGCACGCCCTGAACGTCCTCGAGGACGTGCTCGGCGACACCGGTTCGGGCAAGGCCGAGGACCTCCATCAGGCCATGCGCATGGTCGACGAGGAAGGACGCGGCGTTGTCGTGCTCATCCGCGAACCGCGCCGGACCAGTCTGTCCGACCGGCTGCGCGGCACCCTGGGCAAGGACGGGCCGCCGGCCGGAGAGCTGCGCGATTACGGTGTCGGGGCGCAGATCCTGCTCGACCTCGGTGTCAGCGAGATGATCTTGCTGTCCAACACCAAGCGCACCATCATCGGCCTCGAGGGCTACGGTCTGAGCGTCGTCGAGCGGCGGCCCATCCCGGCACCAAAGGATTGAAGAATGAACACGCGGTCCCAGGTGCTCATCGTCGAAGGCCGGTTCTACAAGGACATCGCGGACGAGCTGGCGAAGGGCGCCACGGCGGTCCTCGACCAGGAGGGGGTGTCCTATGAACGCCTTCCCGTACCGGGGGCCTTCGAGGTGCCCGCGGGCGTGCGCTTCGCGGTGCGCTCCATGGAGCTTGGCTCGGGATCGGCGCGCTACGCGGGCTTCATCGCGCTCGGCTGCGTCATCCGCGGCGAGACCGACCACTACGAACACATTTGCCGCGAGGCCAGCCGGGCGCTCATGGACCTGTCGGTGACCTACACCGTGGCCCTCGGTTTCGGCATCCTCACCTGCGACACGCACGAGCAGGCCTGGGCCCGGGCCGCCGTGGATCAGGCGAACAAGGGCGCCACCGCGGCAAGGACGTGCCTGCACATGATGGACCTCAAGAAAACGCTTCGTCTCGTGGTGCAATGAATGCCGGCGTGAAGACCGCCGGCGGCGGGGAGGGAAGGGCGTCCGCCGGCCGCCGACGCAGCGCCGCCCGGCTGGCCGCGGTCCAGGCCCTCTACGAAATGGACATGGCCGGAGCGGCCGCCGATCCCATCCTCGGCGCCTTTCTCCAGGACCGCTGGAAGGTGAACGGCGAGGACGACACGGCGGCGGACCTGGCCGAACCCGACGGCGCGCTGTTGGCCGACCTGGTGCGCGGTGTCGCCGCCCGCCGCGAGGAACTGGACGGAATGATCGGCCCCGCGTTGTCGGCGGAGTGGACCGTGGAACGCCTGGAGGTGGTGCTGAGGGCCATCCTCAGGGCCGGCACGTATGAGCTGCTGGCGCGCGGCGACATTCCGCCCCGGGTCGTCATCAACGAGTACGTTGAGGTGGCCCATGCCTTCTTCGCCGGCGCCGAAACCGGCCTTGTCAACGGCGTTCTCGACCACCTGGCCCGCACCCTGCGGCCCCGGGAAATGGAGGAGACCAAGGGTGGGCAGACAACGCAGGAGCCGTGAGTTCGAGCTCATCGCCCGTCACTTCGCTCCGCTTTCCGCCGCCGAGCCCGGCGCTTTCGCGCTTACCGACGACGCCGCCGTGCTGGCGCTCGAGCCCGGCCGCCGCCTGGTGGTGACCACCGACACCATGGTCGCCGGCGTCCACTTCCTGCCGGAAAACCCGGCCGGCACCGTGGCCGCCAAGCTGCTCAGGGTGAACCTGTCCGACCTCGCCGCCATGGGCGCCGAACCGCTGGCCTACACCCTTTCGGCGGCCCTGCCCGGGACCGTGGAGGACGGCTGGCTGGAGCGCTTCGCCCAGGCCCTGGCGGCGGATCAGGCGTCTTTCCAGGTCACCCTGATCGGCGGCGATACGGTGGCCACGCCGGGGCCCCTGACCCTCACGCTCTGTGCCCTGGGAACCGTCGCCGAGGGGCGCGAACTGCGGCGCTCGGGGGCACGGCCCGGCGACGCGGTCTACGTCTCCGGCACCATTGGCGATGCCGCCCTCGGCCTGGCGGCGTTGCGGGGCGAGTTGCCCGGGCTTGCCCCGGAGCTGCGCGACACCCTCGGCGAGCGTTACCTGCGGCCGCAACCGCGCGTCGCATTGGGACAGCGCCTGAGCGGCCTGGCCCACGCCGCGGCGGACATATCCGACGGGCTGGTGGCGGACCTGGGCCATATCTGCGCCGCCTCGGGCACGGGGGCCACGGTGGAAGCGGCGCGTGTTCCCTTGTCGCCGGCGGGCCGGGCCGCCCTCGAGGCGGATGCGGAGCGCCTGACAACCGTGCTTGCCGGAGGCGACGATTATGAACTTCTCTTCACCGCGCCGCCGGAGTCCGCCGACACCGTGGCCGGGCTGTCCCGGGAACTGGACCTGCCGCTGACGGCGATCGGGCGGATCGACCAAACGCAAGGCGACGGTGTCCGCGTCATCGACGAAAACGGCCGCCGGATCGAACTTGTTGAAAACGGGTACCGCCATTTCCGGAGTTGAACGGCGCAACCCCCGGCCCGATACTTTCCAAGGCCCCCTCAACCGTGATAATGCGGAACCAATGACGGAGAGTACCGAGCGGTGAAAAAGATCGTCATTGCGGTCGCGGTCGTTCTGATGCTCGCCGGGGGCACGGTCAGCGTGCTGAAATGGCTCGGCATCGGCCCGTTCGCCGAAGTGGAGGCGGAAGCGGAGGCGGTGGAAACAGGGGCCACGGGGCCATCCGGGGAACCGCCCCGTTTCGTCACCATGGATGCGCTGGTCATTCCCGTTTTCCAGGGGGACAAGGTGGCGGCCACGGTCCAGATCCAGCTCAAGCTGGAAGCCGCCAACGTGGAGAACGAATCCGAGATCGCCCGCCTGTTGCCCCGCCTCAACGATGCGTTCCTGAGCGACCTCTATGGCTTTATCCCGCGCCACCTGAGCAAAGAGAAGCGCGTCGACGTGGCCCTGATCAAGGATCGGCTGCAATTGCTTGGCGACAAAGTGACGGGGCCCGGTGTCATCAAGAGCGTCCTCGTCCAGGCGGTGTTGGAAATTCCCAGCCGCTGAGGGCGAACGGCCGCAACCGGCGGTCGCCGGACCGGCACGGCGCCCGTTTGTCCATCGCCGGGAAGCCCGGTTGCTTTCTGCAAACGGTTCTGGCATTTTCCCCCCGGTTTTTCCGGCCATACAGCAAATCGGCGTTTCCCGGGTATTCATCGGCCATCGGTTGAGCGCGGCCAGTGGACTGCGGAGGGACATGCCGGCCGCATGAGGGTTCACCAAGCATGTCGAACGTTTCCATCTTTGTTATCGCCTGTGGCCTCCTCGCGCCAGCCTATGGTGTCTACGCGATCCGCTCGGTGCTGGCGGCACCGGCGGGGACGGAGCGCATGGGGGAAATCGCCGCCGCCATCCAGGAAGGCGCCCGGGCCTACCTGAACCGCCAGTACACCACCATCGCCCTGGCCGGCGCGGTCATCGGCGTGCTTCTCGGACTGCGCCTCGGACTCACTGTCGCCATCGGCTATTTCGTCGGCGCCGTCCTCTCCGGCGCCGCCGGCTACATCGGCATGAACGTCTCGGTCCGGGCCAACGTGCGCACCGCCGAGGCGGCCCGCAGCCGCGGCCTCGATACCGCCCTCGGACTGGCGTTCAAGTCCGGCGCGGTGACCGGCATGCTGGTCGTCGGGCTGGCGCTGCTGGGGGTGACCGTTTACTACGTGGTCCTGCGCGGCATGATCGACACAAGCAGCGCGGAAGGGATGCGCCATCTGCTCGAGGCCCTGGTGGCGCTCGGCTTCGGCGCTTCGCTGATCTCCATTTTCGCCCGTCTCGGCGGCGGCATCTTCACCAAGGGCGCCGACGTCGGCGCCGATCTGGTCGGCAAGATCGAGGCCGGCATTCCCGAGGACGATCCCCGCAACCCCGGTGTCATCGCCGACAACGTGGGCGACAATGTGGGCGACTGCGCCGGCATGGCCGCCGACCTTTTCGAGACCTATGCGGTGACGGTGGTGGCGACCATGTTGCTGGGAGCCATTTTCTTCTCCGGCCCGGCCCAGGGCATCATGATGGAACTGCCGCTCGCCATCGGCGGGGTCTGCATCGTGGCCTCGGTCGCGGCGACATTCTTCGTGCGCCTCGGCGCCGGCAAGAGCATCATGGGGGCGCTGTACAAGGGCCTCATCGCCAGCGCCCTGATCTCGGCCGTGCTGATCGCCGGTGTCATCGGCTGGATGCTGGGCTTCGACGCGTCCTTCGACATGGCCGGACGGGCCATCACCGGGATGCAGCTTTTCGTCTCCGCCGTCGCCGGCCTCGCGGTCACCGGCCTGATCGTCTGGATCACCGAATACTATACGGGCACCGACCACCGCCCGGTGCAGAGCATCGCCAGCGCCTCGACCACCGGCGACGCCACCAATATCATCCAGGGCCTGGCGGTCTCCATGGAGGCGACGGCGGCGCCGGTGCTGGTGATTTGCGCCGGGATCGTCGTCTCGTTCATGAGCGCCGGCCTGTTCGGCCTGGCCATCGCCGCCACCACCATGCTCGCCCTTGCCGGCATCGTCGTCGCCCTGGACGCCTTCGGCCCGGTCACCGACAACGCGGGGGGCATCGCCGAGATGGCGGACCTGCCGGACGACGTGCGCAAGATCACCGACGCGCTCGACGCCGTCGGCAACACCACCAAGGCGGTGACCAAGGGCTACGCCATCGGCTCCGCCGGTCTCGCGGCCCTGGTGCTGTTCGCCGCCTATACCGAGGAACTCGGCCACTACTTCCCGGACATCGAAGTGTCCTTCCGCCTCCAGGACCCGTTCGTCGTCATCGGCCTCTTCGTCGGCGGCCTGCTGCCCTTCCTGTTCGGCTCCATGGGCATGATGGCCGTGGGCCGCGCCGGCGGCCAGCTGGTCGTCGAAATTCGCCGCCAGTTCAAGGAAATCGACGGCCTCATGGAAGGCACGGCGAAACCCGACTACGCCACCTGCGTCGACATGCTGACCAAGACGGCGATCAAGGAAATGGTCGTTCCGTCCATGCTTCCGGTGCTGGCTCCGGTGGTGATGTATTTCGCCATTTCGCTGATCGCCGGCCAGGCGGAGGCGTTTTCGGCGCTCGGCGCGATGCTTCTCGGCACCATCGTCACCGGGCTGTTCGTGGCCATCTCCATGACCTCGGGCGGCGGCGCCTGGGACAACGCGAAGAAGTTCATCGAGGACGGCAACCTGGGCGGCAAGGGATCCGATGCCCACAAGGCGGCGGTGACCGGCGACACCGTCGGCGATCCCTACAAGGACACGGCCGGGCCCGCCGTCAACCCGATGATCAAGATCATCAACATCGTCGCCATCCTGCTCCTCGCCATCCTCGCGTGAGAGCG
Organism: Rhodospirillales bacterium; assembly: GCA_046756945.1. Lineage (GTDB taxonomy): Bacteria > Pseudomonadota > Alphaproteobacteria > Rhodospirillales > 2-02-FULL-58-16 > JACZQZ01. Next base: position 6,654 of record JBHHXI010000098.1, read on the forward strand.
ACGGGGCGGCGGCGCGCGATCACGGGCTTCGCACATCGAAACGGCCGGGGCGTTTCGACTTTCGGAGTTACTGCTTGGCCTTGTTGAAGCGCCCCATATTGCCCAGGAGCTGCTGCATGATGGTCAGTTCGGTGCCCGCGGTGGGGGTTTTCCGGTCCACCGGCTCGACGGCATGGCCCTGTTCCAAGCCCAGGGTCTCAACGCGGGTCACCACGCCCTTTTTGTCGAAGCTGACGATGATCACCTGGCGTTCGGCGACGTCGGGTTTGAAAAACGCCAACGCCTCGGTCCGCTTGGAGATGTAATACCATGTCTCCTGATCGAACACGCCGATGCTGGACGGCGACCCAAGGATTTCGGCCACATCGTTGCGGGTGTGTTTGCCGGGCTTGATCTCCGTCAGCTTATCCGGATCGGGAAGGTTGCCCCGGCTGTCTATGCGGGGCGAGCAGGCGACAACGGCAAGAACCACGGCGGCCATGGCAAGGCACCGCAAAAGAGGTCTTGATAAATCGACCTTGGGCATATTTTCTTAAACCCCGTCGCCCAGGTTCGGCGACAACCCCTTGTTAAACGGCAAGACAATGGATAATAGCAAAAATTGGACCTACCGGCGCCGCTTGTCAATCCTGGCAGGTATCCGGGGCGCCGTGGCGGCCCGGACCGGCCGATGAAGTTCCCCGGTCTGTTCCGCCGGTCCGGCGTGAAGGAAACCGCGCGTACACTCTATATTATAGTGGTGGAGCAGGCGCGCCGGCCTGGATTCTACCGCCATTGCGGCGTGCCCGACACCGTGGACGGGCGTTTCGACATGATCGCCATGCATGCGTTTCTCCTGTTGCGCCGGCTCAAGCGGGACCACGCCCAGACCGCGGATTTGGCCCAGGCCCTGTTCGACCTCATGTTTGCCGACATGGATCAGAACCTGCGCCAGATGGGGGTCGGGGATCTGGGCGTGGCCAAGCGGATCAAAACCATGGCCAAGGCCTTCTACGGCCGCCTCGCGGCGTACGAAGCCGGCCTGGCCGCCGAAGACGCGACCCTGGCCGACGCCCTCAGGCGCAACCTGTTCCGCAAGACCAACCCGCGGAACGGGGACGTGGCCGCCCTCGTCCGCTACATGCGGCGCGAAACGGCGGCGCTCGACGCCCTGGGCCTCGACCGGGTGATGGCCGGCGAGGTCGGGTTCGGACCGGCCCCCGGGGGGACACAGGGGGTGTCCCCCCGGCAACGAGGTGCGGGGGACGCCCCCGCGGCCCCCGGGCCAGGGCAGGGGGAGGACACGGCATGACGCAGCGCCCGGCGCCCGAGTTTTCCCGTGCCGTATCCGTGGAAAGCCTGGAGGACGGCGAAACCGTCATCGACATCGAGGCCGACGCCGACGAACGGGCCGCCCTGGCCAGGCGTTTCGGCCTGCTCGCCCTGGACAGCCTGACGGCCAAGGTCGGCCTGACCCCCGTCGACGGTGGCCTTGTCCGCGTTCACGGCGCCCTGGCGGCGGAGGTTACCCAGGCCTGCGTGGTCACCCTGGAGCCCGTGACAACACGCATCGAAGCGTCGTTCGAGCGCCTGTACGGCGCCGAGCCGCCAGAGGAGGCGGGCGGCCTGATCACCGACGCGGACACCGAGGAGGCTCCCGAGCCCTTCACCGACGGCGCCGTCGACGTGGGAGAGGCCGTCGCCGAGCAACTGGCCCTGGAGCTGGACCCGTTTCCGCGCGCCCCGGGGGCCGCTTTCGACGGCCTTTCCAGCGGTTCCAAAAGCGGCGGCGACGACGACACCGGGGACGCCGGCCCCTTTGCGGTGCTCGCCCGGCTGAAGGAGAAGCCGAAATAGTCTGTGTGGAGACCAGGGGAAACGCCCAAGCGCCTTGCCCCGACCCGCATTTATGTTTATGTAAGCACCCGCCCGTGCCACAGGCCTCATTCGATCGAAAGTATCGCCAAATGGCTGTCCCGAAGAAAAAGGTTTCCAAGTCGCGCCGCGACATGCGCCGCGCGCACGACAGGCTAAAATCGGCGGTGTACGAGGAATGCCCCAATTGCGGCGACTTGAAGCGCCCGCACCACGTCTGCTCCTATTGCGGCCATTACAAGGGCCGCGCGGTCACGGAGTCGGTCGACGCAGCCTGACGTCTTTTGGCACAGGCAACGAGGATATCCTCACGTGTCAACGCGATTGACCCTATCCCTGGACGCCATGGGAGGTGACAACGCCCCACAAATGGTCGTGGAAGGGGTTGACATCGCCCGCGCCCGGCTTCCCCAGGTGGACTTCCTGCTCTTTGGCGACGAAGGGCGCCTGGCGCCGCTGCTGGACCGCTTCCCCCGGGCAAGAGACATATCCCAGGTGCGCCACACCGACAGCGTCATCAGCAACCACGAAAAACCGTCCCTGGCCCTGCGCGCCGGGCGCAGTTCGAGCATGGGCCTCGCCATCGACGCCGTCCGCTCGGGCGAGGCGGCGGGGCTGGTTTCCGCCGGCAACACCGGGGCGCTGATGGCCATGGCCAAGTTCTCCCTGAAGATGCTGCCCGGCATCGACCGTCCCGCCATCGCCACCTATTTTCCGACCCGGCGCGGCGAGAGCGTCATGCTCGACCTCGGTGCGAACGTGGAATGCAACGCCGACAACCTGGTGCAGTTCGCCGTCATGGGCGAGCTCTTCGCGCGCAACGTCCTGGGCCTGGAGCAGCCGTCGGTCGGCATTCTCAACGTCGGCGCGGAAGGCCTCAAGGGCAACGAGGCCGTCAAGAACGCCGCCGCCACCCTGCAGAAGACAGACCTGCCCATCCGCTTTTACGGTTTCGTCGAGGGAGACGACATCGGCGCCGGCACCGTCGACGTCGTCGTCACCGACGGCTTTACCGGCAATATCGCGCTGAAGACCGCCGAAGGCACGGCCATGCTGTTCGGTCAATTCCTGAAAGAGGCGTTGTCGGCCTCGCCCCTGGCGCGCCTGGGCGGCCTGCTCGCCCGGTCGGCGCTGAACACGTTCCGCATGCGCGTCGATCCGCGCCGCTACAATGGGGCCGTGTTGCTGGGCCTGGACGGGATCTGCGTGAAGAGCCATGGCGGCACCGACGCGCTCGGTTTCGCCAACGCCATCCGCATCGCGGTGGAGATGATCGCCCACAGTTTCAACGAGGGCATCAAGCGAGACCTGGCGCATCTCGGCACCGCTCAGCGGACCCCGCGGAGGGCGGTCGCCAGCTGATGACCGTACGCGCGCGGATCATTGGGTGTGGCTCCTATCTGCCCGAACGCGTCCTCACCAACGCCGAACTGGCGACCATGGTGGACACGTCCGACGAGTGGATCGTGACGCGCACGGGCATCCGCGAACGCCATATCGTCGCCGCGGGCGAGAAGACCTCCGACCTTGGTTTCAAGGCGGCCGAGAAGGCCCTGCAACACGCCGATGTAAAGGCGCAGGACATTGATCTCGTCCTCGTGGCGACGACCACGCCCGACAACACGTTTCCGGCCACCGCCACCAAGATCCAGGCCATGCTGGGCATGCGCAACGGCGCCGCGTTCGACATCCAGGCCGTGTGCTCGGGTTTTGTTTACGGGCTCGCCATCGCCGACAATTTCATCAAGGCGGGCCAGGCGCGCACGGTGTTGCTCATCGGCGCCGAGGTTTTTTCCTGCATCCTCGACTGGAAGGACCGGTCCACCTGCGTATTGTTCGGCGACGGGGCCGGCGCCGTGGTCGTGCGCGCCGACGGCGGCCACCGGGAAGGGGCGCCAAACAACGCGCCGGGAATACTGTCCACCCACCTGCATTCCGACGGCACCCTGTGCGACATCCTGTACGTCGACGGCGGGCCGGCCTCGACGAAGACGGTCGGCCATGTGCGCATGGCGGGGCGAGAGGTATTCCGCCACGCCGTGATCAATCTGGCCGCCATCGTCGACGAGGCGCTGGAAGCCAACAACCTGACCCGGGCCGACATCGACTGGCTGGTGCCCCACCAGGCGAACAAGCGCATCCTCGCCGGCACGGCGCGCCGGCTGGGTCTGCCCGACGACCGCATCGTCATAACCATCGATCGCCACGCCAATACCTCGGCCGCTTCCATCCCGCTGGCCCTTGACGAGGCGGTACGCGACGGCCGCATACAGTCCGGACATCTGATCTTGATGGAGGCCATGGGCGGCGGTCTCACCTGGGCCGCGGGCCTGGTTCGCTGGTAGCGCGCGGGGCGGGGGAACGCGCGGGCGTTCCGCACCAGGCAATTTCTGTGATATTGACGCCGTTCCCGCGTAACGATAGGATTTTACGTACTAATTATAAAATGTGGTGATTAGGCTTGGGCGGGGGCAGGACGGCATGGCGGGAGTAACCATCACCCGTGCGCAACTCGGCGAGGCCGTGTATCAGGAAGTCGGTCTCTCGAGGAATGAATCGGCGGAGTTGTTGGAAGCGGTCCTGTTCCAGATATCGGTTGCGCTGGCGCGGGGGGAAACGGTGAAGATCTCATCGTTCGGCACCTTCTCGGTGCGCCAGAAAGGCCAGAGGATCGGGCGCAACCCCAAAACCGGCGAAGAGGTGCCGATCCTGCCGCGCAAGGTACTGGTTTTCCGTCCCTCCCAGGTGCTGAAAAGCCGAGTCAACGACAAAAGGCGGCCTGGGATGACATCCTGACCATGACGGAAGCGGTTGAGAAAAAAAATCTTTCCCGCCGGGGGAGGAAATCGGCGGAAGCATTCCGAACCATCAGCGAAGCCGCCGGGGAACTCGAGCTTCCCCAGCACGTGTTGCGGTTCTGGGAGACCAAGTTCCCCCACATCCGGCCGCTGAAGCGCGGCGGCGGGCGGCGCTATTACCGTCCCGAGGACCTGCTTCTCCTGCGCCGCATCCGCGACCTCCTGTACGACGACGGCTACACGATCAAGGGCGTGCAGAAACTGCTGCGGCGAAACGACGGCAAGACGCCCCCCGGCACCGACGACGACGACAGCCAGCGGGAGGGAATTGTCCTCGACAAACGCCAGCGGGCGGAGCTCGCGGACGTGCTCGGAGAACTGGAGGAACTGCGCGACCTGTTGCGCGCCGCTCCCAAGGACTGACCCTATATTGCGCGCCAACCATGGGGCGCGTATAGTCGCGCCCGGCGCCGGACCCCGTCCGGCGCACGGTGCCGGAGCGTGGCGCAGCTTGGTAGCGCACTACACTGGGGGTGTAGGGGTCGCGGGTTCAAATCCCGCCGCTCC
>JBHHXI010000099.1:0-11856 GCA_046756945.1 Rhodospirillales bacterium
GTCCCCCGGCGCGCAGAACCCCCGGACGAGGACGCCGCCGCCGACCCCGACCAGGACCAGGGCTGGCAGATTCCCGGAACCGCGGCGCGCAAGAAACCGCGCCCAGAGAAACCCGTCCCCCGGCGCGCAGAACCCCCGGACGAGGACGCCGCCGCCGACCCCGACCAGGACCAGGGCTGGCAGATTCCCGGAACCGCGGCGCGCAAGAAACCGCGCCCAGAGAAACCCGTCCCCCGGCGCGCAGAACCCCCGGACGAGGACGCCGCCGCCGACCCCGACCAGGGCGCAGGCTGGCAGGCGCCGGGCGGCGGCGGCAAATAAAAAGCGCCCCTCGAACGCGGGGCGCTTCCGTGTCGGCGGACACGAAGGGGGTGAGGCGTCAATTGACCATTTTCACGCCGGTCATCCTGTAGAACAGGCCGTCGGTGTTGTCGCGCAGGAGTTCCAGCCGCCCCTTGAGCCGCACCGGCTCATCCTCGTCGAATTCGATTTCGTCGACGGCGATCACGTCGATGATCTGCCCGCCGTAGATATGAAAAAACGGGCAACTGGCGGGAATGGAACTGAGCAGGAAGTGGTCTTCGGAATCCGGTATGTCGGTGGTCGGCACCAGGGGGAACATGAACCCCTCGATCTCGATTTCCTTGCCGTCAAGGGCGGCAACCGACTGACCGAACTCGGGGATGAACAGGGTCTCCGTTTTCGTGTCTTTCACGTCCACGGTGACCTTCTGCAAGGTCTTCCACGACACCGCGCCGTCGCGTGACGCCTCCATCAGGTCCTTGACGGTCTTGTCGCCATAGACCTTGACGTTGTCGAAGTCGCTCTTGGCGGCGGCCGGCGACGCCAGGGTGACCGACAGGGCGAACGCCGCCAGCCCGAGGGCGAGGACAGGCAAATGCCTGACAAAAGAAAGACCCATTATCCGACTCTCTTTCCTACCGTGAGGCCAGCGTAACGGCGATGTCCGCCCGGTACGCCTGGGCTGCCGGCAACGCCGTCGCCACGATCCCCACGGTGGCGGCCAACAGGAAAAGGTACCATTCCGCGGGCAGCCAGACAACGCCGCTCAGGCCCATGGCCCTGGCCTGGGGCAGGACCTGGCCGAGCAGCCCGGTGACGGCGTGGCCGAGGACGATCCCCAACACCGTGCCGGCGCCGGCCATGATCAGGCCCTCGAGCACCACCTGGCGCAGCAGGGTGGCCCGTGTCGCGCCCAGGCTGCGCATGATGACCAGGTCGTACCGGCGTTCCTGCATGGCGTTGTAAAGGGCGATGAACATGCTCAGCGCGGCGGTGCCGATGAGCAAAAGGCCGAAGCCGCGCAGGGTGTCTATGCCGACCCCGACCAGAGCCATCAGGCGCTTGATCTCGAACCCCGGAGAGGCCGCCTGCATGCCGGTCCGGCTATTGATGAAACGGGGCAATGAAATGGCCGCGATCGGCGACCGGTAGCGGACCAAAAGCGCGGTGATCTCGCGGTCTTCGGGGGCCTGCATCATGTCCATGGGACTGGCGGCCTTGGCCTTATCCTTCATTTCATGGATGATCCATATGCTTTCGACCGGGGTCATGATCAGGCGGTCGATCACCGCGCCCGTGGGCTTGAAGATGCCGACGACGCGGTAGGGGTTATCTTCGTGCTCGGCGCCGGTGCCGGCGACGCCGTGGGCGCCGGCGAACGTGTCGCCCACCTTCAGCCCCGTTTTTTTCGCGACCCGGGCGCCGATGGTCGCCTCGAAGGGTTTCTCCCACAGCCGCCCTTCGGCGACCTCGGCCCGGTATATGGCGGGGTACCCGTGCTCGGTGCCGACGATGCGGAACCCGCGATGGGCGTCGCCGAGGGCCAGCGGGATGGCGCTTTTGATCAGCCGGTGCTTGCCGATCATCGCGGCCTCTTTCACCGGGATGTTCCCGGTCGGGATGTCGACGTGATAGATGGTCGACAGGATCAACTGCAAGGGGCTGCCCTTGGCGCCGATGACCAGGTGTATGCCCCGCGCGTCCTGCGTCAGGCGGTTCGTGAACTGGTCGCTGAACAGCATCAGGACGACGATGGTCGCCACCCCGAGGGCCAGCAGCAGAAGGTTCAGCGCCGTATTGAGCGCGCGGTCGCGGATATAGGCGATGCTCAGCGTCAGCAGGTTCATGGCGCCCCCCCCAGTTCGAGGACGGCGTCGAAGCGGTCCCGGATGCGCAGGTCGTGGGTGGCGATGACCAGGGTCGCGCCGCACATGTCCGCCTGTTCGGCAAGCAAATTCAGGACCTGGCCGGCGTTGCCGTCGTCCAGGGCCGAGGTCGGCTCGTCGGCGAGGATGATCTTGGGGTCGTTGATGACGGCCCGCGCGATCGCCACCCTCTGCGCTTCCCCCTGGCTCAGGGTCCTGGGACGGGCCGCGGCCATGCCGGCGATGCCGAGGCTTTCCAGAACCCCATGCAGGCGGGCCTCGTCCCGCCGCAATCCGGCCAGGTAGCGGGCGAGGTGCAGGTTATCGGCCACCGACAGGGCCGAAATCAGGTGCAGGGTCTGGAACACGATCCCGATATGACGGCCGCGGAAGACGTCGAGCGCGCCCGGCCCGAGGGCCCCGATGTCCTGGCCCGATATGCTCACGGCGCCGGCCGTCGGCCGGAGAAGGCCGGCGACGATGTTCAGCACGGTGGTCTTGCCGCTGCCCGACGGCCCGAGGACAAGACAATGCCCGCCCGCGGCGACGGTCCAGTCGGGGATGTCGACAACCACCCGCCCGTCGAATTCGCGGCGCACGCCGCTGAGGCGGACGAGCGGGGGGACGTGGGCCCGGTCCCCGGGCCCGGCAACGGGGGGTTCGGGGGCCGGCGGGGCTTGTGTGTCGGCGTTCATTGTCGTCGGTGGCATCGCGGTCGCCTTCGGGGCGGGCCGCCGGGGGCGCGCGACAGGCCACGGGCGCGCAGTCGGCCGCCCGGCTGTTCGTCGCCGGAAACGCGCCGCCGAAACACCGCCCGCACGGACCCGGATCGGACCGGGCGGCCGTGGCGGGCGGTGCCTGCGACACGCGTTACGTGGTCGTTACATCGTCTTCTTCGCCGCGCTCTTGGTGCCGTCCACGACCTCGGGAAGGACCAGACCGACCGAACCGGAGGGCGGCTTGATCCCCAGATAGTTGGCGATCGTGGGCGCGATGTCCGTCGGCGCGACCAGCCGGTTGACGACCTGGGCCTTGATCCCCGGCCCCGCGAACATGATCGGGACATAGGTGTCGTAGGAATACGGGGACCCGTGCATGGCGGCGAACAGAGTGACCTTGGGATACAGGTACCAGCCGGGCTTCTGGACGATCAGGACGTTGCCCGACCGGGTCGGATGGAAGGCCTGTTGAACCTTGTCCATGATCGGGTTGTCCGGCACGCTTCCGCTCAGAAGATCCGTCCGCGTCACGGCAAGGGCGATCCCCGGAACCTTGAGGATTTCCTCTCTCAGCGCCCCTTCCACTTCCGCCAGGTCGAGGTTGAGCTTTGCGATGGTCGCCAGTTCCAAATAAAGGCTCGGATTCCAGAACGCGACGACGAAGGGTTCCTTGCTGTTGTAGCGCTTCTGCAGGGCGGCGTTGACGCGCAGCAGGAAATTCTTCGGGTTATGACGCCCGGCGCCTTCGCCGGTCCGTGTCATGTAGAATCCCTTGTTCAGGCTTTCCGGAACGGCGTCGATCCCGTGGTCGGAAGACAACACGATCAGTGTTTTGTCCAACCCGACGGTCTTGTCGATGTAGCCGAAGAAGTCGGCCAGGGTCGCATCCAGCCTGAGCATGTTGTCTTCGTACTCGAGGCTGTTGGGCCCGTACGCATGGCCCAGATAGTCGGTCGCCGAGAAGCTCACCGCCAGCATGTCGGTGGCGTCGCCCTGGCCGAGCTTCTCGTTCTTCATCAGGGTCTTGACGAAGTCGAGCGTCACCTTGTCGCCCATGGGGGTGAACCGCAGGGCCTTGTAGAAGCTCTTTTTCTTCTTCGCGCCCAGCTTGTGCGGAAAGGTCGCCTTCAGGTGCTTGTAGCCCCTTTCCGAAGGACGGTCGTCCGCGGCGCCGTAAACGTACTTCGACTTCGCCTCCTTCAGGGTCCAGGTGCCGGTCTGGTATTTGCCCGCGTGATCGGCCTTGTTCCACGCCGCCGCCCAGGCCGGGTACGCGTCGTAGTAATAGGTGCTGGTGACGAACTTCCCGGAACCGGAGGAGTACCAGAACGCCTTGCCCAGCTGACCGCCGGGAAGGATGGCGCCCCGGTCCTTGATCGACGCCGAGAACACCCGCGATTTCCCGCCCGAGGCGAGCACGAGCTCGTCCCCGATGGTGCTGGAGGTCAGGTTGCGCGGCGATGTTCCCTTATGCTTGGTCTTCGCCGACGGTTTCTTGCCGATGATCGGATTGTCGGGATCCTCGACGCAGTAGACCCGCTCTCCGGTTGCCTGGTCATACCAGTCGTTGCCGGCCAGGCCGTGCTGGGCGGCGTTGCCGCCGGTGAACAGGGCCGCGTGGCCGACGGCGGTAAACGTCGTGGCATGGGTGTAATGGGCGTTGGAGAACGACGTGCCGCCGTCCATCAGATAGCGGAAACCGCCCTTTCCGAAGCGGCCGTAGTACCGCCAGGGCATGTCGCCGCGCAGCTGATCGACGGTGATCTGAACGACCAGCTTGGGATTTTCCGCAACCGCCGCCGTCGCCGTGAACATGAACGTCGCCAGCACCAGGAAAGGTGCCGCCGACAACGATATGATTTTCCTCATGGTTCTAGATCCTCCCTATCTTGTTCACTGGAGGAACCCGGTTTGCTGAATAGACAGGCGCCCACCCAACACGGCAGGGTCAACCAGTTTCGAATTTAAGGAACTATCTTCTCGTTTACAGCGTCCGGACAACACGCCGTCCGGACCGGTTGACGGATAGAACCATCTCCCCTCCGGCGTAAACGGCCGCTTCTTGATTTGTTCGCCCGGCGAATGCAAAAGTCCGGGTCACGGCCTTGCGCGCAGCGCGTTAGAGCCGGAGAACGTTTTTTAGCCTAAACGGAATCCGGACCCAAGGGCAAGCGCCATATGGTTTGCGCCGGAAATGAACAGGCCCCGGCGGGGCGGACGGGGTGAATTTTAAGTTGTAATATCTTAAGAAATTTTCAATCTTAGGTTCTAGACCAATGCCAATGATCGGTGAACCTGAAGAAATTCGCCAGTTGGGCGTGGCCGTGCTCGGTGAGGACGGATTCGGGGTGAAACTGCAGGCCGAAGACCGGATGGCGGCGATGGGCGACGGCCATGATCTCTCCGTTCTCGCTGGTGGCGGTGACGTCGAGCTCGCTGTCGTCGGGCAATTCCACGATCAGGGAATGGTAGCGCGCCGCGTGCAGGGGATTGGGCAGGCCTTCGAACAGGCCTTCCCCGGTGTGATGGATGAGCGACGTGCTGCCGTGGACCGGCCGCTGGGCGCGCTTCACCTCACCGCCGTAGACCTGGCCGACGCACTGATGGCCGAGGCAGACGCCGAGGATGGGCGCGCGGGCCCCGAGCTGGCGCACCACGTCGATGGAAATCCCGGCCTCGTTGGGCGTGCATGGCCCCGGCGAGATGATGATGGCTTGCGGCTCGGCCGCCGAAATCTCGTCGATGGTAATGGCGTCGTTGCGCACCACCCGGCGGTCGCGTCCCAGTTCGCCGACATACCGGGCCAGGTTGTGGACGAAGGAATCGTAGTTGTCGATGAGCAGGATCATACCGCGCGGTCCGTTGCGGGCGCCTTGAAACAGGCGAACAGCGCCTTCGCCTTGTCCAGGGTTTCGCCGTACTCGAGGGCGGGATCGGAGTCGGCGACGATGCCGCCTCCGGCCTGGAAAACGGCCGTGCGGTCCTTGAAGGCGAGGGTGCGGATGGCGATGTTGGTGTCCATCGCCCCGTCGAAGCCGACGTAGCCGATGCACCCGCAGTACGGGCCGCGCCGCGTCGGCTCGAGCTCGGCGATGATCTCCATCGCCCGCACCTTGGGCGCCCCGGTGATCGACCCGCCCGGGAAGGCGGCGCGCAGAAGATCCACCGCGCTCATGCCGTGGCGCAGGCGTCCGGTCACCGTGGACACCAGGTGATGCACGGTGGCATAGCTTTCGAGGACGCAAAGCTCGGGCACGTGGACGCTGTGGTCGCGGCACACCCGCGACAGATCGTTGCGCAGGAGATCGACGATCATGACGTTTTCGCTGCGGTCCTTGGCGCTCTCGCGCAGCACCTCGGCCAGGGCCACGTCCTCGGCCGGCACCATGCCGCGCGGCCGGGTGCCCTTGATCGGGCGGGTCTCGACCCTGTCGCCGCGCACCCGCAGGAAGCGCTCGGGCGAGCTGGACGCCAGGACCACGTCGCCGAAATTGAGGTAGGCGGCGAACGGCGCCGGGTTCACCGCGCGCAGCCGGCAATAGAGCGCGAACGGGTCGAAATATTCCGGCAGGCGGGCGAGGAATCGCTGGGACAGGTTCGCCTGGAATATGTCGCCGGCCCAGATGTAGTCGACGACCCGGGCCACGCACGCCTGGTAGGAGTCGCGGGTGAAGTTCGATTCCCAGGAAACGGGAAACCCGATCACCGCCGGAGGCTTTGGCGACGGGGCGCCTTCAAGCCTCGCCCGGAAGGCGCGCGCGCGCCCGGCGGCGCGGTCCTCGCGCTTGGCGGGGTCCCGTTCCGGGTGCCCGGTGGAGATGATCCAGGCGCGTTGTTGCCAAAGGTCGAAGGCGGCGACCACGTCGTAGAACCCGAGCGCCATGTCGGGGAACGCCACATCGTCGCTCTCGGGGGGCGGGGCCGGCAGCTTCTCCAGGTGATGGCAGAGGTCGTAGCCGAAAAATCCCGCCGCCCCGCCCCGGAACGGCGGAACGTCGCGCAGGCTGTGCTGGGGGTAACGGGCCAGTTCCTCACCAAGGGCGAGGAACGGGTCGCCGGAGAAGCATCGATCGCCCAGGCGTATCTCTCCGTCCTTCGCCACCAGCGTCTGGAAGGGGTCGGCGGCGATGAAGGCGTACCGCCCGTGGTCGGGGTCCTTGAGGGCCGAGTCGAAAAGCAGGGCGAACGGCTCCGCCGCGAACGGGGTGAACGCGGCCACGGGATCCAGGTAACCGCATTCCGTGACGTGTATCGGTCCGGCCATGACACGGCCCAATATCGTTGAATAGTGGAATACTGCCCGGAAGGGATCATAAAACCAAACCCCCGGCCGGGCTAGGTCATGGACTAATTTACCGGTATTGGGCGTGGCAATGCCCGCCCACGGGTCGACGCCGGTCATGGGTAACGAACCCGGCGGACTGCCGGGTTCGACCATGAGCGGACATTCATTGGATTAACGCGTATCAGCAGGAACGGGGGCACCGGAACCCCGTGGCGGCCGTACCTCTTTGTCCGTGTCTGGGGCCAGTTGGCGCGGACGGCAACCCGTTTTCCCCACCCCCAATTATGCACCCCGGAAATGTTCGACGAGCAACCATCCCCCGATGGCGACAAAGCCGATCCCGGCGATCATTTTCAGGGGCAACATCTCCAGATAGCGAGAGGCCAGATTGCCGGCCAGAACCGCGATACCCGTTGACAGGACCAGGGCCGAGGCGGCGGCAAAGAAGACCATGATCGGGCTCAGGTTTCGGTCGCTGGCAAACAGTAAAGTCGCCAGTTGGGTCTTGTCCCCCATTTCGGCAAGGAACACGGCGGCAAAGATTGAGACAAGCTTGAGCATAGGGTGTTGTCCTCGAGGGATAAGCCGACGCCGATCTTAGACGCGTTATCGTGAGGCCGCCACCTGAGCCGATTTGAGCCGATTCAGGAGGGATCGCCGCCCATCCGGTTTCGCAATGTTTCGGACCTCTGACGCGCCTGGCTGTACGCCCTACACATGCGTACGGGCCGACGTGTCCGAGTGCGCCGGTCTGGCGACCGGTGTCGGCGTCAAAGCCGACATCGGCGCCCCGCCGCTGACTCAACTCCCGTTCAGGGGAACACGACCTAGCAGGCTGCTGAAAAAGGGCGTTGCTGGTGCCTTATGCTTCGAGACGGCGCTCCGCGCCTCCTCAGCATGAGGGGTAAGTGTTTGATTATATGAGAATCCTCATCCTGAGGAGCCGCCCAAAGGGCGGCGTCTCGAAGGATAGGACGGCACATGGGTGGTTTTTCAGCAGCCTGCTAGACGAAGTGGATTTCACCGCCCGCCGGGTTGCCGATCATGGCCAGGAACTCGCGCCGCGTCGATGGGTTGTCGCGAAACGCGCCCAGCATGCGGCTGGTCACCATCATCGCGCCGGGCTTGTGCACGCCGCGCGTCGTCATGCAATGGTGCGCCGCCTCGATCACCACGGCGACCCCCTTGGGATTCAGGACCTCGTCGATGACGTTGGCGATCTGGGCCGTCATCTTCTCCTGGATCTGCAACCGGCGCCCGAAGGCCTCCACCAGGCGCGCCAGCTTGCTGATGCCGACGATCCGCCGGCGCGGAAGGTAGCCCACGTGGGCCCTGCCGACTATCGGCGCCATGTGGTGCTCGCAGTGGGATTCGAACCGGATGTCGCGCAACACCACCATCTCGTCGTAGCCCTCGCTCTCCTCGAACGTACGCTTGAGAATGTCCACCGGGTCCATATCGTACCCGCTGAAAAACTCCTCGTACGCCCGCACCACCCGGGCCGGGGTGTCGCGCAGGCCCTCGCGCCCCACATCGTCGCCGGCCCAGCGGATGAGGGTGCGCACCGCGTCTTCCGCCTCGGCGCGGCCGGGCCGCCCGGCCGCCGCCCCGGCGGCGGGCGCGCCGTTCTTGTCCACCACAACGCTGAACGGTTTGCCCCTTTTCACGCTGTCCCTCCGTCCTTCATCGCCGCTCTACCGGGCCACGCACGGGCCCGGCTGCCTCGCTGGCCATGTGGGGGTCCGCCGCCTCCGGTCAAGGCCGAACCGCGGGCAGCGCCGCATGGCCGGCGGCGCGGGCGGACTTTCACCGGCATGTCCGGGAGGAATTCCCTGCCCGGCCCAATTTTCCCAGGTTGATGGGGGAAAAGCAATGTCTCCGGGCCGCCCGTCGCGTCCCGGCCGCCGGTGACGCGCACCCCTTCGCGGCATCGGCCGGCGGCTCAGTGCCCCAGCAGCAGCCCCTTGGCGGCCGCCATGATCCGCAGCCAGACGGACGGGCCCGTCTTTGCCGCGGTGGCGTTCGTTTCCGGCGCCGGATCGGCGCCCGCGACCTCGAGGACCGAAACCTTGTCCGCGGGCAGGACCACATTCCCAGTATCTTCCCCGGTACGCTTCGCCCGCTGCGCGGAGGCTGCGTCGCGATAAAAAATGTGCCGGCCGATGGTTCGGCCGGGCACCAGAATCTTCCTCCACGCCGGCCGCACATAGACCGCGTGATACCAAAGGGCGCCCTCGGTTATGTCTTTGGAAAAGCCCCAATAAATCTGCGTGGCGATGGCCTTGCTTTGCTGCCAGGCGTGCCTGTCCCGGGGCCGGTCGCTGCGGCCGTCGCACCACCAGGAGAACTGGCAGCGGTTGCGGACCCTTTCGCCCCCCTGGCGCACGACCGCGCACACACCCGCCGGATAGCGGTCATCGGACACGCGGTTCATCACCACGTGCCCCACCGCCATGCGCCCGGCGTCCGGTTCGCTCCGCGCCTCGAAGTAGATGTTAAGGGCCAGGCATTCGATCTCGTCCGACACCCCGGCCTTCGCGGCGCCCGGAGAGGCCGCGACGAGACAGGCGGCGAACCCGAACAGCCCCATCCACAGGGTATTGCGCCGGGCCCTTGGCCCGGTGGTGCCGCGACCGGTAAATATGCCTCTTTCCCGCAACCGCCAACCCCCTGACTTAAAGTCAAAACAATGAACAAAGGCTGTAATGAAATCACAGCCTCCGTTTCATCGTGCGTGAAGAGAATATTAGCGAGAAGGCGATATGCGCCGCATCCCCCATTTGAGGTATGCCGGGGCAAAATTCCGGTAAATTATTCTAGGAAATTTTGTACACGCTGTTTTATTGCTTAATTACACATATTTAAGCTGTTATGAATTTATATGTCGTTGCCTTAATACGAATTTCTTATGGGATATACTTTAAGTCCGGCCCCGTTCGTCGTTGTGACACCAGTCCAAACCGGCGCCCGGACCGTCCGGTGAAGGCGTATAATCCTAATATGTCGGGCAGGATGGTTCGGGCCGCAGGAATGAGGTCAAAGGGGCGTTGCCCCTTTTGATCCCCACCAAGGGCCACGGCCCTTGGAACCCGATTGAAGGGGTCCAGGGGTTAACCCCTGGCGCGGCGCGCCTTTCAGGCGGTGCCTTGGCCGCGTTTCGGCAGGCCCCGCTGGCGCATCCGCCACACCAACAGGTCGATGCGGTCCTGGCCGAAGAAGGGCTCGCCCTCGAAAACGGTGGTCGGCACGCCCCAGTGGCCGGCCGCCGCGTGGTCCTCCTGGTTCTCCTGAATCGCGGTGTCGTATTTGGCCGGGTCGGCGGCGATCTGCCGGTCCAGGACCTCGAGATCGAGGCCGGCGCGGGCCACCGCGTCGGCCAGGTGCGTCCCCTGGTCCCAGCCGTCGACCGTTCCGTCCCACAGGATCCGCGACACCTGATCGAGGAACGCCAGGCCCCGCCCCGTCAGCACCGCCGCCATGCCCAGGCGCGTCAGCCGGTGGATGTAGGGCTGCTCGGGCGCGATGGCGTTGGTTTCCATGTCCATGACGATGGGGTCGGGCAGCGGGCGGCGGTAGGGAATGCCCAGGCGGTCGGCCACCCGCTGTGAATCGAGGAGGTGGTAGGGGCGGTATTGGGGATTCACCCGCTTGAAGAATTCCGGGCTGCGGATGGCGATGGGGTACACCGGGCGCACGTTCACCCGCACCTCGTATTCCCGGCCGATGGCGAGGATGCGGTCCAGCGCCAGGTAACAGTACGGGCTGCGGAAAGACCAGAACAGGTCGAAGGAAAAATGCACGGCGGCACCTCTGCTCTTGAAAGCATGCACATTAACCCGCCGCCGCCGGCTTGGGCGAGGATTCCCGCCCGTAAACGGCGCCCGTGCCGTCGGCGCACGGGGGACCCGGCCGGCGATAAGCGGCCGACGCGGAGTGTCTTGGGTTCGGGCCACCGGGACAGCGGCCGGTTCAACAAATTGTGAGGGATTGTGATCGAAATGCCCGATCGGAATTGATCCAGGTCAAGATGCGGCCGTCGATTAACGGCGATCAACCCCGATATCCCGTCGCGGGCGAGTCGCACGGTACCCGCGGAAAGGACAACAGGAACATTGACACGACCGGGGGATCGGCGGGCGGCGGCAACGCCCGCGCGGACCCCGCGAAACGGACTGAGGGAGGCGCCGATGGTCAAATGGAAGGATTTTTCGGCCGGCGAGCTGGAGACGATGGCCGCGGCGGGGGAACAGGTCCTCGAATGCTACCGCGTGCTCCAGAAGAGCGGCAGCAACGTGGTCGCCGAGGTGCTCCGCGGGCAGGGCACGTTTTACGAGTTCGACCACTACCCGGCGGGCGACGTCTACGACCCGGACACCCACGCACAGTACTACTACCACGCCCACCGGGAAGGCGAGCACGGCCACTTCCACACTTTCCTGAGGGAAAAGGGCATGCCCGGGGACTGCCGCCCGGTGGAACAGTCCGAGGCGCCCTTCATGAAGGAGCGCGACGACACCCTCAGCCACCTGATCGCCATCTCCATGAACCGGGCGGGCTTCCCCATCGGCCTGTTCACCACCAACAGGTGGATCACCGCCGACAACTGGTACACGGCCGGCGACGTGATCAGGATGCTGGACCGCTTCGACATGGACCTGGCGTGGCCGTCCTGGCCGGTCAACAT
>JBHHXI010000100.1:0-11722 GCA_046756945.1 Rhodospirillales bacterium
CCCACTACTCGGCCCACGTGATGACCCAGATTCTGGTCGATCACACGCCGCGGGCACGGGATCCGAAACGGTTCCTCGCGCAGTTGAAGGCCCTCGGCATTACCCACCTGCTGCTTGCCGACGGCGTGTCACCGGAAACCGGCACGATCATCGACACCGGCGACGAGAACCTCCGCTTCTGGACCCTTGCCGAAACCCTGCGCCGGGCGGGGTGCCTGACGATCGTGAAGACGTTCGAAACCCGTTCCATCGGCTCGCGGACCCTGGCCCCGTTTCAACCGGTGTCGGGAGCCGGAACCGGTGGTGTCCTGAGGCTGGAAACCGAGGGATGCCGGCTGTGACCGGCCGCCATGAAGCCTACGGAATTCCCGCGCCACGGGGATTACACCATGCACGGCAGACCCCGGGCAGACCCGGGCGGCGCTTGCCCACGCGGCGCACCTAACCCTATCCTGCGCCTATCCTGCGCCTATTGGAGGAGAAGTTTCGTGCCGGGTGGGAAACAGATCGTGCGCGAGGTCCAGGAAAGCCGCAGTGAAAGCCGTCCCGCCACCCGGCCGGCCGGGGGACATGGGCCCGTCGCGCGGCCGTCCGGCGGCGGTGCACCGGCCCCCCACACGGTGCGGGCGGAGTGGCACGCCTGCTGGTCCGCCGAACCCTCCGGCATCAAGCGGCTTTACGACGTGATCGCCGTCATCTACCGCCTGTTCATCATCAAGCCGGCCCTGAATCATTACATGAAACGCTATTTCGCGCCCGGAGAGCCGGTCCTTCACGCCGGCTGCGGCGGCGGCCAGGTGGACGTGGACGTGGTCAAGCGGTTCAACGTCACGGCGGTGGACATCTCGCCGGTGGCGCTGGAGCGCTATCGGGCGCTGAACGGCCGCGACTGCACATTGTTGCAGGGCTCCATCCTCGACATTCCGGCCGATGCGGGGTCCTTCGCCGGGATCTACAAATCTGGGCGTCGTGGAGCATTTCTACGAGGACGACATCCTCAACATCCTCAGACGGTTCCACCGGGTGGTCCGGCCGGGGGGGCGGCTGGTTCTGTTCTGGCCCCCCAGGTACGGCCTGGCCAACCGGGTGCTGCGGTGTGCCCACTACCTGATCAACGACGTGTTCAAGAAAAATCTGAAATTGCACCCGGACGAGTTCAGCCCCATCGAGTCCCGTGCCCAGATCGAACGCTGGCTCAACCGGACCGGCTTTTCCCTTGTCGCCTTTTCGTTCGGACCGCGGGATTTCTTCACCCACGTGGTCGTCGTCGCGGAACGGGCGCGCAGCCGCCCATGAGCGGGAGTCCGGCGCAGCGTCGAAGGCGCGTTCGCCGGTCGGCCGGGCGGCGCTGAAAAATGGATCGGGAGCGCAGCGCGGGCATGGTGCAGCGGGTCACCCACAACGACAGGCTTCTTGCCATCATCGTGCCCGGGGATTTCGGCGAGCCCGGGGTCAATTTCATCACCGCGGACGACGCGACCCTGCAGCTTGGGCTGCTGAACCATCCGAAATCGAAGACCATCCAGCCCCATGCCCACAAGGTCCGTCCCCGGGAAGTCACCGTCACCCAGGAGGTCCTCGTTCTCCGGAAGGGGAAACTGCGGGTCGATTTCTACGATGACGACGAAACCTACCTGGAAAGCCGGATCCTGGAGCAGGGGGACGCCATCCTGCTGGTCTCGGGCGGGCATGGTTTCGAGGTCCTGGAGGACGTGGACATCATAGAGGTCAAGACCGGCCCGTATCTCGGCGAAGACGAGAAAAAACGTTTCGGGCCCGCGCGGCCGGCCCGTTTGAAGATCACCGGCTGACGGCGCGGGCGCCGGTGGCCCGCCGGCCCCAGGCGTTTCCGCGAATCGCCAGCGGTCCATCGACCGACGCCCCACGCAACGGAGTTTAGTATCCCGACAATGGCGGATTTCATCCCCGTGAACGAGCCGCTTCTCGCCGGCAACGAACGGAAATACGTGAACGCGTGTCTCGATACCGGCTGGATATCGTCGGCCGGGCCGTTCGTCGGCCAGTTCGAAGAGCGGTTCGCGGCCGCCACCGGCCGCGCCCACGGCGTTGCCGTCTGCAACGGCACGGCGGCGTTGGAGCTGGCCGTCGCCGCCCTGGATATCGGTCCGGGCGACGAGGTCATCCTGCCGGCCTTCACCATAATTTCCTGCGCCCTGGCGGTGATCCGGGCCGGCGCAACGCCGGTCCTGGTCGACAGCGATCCCGACACCTGGAACATGGACCCGGCGCAGATCGCCGCCAAATGCACGCCCCGGACGAAGGCCATCATGGCGGTGCACATCTACGGCCTGCCGGTGGATATGGACCCTGTTCTGGATGTGGCCGCCGCCCGCGGCCTGAAAATCATCGAGGACGCGGCGGAAGCGATCGGACTGTCCTACAAGGGCAGGCCGTGTGGCAGTTTCGGCGACATCAGCGCCTTCAGTTTCTACGCCAACAAGCACGTGACCACGGGCGAAGGCGGCATGGTGGCGACCGACGATCCCGCCCTTGCCGAGCGCTGCCGGTCGTACCGGAACCTGTGCTTCGGCCGGCAGCGGTTCGTCCATGAGCGGCTTGGATGGAACATGCGCATGAGCAATATCCAGGCGGCCCTGGGCCTGGCCCAGCTTGAGGGTCTGGACACGACCGTCGATCGCAAGAACCGAATGGGGAAGCACTATTTCGAGTTGTTGAGAGATGTGGACGGCGTGCAACTTCCCCTGCCCCGCACGGACCATGCCGAGAACGTGTACTGGGTTTACGGTCTGGTCCTGGCCGATGATGTGCCGATCGACGCGAACGAGGCCATCCGGCGGCTGGCCGAGCGCGGCATCGGCGCCCGTCCCTTCTTCTGGCCCATGCACGAGCAGCCCGTGTTCAGGGATATGGGCCTGTTCGGGGGCGAAACGTACCCGGTGGCGGAAAACCTGGGCCGGCGCGGTTTCTACGTGCCGAGCGGCGTCGCCCTGTCGGCCGGCCAGATGGACCGGGTCGCCGAGGCGGTGCGTGCGATCCTGAAATGAGCCGCGGCAGGCCCCATGCCGGCGCCGACTTCCGCCACGGTTTTCTCACCCCGGTCGGGGGCGGTCGGGCCGCCGCTTCAATCCGGGCGCAGCCGGGTGGCGACGATGCGGACGCAATATTTGAAACCGAGCCACAAAAACCCGCCGAGACTGGGAAAGGATTTGGACTTTCCCCCCTGTCTGGCACACAGGACGTAGGGCACTTCACAGACCTTCAGTCCCTTGCGGCAACATCCATAGACGAATTCGATGAAGAAGTCCCCGAAGCCGTAGGGTATGGGCATGACCGCGTCGAAAACGGAGCGCCTGACGACGGTGACGCAGCTGTCGTAGTCCTTGATCCCGTACCCGAGCAACAGGTTGGCGAACCCGTTGACCAGACGACTGGCGAACACGCGGAAGGGATGGCGTTCGTCTCCCCCGCCGGGGACAAAGCGCGACGCGATGACAACGTCGAAATCTTTCGCCTTTTCGATCATGCCCGGAAGGTATTTTGATTCGATGCTCATGTCGGCGTCGATCCAGCCGACGAGCCGGCCGCGGCTCGCCATGATGCCGCGGACGATCGCCGATGCAAAGCCGACCGTCCGGCGGCGGTGAATGACCCTGACACGGGGATCGTCCAGTTCCTCCACATGGTCCGCCGTCAGGTCCGGCGAGCCGTCATCGACGACGATCACCTCGACCGGCTGCGACACATGCTGGAGAATCGCCGCGATCGTGGCCCTGATGTTATCGCGCTCGTTGAAGGTGGCGATGACGATGGAGACCTCGGGCGCCTCGGCGGCGGACGGCTGTTCCTGGGCGGCGGACGGCTGTTCGTGAATGTCCGCGGTCATCGGGGCAGTTGCTTGTAACGCGGGTGCTTGTGCCGCTGGCTCCATGGTTCCGATGCTTTCGGGCGGTTAAGCCGATGTTCGCTTAATGGAAGGGTCTGCTCCCCAAAGAAAGACCTTACGTCCGGCACTGTCAATGCCGACACGAAAACCGCCGGATGACGCGGCGTGCATCGCGGGCGGCGCGCCGTCCGGGCGCGCGTTGCCGGATCGCGGTCGACAATCGCCAAACACTATCATCGCATGGAGCGTTAACCAAGGACTGGCAGGCGCGACCTCGTCTGTTAGCGCATCCGGGAACAACGGTTTGATGATACATACTTCCAAGGGCTCATCCCCATGAAAAAAGCTTTGATACTGGGCGTTACCGGCCAGGACGGCAGTTACCTGGCCGACATCCTTTTGCACAAGGGCTACACCGTGCACGGCATGGTGCGGCGCTCGTCGACGGGCAACACCAGGAACATCCGGCATTTGCTGGACGACCGGGACACGCTCGACAAACGCTTTTTCATCGAACGGGGCGACCTCGCCGATCCCACGTCCCTGTTCAGGATCATCCAGGCCGTGCGCCCCGACGAGATCTACAACGAAGCGGACCAGGACCATGTCCACTGGAGCTTCGACATGGTGGGCTATTCCTCGGATATCACCGGCGCCGCCGTCGGCAGGCTGCTCGAGATCATCCGCCAGATCGATCCCGGGATCCGGTTTTTCCAGCCGTGCTCGTCCAACATGTTCGGCCGCTGCGACGACCCCGTGCAGAACGAAACCACCCCGTTCAACCCGCAAAGCGCCTATGCCATCGGCAAAGTGACGGCCTATTACTTTACCAGATATTATCGCGAGACGTACGGCATGCATGCCTCGGCCGGGATCCTCTACAATCATGAATCGCCGCGGCGATCCACGGAATACGTCACCCGCAAGATCACCAATTCGGCGGCCAGGATCGCGTTGGGCAAACAGGAGCGGCTGGTGTTGGGGGACGTGAGCGCCAGGATCGATTGGGGGTACGCCAGGGAGTACATGGAGGCGGCGTGGACGATGCTGCAACAGCCCGAGGCCGATGACTATGTCATCGCCACGGGAGAGGCCCATTCGGTGGAAGAGTTCGTCGACGAGGCGTTCCGCAACGCAGGCCTGAAGGCGGCCGATTATGTCGTTTCCGACAAGGCCCTCTTTCGCCCGGCGAACACCAGCGTCCTGGTCGGCGACACCACCAAGGCACACCTGAAATTCGGCTTCGAGGCGAAGGTGCGCTTCAAGGACCTGGTGAAGACCATGTTCGACGAGGACATGGCCCTGGAAGCCCGACATGAGTCACGATAACGCTCCCGAAAAGGCCCGTCCCGGGTCCGCCGGGACGCCGGCCGCGGCGATGGAGGTGGTCGAGCACACCCGGTGCCGGCTGTGCGGGTCCGAAGAGCTGGACGACATCCACTCCTTCGGGGATTTCTACGTCTCCAATTTCGTCGACGAGGCGCACAGCCGCGAAGGCGTGAAGGCGCCGCTGGACCTGATCATGTGCAACCGCTGTTCCCTGCTTCAACTCAGGCACACGGCGCCCATGGAGCTGATGTACGCGCGCCATTACTGGTACCGCTCGGGGGTTACCGGGACCATGCGGGCGGCCTTGCGCGACGTCTCCGCGACCATCGAGGGGATGGTCGGTCTCGGCCCGGGGGACGTGGTGCTGGATATCGGGGCCAACGACGGC
The DNA here is from genome assembly GCA_046756945.1 of Rhodospirillales bacterium. Taxonomy (GTDB): domain Bacteria; phylum Pseudomonadota; class Alphaproteobacteria; order Rhodospirillales; family 2-02-FULL-58-16; genus JACZQZ01. Next base: position 5,583 of record JBHHXI010000100.1, read on the forward strand.
ACGCTGCTCGCCAGCTTCGCGGCCGAGGGGATCGTCACGGTCGGCTGCGAGCCGGCGGACAACCTGATCCCGTACCTGGAAAAGCGCGCCGATCACGTCATCCACGACTTCTGGACGGCGGATGCCTACCGGTCCGTCGCCGGGCGGGCCGGACTGGGGAAGGCCAGGGTGATCACGGCCCTCGGCATGTTCTATGACCTGGAGGACCCCGGCCGGTTCATCGCCGACGCCCGCGAGGTCCTGGCCGAGGACGGCATTTTCGTCGCCCAGCTCATGTGCCTGGCGTCCATGCTGGAAAAGAACGACGTCGGCAACATCTGCCACGAACACCTGGAGTACTATTCCCTCGATTCCCTCAAATATCTTTTTGAATCGAACGGGCTCGAGATGTTCAAGATCGAAGAGAACGACGTGAACGGCGGCAGTTACCGGATTTTCGCCCGCCACCACAGGGGCACCGGCGTCGACTACGACGAGCACATTACCATCGACGACATCCGGGCGTTCATCGCCCGGCTGGAAGAGAACAAGCGCCGCTGCGTCGGGTTCATCCGGGACGAGACCGCCAAGGGCAAATCCGTTTACGTGTACGGGGCGTCGACCAAGGGCAACACGATCCTGCAGTACTACGGCCTGGATTCAACCGTGATCACGGCGGCGTCGGAGCGGAGCCCGGAGAAATGGGGCAAGTACACGGTCGGCACGTGGATTCCCATCGTCTCCGAGGCCGAATCGCGCGCCGCCGGTCCCGATTATTTCCTGGTCCTCCCGTGGGCGTTCTTCGACGAGTTCTACGAAAGGGAAAAACCGTGGCGGGAAAAGGGAGGCAAATTCATCGTCCCGTTGCCCGAGTTCCGCGTCGTCGCGTGAGGCGAAGGCCCGTGGCCTGTATCAGCGGGACAGGATCATGTACCCCTTGCCGTACCGGTTGACTTCCGATCTCAGCACGGCGAACCCGTGCCTGAGGAAGACGTCCGGGTGACCGGGATTTACGTAGACGACGGATATCGGCCTTTTGAATTCCGCCGTCGAGTCGACGATGTTCCTCACCACCGGATCGAGGATCTCTTCGTCGAACGGATCGGTGAAATAAAAGACGTTGGCGTCATGGGGAACGGGGAACCGGGCCGCATCGGACTGGACGATCTGCCACTCCGGAGACCGCTTGCCCAGCCTGCGGTAATACTTCGCCAGGGTGTCCGACGCCCTGGCGCAGAGGGTTTCGGACAGCTCGACGCCGATGATCCTGCGGAACGGGAACTGGGAGGCGAAAAAAATCATCCGTCCCAGGCCGGACCCGTAGTCGACGAAAACGCTGGCCGGGTAATCCACGTCCAACTGTTTGAAGGCCCTGTGGGCGAGATAATAGGGACACGGTAAATAGATGTTCCCGTGCTGCTTGAAATATTCCTCGATATCCATGTCATCGAAGGGAATCATGTCGGTGGTCTTCGATGCGAATTTCGTTTCAAAATAGATCTCGAACAGGGCCATGGGAAAGGCCCTCAAGACACCGTATTGATGGATCGTCTCGAACCCCCTTTGCACGAACCTTACCTTGGCTTTCAGTCCTTCCATGCCGGCTTGCCCCGTTTCGGCGCCTCCCGTTTTAAGATGATCGCCCGTGCCCCGTGGTGGTCCGGAGCGCCCTCGTTCCGCCGCCCCGCCTTAGGACCGAGACAGGACACTAGCATCACCGTTGAAACTGGTTCGGAAATTTGTGAACGATGAGTGACAAGATCGCGTTGATCACCGGAGTTACGGGTCAGGACGGCGCCTATCTGGCCGAGTTCCTGATCAAGAAAGGCTACACCGTCCATGGGATCCGGCGGCGTTCGTCGTCGTTCAACACCGGGCGCGTCGATCATCTCTACGAGGACCCCCACAAGACGGGCGTGCGCCTGTTCCTCCACTACGGCGACATGACGGACGCGGCGAACCTGCTGCGTCTGGTGCAGTCCATCGGTCCGACGGAAATCTATAATCTGGCGGCGCAAAGCCACGTGCAGGTGAGCTTTGATTCGCCCGAATACACCGGCAACGTGGACGCGCTGGGGACGCTGCGCCTGCTCGAGGCGATCCGCATGCTCGGCCTGGAGGCGAAGGTCCGGTTCTACCAGGCGTCGACGTCCGAGATTTTCGGCAACACCACCGAGACGCCGCAGAACGAGAACACCCCCTTCCACCCCAACAGTCCCTATGCGGTGGCCAAGCTTTTCGCCTACTGGATCACCGTTAATTACCGGGAAGCCTATGATTTCTTTGCCTGCAACGGCATCCTGTTTAATCACGAGGGACCGACCCGGGGCGAGACCTTCGTCACCCGCAAGATCACCCGCGCCGTCGCCGCCATCGAACTGGGTCTTCAGGACACGCTGTATCTCGGCAACCTGGATGCGGAGCGCGACTGGGGCCACGCCCGCGACTACGTGGTCGGCATGTGGCTGACGCTCCAGCAGACGGAGCCCGGCGACTACGTCATGGCGACCGGCGAAAGCCACTCCGTGCGCGAGTTCGTGGAGCTGGCCTTCGCCGAGGTCGGCCGGCGCATCGAGTGGAAAGGCAGCGGGCTCGAGGAAAAAGGCATGGACGCCGCCACCGGCGCGGTGCTGGTCGAGATCGATCCCCAATACTTCCGGCCCACCGAGGTCTACCGGTTGCGGGGCGATTCGACCAAGGCGCGCGAGAAACTGGGCTGGCGCCACCACACCAGCTTTGCGGAGCTCGTCCGCGAGATGGTGGCGTCGGACCTGAAGACCATTTCCGCGGGAAACGGCCTGAACACCGGGACGTCGTGAGATTCCCGCTGGCGTTGCCCTTATGGCGCGCGTAACGGACGAGAAAGGCCGCCACCAATGACATCCTTTCAACCGCCCACGTGGGTTCCAAGGGTGGAGCCGGGCACCCGCATTCTTGTCGCCGGCGCCAGCGGCGGGCTTGGCCAAGCTCTGGTGGACATGCTGCTGAAGGGATCGGACTGTGTGATCGGCGCCCACGGGGCGACCAAGATGCACCCCGCTGCCAACGAGGCGCGCGTAATTTCCATTGTCCGTCCTTTCGAGGGCGACGCCGACTGCGTCGCCGTGGTGGAGGAGTTCTGTGACAAGGCGGGCGGCATTGATGCCCTTGTTATGCTGGCCGGAGGGCTCACCAACGTCAGCCACTGGGACGAGTTCACGGGAGAAGAGTGGCGGAACGACATCAACATCAATCTTAACGTTCCGTTTTTCCTGGCCCGCGCCGCCATGCGGCGAATGAAGGCGCAGGGGACGGGCGGGCGGATAATTCTGAACGGCACCGAGTCCGCGCTCCACGGCGGCAGCCCACAGTCTTTTCCGTACGCCATCGCCAAGCGCGGGACCGAATGCATGGTCCAGGGGCTGGCCCGCGAAGGCGCGCCCCATTCGATTCTCGTGAACGGGGTAAGGTTTGGTTTCATCGAGAGCGGGTTCCATCAGCGCTGGTTGAACAAGACCGGGAAGGATCTGGAAAAACGCGCCGAGCTCGTGCCGCTCAAACGTGGCGGGCACCCCGACGAAGCAGCGGCCTTGATCGTTTACCTTCTATCGGGTTGGAGTCAGTTCATCACCGGTCAGATGCTGGCGCTCACCGGCGGCGACTGGCTATGACGGCAAGGTGTTGAAACGAGCCTCGGGCAGGACGTCGCTGTATGTGTTGCGGTCGGGGTAGCGTTTGGCGATGACGTCCCGCATTTCCTCGAAACGCTCGAGCAGATCCGCCTTGCGCATGTCTTCCTCCGCAGAATCGCCGGAGCAGACGGCCTGGGCCAGTCGCACCGCCTCGGGCACCAACTCCGCGAACGGGTGACGGTGCACCAACCACTCGTTGACGTAGAGGGTGCGGGACCTCTCGGTCGGTGGATACATGACCGGAATGATGCCGTGGGGATCTCGCACCAGGATGTTGACGCCGTTCAACCAGCCACCGACGTGGCGTTCCCGGGTTTTCGCGTCCATATTGGCGGGATGGGCCGGGCTGTAAGCATCGAACACCATCTTGAATTCGGGGTGGGTGACCAGGAAATCCCGGGTGGATTGGCGCACGAACGCGTAATTGGTGTCGTCGATCAGGATCACCGCGTTCTCGTGAAGATAGGGAAGGGCGAGCATCAGGGCGATCACTTGACTGCGGTAATCGTGGGCGCCGTCGATGAAATAGACGCCGATCCGGCGGCCATCGAGGTGATCGTCCAGGCCCTCGAGAGCGGTCTCGAAATCCATGTTGATAAGGTGAGCGTTTCCAGCGCCCAGCTTTTCGATCCTCTCGCGAACGATCCCCAGATTTTGGCCTTCCGGGTCGAGAAGCGAAAAGTCGTCGATACCGAAGCACGGAAATCCGGGAAAGTTGACCGCTACGGACAGTAGGGTCAGTCCTTGGAAGACGCCGATCTCCACGTAGCAGGCGCCAGGATCGTCCACAAACAGGCGCGTCAGCCGTTGCAAGGCCCCAACCGTCTTCCTGCCGGACAGACCGCCGAGCATTTCACTGCCCTTGTTGCAAAGAAGTCCGTGGTGATTGGCTTCGCGGACGCTGTCAAAGACCTTCCTGAGAAACGCGGGGGACCCTTCGGCCATGTGGGATACTCCGATGCTGCACAAGACCCGGGCGGTGTAAGGGCCGTGACTATGACACAAATGACGTGGTCTGGAAACGCGGACCGTGGGCCGCCGGAGAAGCGCCCATGACGCTTCTTCTCCATTCCTCACGGGACCTGCCCGACCCCGCCTCGTACCGCTTCTGGTTTCCGACCACGGGCACGCAAGCGGCGCTGGATGCGGAAAGAAAGTTGCCCCGTCTGGCTGCCCGCCTAGAAGGCGCGTTCGCCGCATGTCGGACGCTGTGGTGGCGGCTTGGGCGCGAGATGGGCGCGGCCGGGACCGCCGACATCGCGGTGACGCCCACCGGCAGCTCCATGGGCTCCGACTTCGGCGTCATGCTGGCGTGGTCCCGCCTGACCGGGGAAATGGCCGCCGGGGACGAAACCTGTCTCGCGGTGTGCGACGACCCATGGCTGTTCCGGCACCTGGCCGGGATTCCGGGGGTGCGGGCGGGGCGGCCGCCCTCGTTGTGGGTGCGGCGGGCGCGCCTGCGCCTGAGGGGGGTGCTGGCGCGGTGCAGGGTCAGCCTCTCGGTCGCCATCGCCGCCCTGCGCCTGGGCCGGTTGCGCGGGGCCCACGCCGGGGGCGAGTCGGTGCTTCTGGTCTATGGACACCCCTGGAGCGACGCCCACGGCTTCGACGCCTACTTCGACGTCCTGATGGAGCGGCTGCCGGCGGTAAAACGGCTTCTGCATACCGACTGCCCGGCGCGGCGGGCGCTGGAGCTGACCGCTGACGGCCGCACCGCAAGCCTGCACGGGTGGGGAAGCCCTTTCCGCGCGCTCGGGCTGGTGGCCGCGCGCTGGCGCCCGGAGCGGCGCCATACGGAAGGCCGGTACGGGTGGCTGGTGCGCCGGGCGGCGGACAAGGAGAACGGCGGCGGCGCGCCGGCCATGAACCGCTGGTACCTTCACTGCCAGGAGCGGTGGCTGGCGTCGGCGCAGCCGGCGCGCATCGCCTGGCCGTGGGAGAATCACGCCTGGGAACGGGGCCTGTGCCGCGCCGCGCGGCGCCTGGGCGTGCGCACCATCGGCTATCAGCATGCGGTGATCGGTCCGCACAAGCTCAACTACTCGACAGCGTCGACCCGGACGGCCTGGACAGCGTCCCCGACCTCGTCGTCGCCAACGGGCCGGCCTACCATGCCGAGGCGGCGGCCTGGGGCGTGCCCGAAGAGCGCCTCGTCATCGGCGGCGCGTTCCGTTTCCGGCGCTCCGAAAAGGACCTCTACGATGCCCGGGGACCCGTATTCGTTCCGCTGTCGTCGAATCCGGACGAGGCCCGCCAACTGGTGGCGGCGGCCAGGGCCGTCGCCGACAGCGGGCGCGCCGTGCTGGTCAAGGACCATCCCCTGTACCCGCTGAATTTCCGGGAATCGGCGAACCTCGCGCGCACCACGGCGCCGATGGCCGAACACGACGGGCTGTCGGCGGTGCTGTACACGACCGGCACATCGGGGCTCGACGCGTTGCTGGAAGGTCTGCCCACCTTCCGTCTGATGCTCGAGGACCGCATCGCCAT
>JBHHXI010000101.1:0-11547 GCA_046756945.1 Rhodospirillales bacterium
TGTGGGAGAAGTGGCTTATCCCGGGGGTGATTCCGTTCGCCGCGCCATAGGCGCCCCCCCGCCGGCGTCACGTGAATGAGGTCGATGGGCCTTCAGGCGCGGCAATACGACATGGGTTGGGCCACCCGGTATCTTAAAGACACCGGCTGAACGGTTTTCCGGCTCGGATCAGCGCTTGGAGAACTGGAAGCTGCGCCGGGCCTTGCGCTTGCCGTATTTCTTGCGCTCGACTACGCGCGCGTCGCGGGTGAGGAATCCCCCTTTTTTAAGGACCGGACGCAGGGCCGGCTCGAAGACGGACAGCGCCTTGGAGATGCCGTGGCGCACGGCGCCGGCCTGACCCGACAGGCCGCCGCCCTTGACCGTGCACACCACGTCGTACTGGCCCTCGCGGCCGGCGGCCTGGAAAGGCTGGTTGATCAGCATGCGCAACACCGGGCGGGCGAAGTAGGTCTCCACGTCGCGGCCGTTTATGCCGATCTTGCCCGGGCCGGGCTTGATCCACACGCGGGCGACGGCGTTCTTGCGCTTTCCCGTGGCATAGGAACGACCCTGGGCATCGATCTTGGGCTCGGGCAAGGGCGCCTCTTCGACCGGCGTCACTGTTTCGGCCACCTCTTTCAGATCCTTAAGGTCCTTGAGATCCTTGAGGTCCTTGAGGTCCTTGAGGTCCTTGAGGTCCTCCAGTGTCTTGGTTTCCTCGGCCATGCCTTACACCAATTACCTCTTGTTCTTCGGATTCATCGCCGCCACGTCCAGGACTTCCGGTTTCTGGGCCTCGTGGGGATGGGCGGCCCCCTTGTAGACATGCAGCTTGCGCATCTGGGCGCGCCCCAGCGGGTTGCGGCTGATCATGCGCTCGACGGCCTTGATGAGCACCCTTTCCGGATGCTTGCCATTCAGGATGCGCTCCGCGGTGCGGCTTCTGATGCCGCCCGGATACCCGGTGTGCCAGTAGTAGATCTTGTCGGCGCGCTTGCGCCCGGTGAGGCGCACCTTTTCCGCGTTGATGACGATGATGTTGTCGCCGCAATCGATGTGCGGGGTGTAGAGCGGCTTGTGCTTGCCGCGCAGACGGGTGGCGATGACCGCCGCCAGCCGCCCGAGCACGAGGCCGTCGGCGTCGATGACGCACCACGCCCGGTCAATGTCAGACGGCTTTGCCGAATAGGTCTTCATCGGGATCCCGTACCCATGGGAAAAGGAAAGAAGCGGATGGCGGGCCGCGGGCTGAGAGTCCCCGGGCGCCGCTTATGCGGCGCGGAGTATGCCACAGGTTTTTTTCGTGTCAACGGTAAAAAGCGTGAGACTCCGGGCCTTTAGGCATATGGTACCATGATACCCTACCGCCCGGCGCCGGCCCTCTGGAAGGCGCCGCTTTTCTTGTAGTAACGGGCCAGGAAAAAGGCGACCAGGGCAACAACCAGCGTCGCCGACAGGAATGCCAGGAATCCCGCGTGTGCGCCGATGTCGGGGGCCCAAAGGGTTTCATTGGCCTCGATGGCGAGGATGCCGAGGATCCAGCTGAAGACGCTGGAATACTCCTTGACGACCACCCGCCGCCAATCGAAGCGCATGCCTTCGATCGATTGCCGGAATCCGGAAAAGTTGGGAAACCAGCGGTTGACCCGGCGGCAATAGTCGTCGAACCCGGGGCCGAACTTGCGGCGCAGGAACTGCTCTTCGGCGGCGATGATGGAAACGTAGGCAAAGACGAAGAACGGCACCGCCAGAACATAGCCCCACAGGCTGTCGGCCATGAGCAGCAGGCTGAGGATGATCAGGCCGTTGCCCACGTAGAGCGGGTTACGCGAATGCCCGAAGACGCCCCGCGTCACCAGGGACTCGGCGTAGATGCGCTTGTCGACGCCGCCCCGCTTCACATACGCGTAGCCGACGACAAGCACGCGCAAGGCCTCGCCAAGGACGCCGATCGCCAGTATCGGGATATCGAGCCAGCGATCCATCATCACGGTCTTGTCGGGAAACGCCGGCGTAACGAAAAGGATGGCCGGAACCAGGACGAGCGGGAAGACCGCGTTGCGGAAGCGGAAGAAGAAGTTTCCGCATCGTATGAGCAGCGGGACCTTATACAGGGCGTCCATGGGAATCCGTCGCGGCGGCAAGCGGGATGGGGCTCGGGAAAATCACTTCAGGGCGATCATTCCTGAGAAGTTGTACCACTGGAAAAACTGTTCCACGTGCCTGAATCCCACCGAGCGGAGCATCTCGACGTTCTCCTCCAGGCGATAGGGAATCAGGACGTTCTCCAGCGCCTCCCGTTTCTGGGCGATCTCGATCTCCGAATACCCCTTACGCTTCTTCATTTCATAGTAATTCTTGATGAACAGCCGGTTGATGAGGGTCGCGTCGAAGGAGAGTTTTTCCACCAGGATCAGGGCGCCGTCCGTATTCAGCCCGTCGTAGATTTCACCCATCAGGCGGTGGCGCTGAAGCGGCCTGATGAACTGAAGGGTCAGAATAAAGAGCGCGACGCTCGTGTTGTCAAAATCACCGAAGGTCTCCAGGTCGCCCTCGATCAGGTGGTAGGGGTGTTTCATTCCCTGGTCGGTAAACTTCCGTTCCGCCTGCTCCAGCATGTCGGCGGAATTGTCGACGCCGACCAGGATGACGTCGTCTCTCACGGTCTTGTCCATGGCCAGCATCGTCGTGCCGGTGGAGCAGCCGAGGTCGAGCAGCCGTGTCCCCGGCACCGAGAAATCAGCGGCAAGTTCGCTTATCATCCGCTGGATTTCGCCGTAAAACGGCACCGAGCGCCCGACCATGTCGTCAAACACCGACGCGGTATTCCGGTCAAAAGCGAAATCGGCAACGACCTCGCGGGGTTCGGCGAAGATTTGGTCCTGGCCGCTGCCGGAATTCGGTTCGGCCGTTTCGCAATCGAAGTTGACGATTTTCTTACCCGACATGCATCCATCCACCCTTCCGTGATGCCCACGGGACGCCCGCTCCCGGGCGGCGCCCGCCTGAAACCGACGGCCGGGGGGACACCCATTCCCCGGTTCCGCCAGCCACCGAATAGGGCAGTGTACGGTTGCCTGTCAACGGAATACGCCATGAATGGCGCCCCGGTCGCGGCGCGGCAGGGCGCCGCCGCACGCCCCGCGCGGGCCGGGCCTCAGCGGGCGCGGGGCGGGATCGAATAGGTGCCCGTGGCGTGCGCCACCGGCGCGTCGTGGCCGTCGGAATGGAGCGTCACCTCGATCACCGCGAGCCGCTTGCCGAGCTTCAACAGGCGCCCTTCGGCCATCAGGTCGGCGGGGCCCGGGCGGTGGAGGAAATTGATGTTGAAGCTGGTGGTCACCGCCAGCCGGACACTGCCGATGGCGCCGAGGACGACGGCGTACATGGTGGCGTCGGCCAGGGCCATCATCGTCGGCCCGGACACCGTGCCGCCGGGGCGCAGCATGCTGTCGTCGAACGGCAGGCGGACCGTCGCCGTTCCCCGGCCGATGGCGTCGGCGGTCATGCCGACCGCGACCGCCCAGGGCATCTCCCTGGCCATCAGGGCGTTGAACTCTTCGGGACTGATTTTCGGCACGGTATCCGCTCTCCCCTGTTTTGCCCGCACCCGGCGACAGGCACGGCGGGCGAAAAACACTGCGTTTCGGTACACGCTGTTCAGGGCGCCCTCACACGCCCGGGAGCCAGCGAAACGCCCGTTCGAGCTCGGCGACCGCGTTCGCCTCGTAGTAACGGCCATGGGCGATGATGATGCGTTCGGGCGCCCACGAGATCATCGTCCGTACGGCCGCGGCCATCTGCTTGCGGTGCCTGACAAAGGTCAGGCGCAGGTCAATGGGCATTTTTCCGTCCGGGTCGGCGCAAGCGAAGCGCGCCATGAAGCGGAAAAACGGGTTTGCAATCTTGGATGTCTCGTAGTTCTGGACCAGGTCGGTGAGAATCAATGTCCGTGTAGGAACATGGAAAAACACGGCTTCGGTCAAATAGGATCCGGGCACCAGGAGCGTCCTGATATCTCCGGACCACGGGTACGTGGCGCCCGGCGCCAAATCGTGGTCGTAGTCGGCAAACCGTTGCTTGCCACGTGCCTGTTCCCGCACACCGGGCGCGGCGTATGTCGCGGCGCCGGGAAAAGCCCCCGCCCAATCACCAAGCCACCAGTAATGGATGCGATTGGGAGCGACCAGGTGTTCGATCGGTCCAAGGGCATCGACCCCGCATTCGAGCGTCGACGACATTTCCGTCGGGGAATGGACCCACAGCGCGCCGTCGGCCAGACGCACGATGGTCGTGCGGGTGGGAAAGGGAAACCGCATGCCCAGATAGCCAAACCGAATCACCGGCCCGTCGACGATCCACACACCGTCGGCCACGGGCTTCAAGGTGCCGGTCGGCTCATAGGTCTCGACGGCGGCCATCGGACGGTCCCGCACCAACTATCAGGTCAAGAAACATCGCACGTTCCGATCCCCCGGCCTTGACCTCCCGTTTGCCGGAAACGGATACCGAAGCAGATCATCACCGCCTGACAAATGGCTCTCGGAGGATGGGCTTCCGGGTTCCGCCAACACCCCCCATAACGGCTGTCGTCGCCGGTTCACGCGGACGGTCGAGGTGTTCCCGGCCGTTCGAGGTGTTCCCGGCCGTTCGAAATACCCTAGTTTACGTTTACGTAAAGGTCAACTCCTTGTACCCTGCCGCGGATCGGGACACAGGCCGGTGCCTCAATGGTTCTTGCTTTTGACCCGCCAAACGCTGCAAATTCGCCGTCGACGCCAATCGCACGACCGCCGGACACGGGGAGCCCCCATCCATGGCCGCGAATTCCGCCTCTCTGGCCAACGAACCGCTCCTGCTGCGCCAGGACAGGGACGGAATCGCCACCCTCACGCTCAACCGGCCGGAAAAGTTCAATGCCCTTTCGGTGGCGCTGCTCACCGCCCTGCAGGACGAATTCGATGCCCTTGCCGGCGACCCGTCGGTGCATGTCATCGTCCTTGCCGGCGCCGGCAAGGCCTTCTGCGCCGGCCACGACCTCGGCGAAATGCGCCAGGATTCGAGCCGCGAGGCCATCGCCGCCCTGTTCGGGCAATGCAGCCGCATGATGGTCTCGATGACCCGCCTGCCCCAGCCGGTGATCGCCCGGGTCCACGGCATCGCCACCGCCGCCGGATGCCAGCTGGTGGCCCAGTGCGACCTGGCGGTGGCCGGCGAAGACGCGCGGTTCGCCACCTCGGGCATCAACGTCGGCCTGTTCTGCGCGACGCCGATGGTGGCGGTGACCCGCAACCTGCCGCGCAAGCAGGCGATGGAGATGCTGATGACCGGCGCCTTCATCGACGCCCCGACGGCGCGCGAGTACGGTCTGGTCAACCGGGTCGTGCCCGCCGACGGGTTGGACAGCGCCGTCGCCGAACTGGCCGGCGAGATCGCCGGCAAGGCGCCGCAATTCATCGCCGAAGGCAAACGGCTGTTCTACCGCCAGCTCGAGGCCGGCATCGAGCACGCCTACGACGAGGCCAACGAGGTCATGACGTCGAGCATGCAGACCGAGGACGCGCGGGACGGCATCGACTCCTTCCTCGCCAAGCGGCCCATGCCCAAATGGAAAGGCCGATGAGGGCCGGCGCCGCCGTCGACACCATCCCCTACGGAGACGACCTGCTGCACGACATCCTGCGCGACGTCCGCACCATCGCCATGGTCGGCGCCTCGCCGACATGGAACCGGCCGTCCAGCTTCGCCATGAAGTACCTGCAGGGCAAAGGCTACCGGGTGATCCCGGTGAACGCGCGCCATGCCGGCGGGACCATCCTCGGCGAGAAGGTCTACGCCCGCCTCGGCGACGTTCCCGGCCAGGTCGACATGGTGGAGATCTTCCGCGCCTCCGAGGCCGCCGGCCGCGTCACCGACGAGGCCATAGACCTGGCGCCGGAAAAGGGCATCCGGGTGGTGTGGATGCAGCTCGGCGTGCGCAACGACGCGGCGGCGGCGCGCGCCGAGGCGGCGGGCCTTGTCGTGATCATGAACCGCTGCGCCAAGATCGAATACGGCCGCCTGTTCGGCGAGTTGGGCTGGGGCGGCATCAACTCCGGCATCATTTCGTCGAAAAGGCTGAAACTGGAGCCATGAAGAACGACGACCGGCGCAAACCGCGGGCCGCGGACGCGGCCACGGAATTCGGCTTCGAGACCCGGGCCATCCACGCCGGGGCCCGGCCCGACCCGGTGACCGGGGCGCGCAACACGCCCATCTACCAGACCACGTCGTTCGTCTTCGACGACGTGGCCCACGCCGCCGACCTGTTCAACCTGCAACGGTTCGGCTTCATCTATTCGCGGCTGACCAATCCCACGGTATCGGTTCTGGAAGAGCGCATCGCCAACCTGGAAGGCGGGCGGGCGGCGGTGTGCGCGGCCTCGGGCCACGCCGCCCAGTTCATCACCTTCTTCACCCTGATGGAGCCGGGCGACGAGTTCATCTCCTCGACCAACCTGTACGGCGGGTCGATCACCCAGTTCGGCCTCAGCTTCAAGAAGCTGGGCTGGACCTGTCACTTCGTCGACGCCCAGGACCCGGAGAACTTCCGCAAGGCGCTGACGCCCCGGTGCAAGGCCATCTTCGTCGAATGCCTGGCCAACCCCGGCGGCATCGTCGTCGATCTGGAGCCGGTGGCCGCCATCGCCCAAGAGGCGGGCATCCCGCTCATCGTCGACAACACCATGGCGACGCCCTATCTGCTGCGCCCCTTCGAGTGGGGCGCCGACATCGTGGTCCATTCGACGACCAAGTTCCTCAGTGGCCACGGCACGTCGATGGGCGGAGCGGTGGTCGAATCGGGGCGCTTCGACTGGGCCAGGAACGACAAGTTCCCGGCCCTGACCGAGCCTGAGGCGGCCTATCACGGGATCACGTTCTACGAGACCTTCGGCGATTTCGGCTTCTCGGTGAAGGCCCGCGCCGTCGCGCTCCGCGATTTCGGCCCCTGCATGTCGCCGGCCAACGCGTTCTACACCATCACCGGCATCGAGAGCCTGCACGTGCGCATGGACCGCCACGTGGCCAACGCCCAGGCGGTGGCCGAATATCTGGAGGCGCACCCGAGGGTGGCCTGGGTATCCTACGCCGGCCTGAAATCCAGCCCGTACCATGACCTGGCCAGGAAATACCTGCCCAAGGGGGCGGGCTCGGTGTTCACCTTCGGGCTCAAGGACGGGTTCGAGGCCGGCGTCAAGCTGGTCGAGTCGGTCGAGTTGTTCTCGCACCTGGCCAACGTCGGGGACGCGCGCTCGCTGATTTTGCATCCGGCGTCGACCACCCACCGCCAGCTCACCGAGGAGCAGCTAACCGCCGCCGGGGCCGGCCCCGACGTCATCCGTCTTTCCATCGGCCTGGAGAGCGTCGAGGACCTGATCGCCGATCTGGATAAGGGGCTGGCGTCGGTGTAGGGGGTACTCCTCAGGGTCGGCGCGGCCGGGTTTTGGCCGGCGCCGGAAATTCGGCATCCGCTCCCTGTTTCCGGTCGAACGGTTTTTCGTGGCATGGCATACAATCTCCAACCACCCGGGTGTCCGATGATCCATCTTGAATCCCCCCGACCGGGGACGTGATGATTAGAGTCCTGATCATTGTGGCGCTGTTCGTCGCCGGTTCCGCCGGCGCGGAACAGATCGCGCCCGACCTCAAGGTCGCGTTTTTCGGGGACCAGGGACTGTCGCCAGGGTCGAAAGCCGTTCTTCGGTTGGTCAAGGCCGAAGGCGCCCATATGGTTCTGCATCTCGGTGATTTCGACTATGCCGACGATGCAAAGGCTTTTGACGACCAGATCACCCGCATCCTGGGTGAGGATTTTCCCTACTTCGCCGTCATCGGCAACCACGACGTCAGGGCCTGGCCGGCGTACCAGCGGAAACTGCGGGCCCGGTTGCGAAGGATTCCCGGGGCGAAATGCGAGGGTGACCTCGGGTACAAGGCGGCCTGTACCTACAAGGGCCTGTTCTTCACGCTGTCCGCGGCCGGCATCCGGCCGCGATTGGGCGGGCCTGTGGACGTCGTCGCCCGGCGGCGGGCCCACGCCGCTTTCATCACGAACGTGATGGCCCGTTCCGATGCCCGTTGGAAGGTGTGCGCCTGGCACAAGAACCAACACGCCATGCAAGTCGGCCGCAAGAAGGACGAAGCGGGCTGGGAAGTCTACGAAGCCTGCCGCAACGCGGGCGCCATCATCGCCACCGGCCACGAGCATTCCTATTCGCGAACCCATTTGATCTCGGCTTTCCGGGACCCACCCGTTGTCGCGTCAACCAGCAACACCCTTCGCCTGGAGAAAGGCAGGACCTTCGCCTTCGTCTCCGGGCTCGGTGGGAAAAGCGCCAGAGGATTGTATCGGCGCCCGGGCCGGAAGGCACCGGAACCCTGGTGGGCGGCGGCCTATACGCGGGACGACGGGGCCACGGCCGGGGCGCTTTTCTGCACCTTCAATCCGGACCGGCGCCAGCGCCGGGCGGAATGTTATTTCAAGGCCGTGGAGGGCACTATCAGAGACAGGTTCACGGTCATCGCTCCGCCCGCGGGCCAATGACGCCCCGATGCGGGGCAGAGCGCGCACGCCGGCTCCCGGAATGCCGGTTCATTTCCGCACCCCGGCCCTGACCCTGGTGATGGCGGAAGGGTCCGTCGGGCCTGCCCGAACCAGCAGGAAAACCCGTCGCGAACGGGATTCATAAGAATGTCGGTTCGGTAAACACATCGTGAGGTGTGACGCCAGTCACATCTAGGGGGCGAAGCATCGCCTACCACATGGCACGCGCCCGCACCAACCTGCCGGGCGAGAGCGAAACATCCCTTCGACCGCGCATGGGAATGAGGGTACATGCCGTACAGTGTCGACAAGCGTCTTCGGTGCCATCGTTTTGACCTTGGCGCCGTGATGGCCACGGGCGAGGGCCGGGAGAACCTGACGTGAACGGTTCCCGGCCCGCGGGCGTGAACCCCGGCACCGACATACGGGCATGCGAAGAATGCCGGCACGAACCGGAAACTCCGGCCCGCATCGGCAGCCCATCGCCTTTTCGCTGCGGCCCGCCGACGCGGTGCCCTGCCGATACCAGCCCCCCGAACATGGAGACCCGACCGATGACCAAAGGCCTTTTCATCAAAAGTCTGCTCACCGCCGGTGTCCTTGTCGCGGCCCAGACGGCCGTTAACCTATCCGTGGCCGCTCAGCCGGCGACGGTCATTACCCTGACCCAGACCGCGTGCCAGTTCGTCGAGACGGAAAACGGCGTCGACCACGGCTTCAGGTCCACGAAAAAGGCGGACTGCAAGGCGATCAACGCCGGGACCAGTGCCGACCGGCTGGCCGGGGCAAAGGTGCTGGAACTCAAGCCCGGCAAGTACATCTTCCGGGTCACCAACAAGAACGTCCCCTACAGCCTCGGCTTCTGGCTGCGCGGCAAGGGCCTGGGCCGCATCACCCTGCCCAGCGTCTCCGGCGGCGGTCTTGCCGTGGGCACGACCAGGGACTACGCCGTCGACTTGAAGAAAGGCGAATACCTCTATTCCTGCCCGCTCAATCCGACCCCCGACTACCGTCTGGTGGTCACCGGCTGACCGGCACCTGTTACACCCCGGCCCTGTTCAGCAAGCGCACCCGTACGCTGGTCGGCGCCCTCGGGCGCCCCGGTTAACGCGAACGGCAGCGAACCATCCACCCCTTGTCAGGAGACACCACGATGAGCCGGATCAATACCTTTCGGCCGACCGGCACTTTGTCCGCCGAAACGAAAAAAGGCGGGTTCGGCCTGAAAAAGGTCCTGCCCCTTATTGTCCTTGCCGCCGGTATCGCGGCCTTCTTCGCCTTCGGCCTCGATCGATACGCCACGTTCGAGGCCCTGCGCCAACATCGGGACGTCCTGACCGGCTTCGTCGCCGGCAATCCGCTGGTGGCGCCATTGGTGTTCATGGGGATATACGCCGCCGTGGCGGCATTTTCCCTGCCCGGCGGCGCGATCATGACCATCGTCGGCGGATTTCTCTTCGGCGCCCGGTTGGGCACGACCTGGGTCGTCCTGTCGGCGACCCTTGGCGCCACGATCCTGTTCGTCATCGCCAGGACGTCGCTCGGCGAGCCGCTGCGCGCCCGGGCGGGACCGTGGCTCAGGAAGATGGAGAACGGGTTCCGCAAAAACGGCCTCAGCTACCTCCTGGTGCTGCGCCTGATACCGCTGTTCCCGTTCTTCGTGGTCAACCTCGTGCCGGCGTTCCTCGGCGTGCGGTTGCGCACCTATGTCATCGGCACCCTGGTCGGCATCATTCCCGGATCTCTCGTATACACCACCGTCGGCGCCGGCCTGGGGAGCATCTTCGACCGCAACGAGGCGTTCACCGCCACCGGAATCCTGACCCCGGAGATCGTCGCCGCGCTGGTCGGCCTGTCCCTGCTTTCCCTGCTGCCCGTCGCCTACAAGAAGATCAAGGCGCGCCACGCATAGACCGTTTACCCTTCCCTTCGACGGAAAAAGATCAGGCACTGCTGGAGGGAAAGGATCAGGACAATGCTGAAAGGGAAAGCGGCGGTCGTCACCGGTTCGACGAGCGGCATCGGCCTTGGCATCGCCCGCGCGCTCGCCGACGCCGGCTGCAACGTCATGGTGAACGGCCTCGGCGATGCGGCCGGGATCGAGAAGATGCGCAAGGGGCTGGCCGAAGACACCGGCGTCGACGTGGCCTTTTCGGCCGCCGACATGACCGATCCCCGGGCCATCGCCGGCATGATCGACAGCGCGGCCGACGCCTTCGGCCGAGTCGACATCCTGGTCAACAACGCCGGCATCCAGCACGTGGCGCCCGTGGAGCAGTTCCCCGACGCCAAGTGGGACGCCATTCTGGCGATCAACCTGTCGTCCCCCTTCCACGCGGCGAAAGCGGCTTTGCCGCTGATGCGGAAGAACGGCTGGGGGCGGATCGTCAACATCGCCTCGGCGCACGGCCTCGTCGCCTCGCCTTTCAAGGCGGCCTATGTCGCCGCCAAGCACGGCCTGGTGGGCTTGACCAAGGCGATCGCCCTGGAGACGGCGGAACAGGGCATCACGTGCAACGCGATCTGCCCCGGCTACGTGCACACGGCGCTCATCGAAAAGCAGATCACCGAGCAGGCGGAGGCACGCGGCATCCCGCGCGACAGCGTCATCCGCGACGTACTGCTCGCCGCCCAACCGAACAAGGCCTTCGTCGAGGTCGACCACCTCGGCGCGCTGGTGGTCTTCCTGTGCGGCGACGCCGCGGCCAGCCTGACCGGCGCCGCCCTGCCGGTCGATGGCGGATGGACGGCGCAATAGAAAGACAGGACACGACCAGAAAACGGAAAACCCTGAACCTCGCCCTGCGGGGCGGCGGCGCCCATGGCGCCTTCACCTGGAGCGTCCTCGACCGGCTTCCCGAGGAAGACTGGCTCGATATCGGGGGCATCAGCGGCGCCGGCGCCGGGCCCGGCATCATCCGCCTCTCCATCGGTCTGGAGAACGTCGGGGATTTGATTTTGGATTTGGAATAAAGGGGACA
>JBHHXI010000102.1:0-11411 GCA_046756945.1 Rhodospirillales bacterium
CGATCGGAGGCTTTGACGGCGGGCGGCGCGCGGACGCGTGCCCGATCCCGGCGCTGCGCCGGCTGAAAGACCACCCCGATGATCCGTAAAGGAGCCGCCATGGCCGCGGGCGTCCTGCTGGGCGGCATGATCATGTGGTTCTCCGTCGGCGGCGGCGGCGACCTGGTGGATCTTCAGGTGGCCGCCGACGTGGGCGGCTTCCAGGTCCTCAAGGCGTTGTCCGCCAAGGGCGACCCCCATGCCCAGCACGCCATCGCGGTGCGCTACCGCGACGGCAGGGGCGTCGAACGGGACCTCAGGGCGGCGGTCCGCTGGCACACCCGGGCGGCGAAAAGCGGCAACGCGGATTCCCAGTACATCCTCGGCAGGATGTATGAATTGGGCGAAGGGGTGAAAGCGGACCCCTACCGGGCCGCCGAGTGGTATGCCCTGGCCGCCGGCGCCGGCAACAACAGGGACGCCCAGTTCGCCCTGGGCCGGCTGTATTACCGCGGGCGCGGCGTGCCCCACGACCCGGGCGAGGCGATCACCTGGTATCTGAAGGCGGCGCGCCAGGGTCACCCGGCCGCCCAGTACGTGATGGGCGCGCTCTACGCCGGCGGCGGGGGCGTCGACCGCGACTACGTGGAAGCCTACAAATGGTATTCCCTGGCCGTTCCCAACGCCGCCGGGGCGATGGCCGTGGACCAGAGGTACGATCCCGTCCTCGCCCGCCGGGCGCTGGCGGCCAGGATGAACCGCTTCCAGATCGCCCGCGCCGAGCGCGAAGCCGGCAACTGGCGCCCCACCCGCTGATTGAAGGCCGGCCGGACGGCCCTTCCCCCATATTGACGCAGGCGGGCGCTTGCCCCACCATCGGCGCGCATCGCCGCCCGGCAATGGCATTGGAACCCAGGAGCCTCCCCCCGTGAGCAAGGCAATCAGGGCCGTCACCTTCGATCTGTGGGACACCCTCATCCGCGACGATTCCGACGAGCCCAGGCGCAGGGCCAAGGGGCTGCGGACCAAGGCCGACGAGCGCCGGCAACTGGTCTGGGAGGCGCTGGACCGCCGCCGGCCCATTGCCTTCGACGACGTGCGCCTCGCCTACGACGTGGCGGAAGCCGCCTTCAACACCCTGTGGAAGGAACACAGCATCACGTGGACCATCGCCGAACGCCTGGAGGTGATATTCGGCGGACTCGGCCGCACCCTGCCGGGCGACGACGACGAGCGCCTGATCGAGGCGCTCGGGCGCATGGAAGTGGACATCCCGCCCGATCCCGTGGCCGGCGCCCGGGAGGCGCTGGAGGCGCTTTCGGGACGCTACAAGCTCGGCGTCGTCTCCGACACCATCCTCACCCCCGGGGCCCGGTTGCGCGATCTGCTGGAGGCGCACGGGTTGAAACGGTATTTCGCCGGCTTCGCCTTTTCCGACGAAGTGGGCCATTCCAAGCCCGACCCCGCCATGTTCCGTTCCGCGGCCGGCCAGCTGGGGGTCGAGGTGACCGAGATGGTCCATGTCGGCGACCGCGACCACAACGACGTCCGCGGCCCTCAGGCGCTGGGCATGAAGGCGGTCCTGTTCACCGCCGTGCGCGATGCCGACAGGAACGGCACGTCGGCCGACGCCGTGTGCGACAGCCACGCCAATCTCCCCGGCGCCATCGACGCCCTGGCCGGCTGAGCGCGGCGGAAGCGGGAAACAGGGAAGACGGGATGACGGGCGGGCCGCGGATTTTGATCGTCGACGGGTATACCAGCGCCGCGCGGGCCGAACTGGCGGCCGGCGGGGCGTCGGTGGCCGGCGATCTGTATGCGGCCATGATCGGCAACGTGCTGCCCGGCGCCCGCTGCGACATCGTCTTTCCGTCCGATCCCGGCGCCGCCCTGCCCGAGGGCGCGGCGCTCGCCGGGTACGACGGCATCGCCTGGACCGGCTGCAGCCTGACCGTCTATCACGACACGCCCGAGGTGCGGGCCCAGGTCGACTTCGCCCGCGCCGCGTTCGCGGCGGGCGTGCCCAGCTTCGGCAGCTGCTGGGCGGCCCAGATCGCCGTCGTCGCCGCCGGCGGCTCGGTCGCGGCCAATCCCCGCGGCCGCGAGATGGGCATCGCGCGCAAGATCGCGTTGACGGCGGAGGGGCGCGGCCACCCCATGTACGCGGGCAAGGCCTCGGTGTTCGACGGCTTCATCAGCCACGTGGACGAGGTCACGCATCTGCCTCCCGGCGCGGTGGTGCTGGCGTCGAACGCGTTTACCCGGGTGCAGGCGGTCTCGGTCACCTACCGGGGCGGAACCTTCTGGGGCCTCCAGTACCACCCCGAATACGACCTGCACGAGATGGCGCGGCTGGTCTTTTGCCGCCTGGAGATCCTGACCGAACTGGGGTTCTTCAAGGACCGCCAGGCGGGCGAGGCGTACGTGAACCACCTCGAGGCCCTGCACCAGGACCCGGCGCGGCGCGACATCGCCTGGCTGCTCGGCATCGACGACGACGTGATGGACGAGGACGTGCGGCGCCTCGAGGTGCGCAACTGGATCCAGCGCCTGGTGCTCCCGGCCATGCAGTTGCGGCGTTAGCCCGCCGGCGTCCGTTGCCGGCGCCGGGCCAATATCTCGTCGACCATTTGCAGGAAAGCGCGGATGAGGCGAGCCTCCTTTCGCTCCTCCAGGCAGACGACATGGGCATAGGTGTAGAGCTCGGCGTTGGATACCGTGAGAGGGCGCAACTTCGGGTGCGCGATGAATTCGATCTCCGAGACGACGCCGATGCCGATCCCCTGCACCACCGCCAGCCAGACCGCCTCGCGGCTGCCGATTTCCATCACCGGGTCGATCGTGACGCCGGCCTTGGCGAGGGCGCCCTCCAGCGCAAGGCGCGTGGTTGACCCGACCTCGCGCAGCACCATCCGCTGGCCCTCCAGGTCCTCGATCCTGACGGACTTTCTGTTGGCCCAGGGATGGTCCATGTTGACGAACACCACCACCGGGTGGCGGCTATAGGGTTTGGCGTAGAATCGGGGATCGGCCTCGACGCGGGCGAGGATCGCGATATCGGACCGGAAATCCAACAGCCCCTGCAGCACTTCCTGGGAATTGCCGATCATCACCGAAACCTTCATCTCGGGATAGCGCTCGTTGAACCGGGCCAGCATTTCGGTCGCGTGGTAGGGCCCCACGGCGCCAACCCTCAAATGCCCGGCATGAAATCCGCCGGCGGCGTTCAACAGATCGACCGCTTCCTCCTGGAGACTGAACAGGCGCTGGGTGACGGCGAGCAGGGACAGGCCGACCTCGGTCAACTGCACGCCGCGTCCCCGCCGGTGGAACAGTTCCACGCCGAAGTAATCCTCCAGGGCCTTCACCTGGCTGGTAACGGTCGGCTGGCCGATCTTCAGGGATTTCGCGGCGGCCGTGAATCCGCCCTCGGTGGCGACCGCGTGAAAGGACCTCAACTGGGTGTGATGCATTGGAAATTCCAATACATACAATGGATTTTTTGCATTGGAGCGATAATGCCAGATGTGAAATCCTTTTTCAAATGGGAGGCGGGGCCGGATGTGGACATACGCCAACCCGGTCGAAATAATTTTCGGGGAGGACACGCTCAACCAGGTCGGTCACCGGCTTGGCGGCGGTTCGTACTGCCTGGTCACCTACGACGAGCCGTACTTCTCCCGGCTCGGCGATCGGATTTCGGCCCTCGCCGGTCCCCCGGCGATCACCGTCGACACCATAACGCCCAATCCGGATTTCGGCGTCCTGGAGGAATCCTGCGCCCGGTTTGCCGAAGCGGCGGATATTCCCGACGTGATCGTGGCCCTGGGCGGGGGGTCGGTCATCGACGCGGCGAAGGTGCTGGCGGCGGCTTTGGGCGACTTCTCGCGGGTGCGCCGATTCCTGGAGACGGGAGAGGGGGGCGACCGGCTGGGCGCCGTTCCGATCGTCGCAATTCCGACCACCGCCGGCACCGGCAGCGAGGTGACGTGCTGGGCGACCGTATGGGATACGGAGGCCGAGAAGAAATACTCGCTGTCCACGCCCGGCCTGTACCCGCGGTGCGCGCTGATCGATCCGACGCTGATGGTGAGCGCGCCCCGCGACTTGACCGTCAGCACCGGGCTGGACGCGCTGTCCCATTCCCTGGAGAGCCTGTGGAACCGCAACGCGAACCCGGTATCCGCCCACCACGCGGTGTTCGCGGCGCGGGAAATCCTTGCCCACCTGCCGGCCCTGGCCGAGGATCTTGAAAACCGGCGTCTTCGAAGCCTGATGGCCCTGGCGGCGTTGTCTGCCGGTCTTGCCTTCTCCAACACCAGGACGGCGCTGGCCCACTCGCTGTCGTATCCGATCACCCTGCGCTACGATGTGCCCCATGGGGTGGCGTGTTCTTTCAGCCTTCCCCTGGTGATGCGCAGCGTCATCGGCACGGATGCGACCTGTGATGCGTCTTTGCGCCGGATCTTCGGCCCCGATCTTACCTACGGCGTCGAGCGCCTTTCGCAATTCCTGACCGGGCTGGGCGTTTCCACCGATCCACGGGACTACGGCATCGACGACGATGAAATGGGCGAGCTTCTCGTCGCCGCGTTCGCCGGCGAGCGGGGCCAGAACTTTATCGGTACACGTGAAAGAATTTCGGTTGTGCAGGGGGTGCAGGTGGGTAAAACATCCACCGGCTGACCCCCTGCCGTCCGGAGTACGACGACCCGAAGACCAAGGACTGAAACAAACAAAGGGAGGTACCCATGACACGCTTCAAACAACGGAACGGAAAAGGTCCGCGGCGCACGCTTTGGAAGCTGGCGGCCGGGGCCGCGCTGGGGGTCGCGCTGGTTTTTGGCGTAGCCCCGTCAGGGAGCCAGAAAGCGGTTGCGGCGGCCTGTGAGAATCCCGACGTCCTGACCTTTTCCATCATCCCCACCGAGGAGACGATCCAGGAGTTGACCCTGTACAAACCGGTCATCGATTACCTGTCGAAGATGACCGGCAAGAAGGTGGAATTCTACATGCCCACTTCGTACGCCTCCGTGATCGAGGCGATGCTGGGCGGATGGGTGGACGTGGCCGTTCTCGGCCCCTATTCCTACGTCATCGGCAACGCCAAGGATTCCAACATCGAGGTCTTCGCCACCTACGCCAAACGGCCGGGGCACCTGCAGGAAGAGGGGCCGGGGTACAAGGCCGCGCTGGTCACCAGGAAGGGCAGCAAGTTCACCTCGATCGACTCCCTCAAAGGGACCGTGATCGGCCTCACCGATCCCGCCAGCACCTCGGGCAACCTGGTTCCCAGGGTGGTATTCACCAAGAAGATCCACTCCCCGCTCGAGAAGTACTTCAAGAAGATCGTCTATACGGGCGGTCACGACCTGTCCACCATGGCCGTCTTCGACGGCAAGGTGGACGCGGCGTTCGTCGCCACCCATCGCTTCGACAACGTTGTCGACCGGGGCATGGTGAAAATGGGGGACTTCAACGTTCTGTGGTCCTCGCCGGCGATACCGCAGGACCCCTTCGCCTACCGCATGACCCTGTGCGAGGACCTGCGCAAGAATATCGCCAAGACGTTCCTCACCCTGCACACGCAGCCGGCGACCAAGAAGTTCCTGGACAATGTGAAGTCGAACAAATTCGTGAAGATGACGTCCGCGGACTACGACGTCATCCGGGCCCTCAAGAAGGCCAAGGATGCGCGTAAGAAGAAAAAGAAGTAACCAACCTGATATCCCGGCCCGACGCGGCGACACGACCGCTTCGGGCCGGGGCGCCCTGCGCAGGTGTCTTCCACGCCGGACCGTGGAAACGAGAGAACCTTATGGCGGTATTGGAAATCATCGACCTCAGGGTGCGCTACAGCCTTTCCGGGCCGGAGGTTCTGAAAGGGATTTCCTTCACCGTCGAAGCGGATGACTTCTTCGCCATCATCGGCCCCAGCGGGGCCGGCAAATCGACTCTGATCCGTTGCATCAACAGGTTGGTGGAGCCTGCCTCGGGCCAGGTCGTCTTCAACGGTTTCGACATCGCCAAGGTGAGCCATCGCAAACTGCGCCACGTGCGGCGCAACATCGGGATGATCTTCCAGGAGTTCAACCTGGTCGAGCGCATGTCGGTGATGGACAATGTGCTGTCGGGAAGACTGGGGTACGTGGGAAACCTGAGAAGCGTCTTCCGCATGTTTTCCAGGCGGGACATCCAAAGGGCGTTGGAACTCCTGGACCGGGTCGGGCTTACCGACCATGTGGACAAGCGCGCCGATCAGTTGAGCGGCGGCCAGCGTCAGCGTGTCGGCATCGCCCGCGCCCTGATCCAGGACCCAAAGCTGCTGCTGGTGGACGAGCCCACGTCCAGTCTCGATCCCAAGATTTCCCGCGAGGTGATGGGGCTGATTAAGGAGATGGCGCAGGAGTTCAAGGTTCCGGTCCTGTGCAACATCCATGATGTTCAGCTGGCCCTGGAGTTCTCGAACAAGATCATCGGCCTTCAGGACGGCGTGAAAATGTTCCATGGTCCCACGGGCACGGTCGACAAACAGGCGCTCGACGACATTTACGCCATGGAAATACTCTGATCATGCGCTCCCCCGCCCCGGAGACCAAAACCGACGAGATCATCACCCTCAGATCGCGGCGCAAGAGGAACCGCTATGTGCTCTACCTGCTCCTCTTCTGCCTGGTGCTGTGGAGCATCGAGGTCACCATCGTCGAGGATACGGACTGGGAGCGAATAGGGACGCTCGGCTCCGTGATGAGGGCGGTCGGCCGCTTCATGGCGATCGACTTCTCCCTGGTGCCGCATTTGCTTGGGCCGGCCCTGGAGACCTTTATGATCGCCTGCCTTGGCACCCTTTTGGCTGTCATCCTGTCCCTGCCGGTGGCCTGGTTCGGGGCCCACAACATCACGCCATTCCTGCCCATTACCTATCCCCTGGGGCGGGCCTTGATGACCCTCACGCGGTCCATTCACGAAATCGTCTGGGGCCTGATTTTCGTTTCCGCGGTGGGCCTGGGCGCGTTCCCGGGCATTCTCGCCGTCGGCATGCGGTCCATCGGCTTCCTTGCCAAGCTGACCGCCGAGGCCATAGAGGACGTGGATCCCGGCCCGGTGGAGGCGATCAGGGCGGTGGGCGGCAACCGGTTCCAGGTGGTTCTTTTCGGCATCGTCCCGCAGATCCTGCCGGTCTTCCTCGGCAACGTGATTTTCCAGTGGGACATCAACATCCGCCGCGCCACCATCATGGGCCTGGTCGGCGCCGGCGGCCTGGGTCTGACGTTCCATCGCCAGCTTGTGATGTACAACTATGGCGGCGTGACCACCGTAATCCTGGCCATCCTGTTCCTGGTGGCTATCGGCGAGGTGGTCTCCTACTACGGCCGCAAGGCCATTATCTAGCGTGGCGTAAGGGATAGAGCGCTTATGAACACGCCCGAACAAGCCCCCGCCCCGCCCCGGGCGGGCACGCCGGAGAAGGCCCGTTCCCCAGAGCGCGCCGCCCGGCCGCGCACCTGGAGCCGCTTCAAGTACCCCGAGTCCCTGATCCGCTACGGCGTGATTCTGTCCGTCCTCGTCTTCCTCGCCTATTCCGTGGAGCACCTGAACGTCCATCTGGGCCGGTTCCTCACCATGTTCGGCCGGCTCGGGGATCTGCTGGCGAACCGGTACTATCCGCCCGACATTCCCTATGTCCTGGAGCGGGACTACATCGGCTTCGTGGTGGAGACCATCCAGATGGCCTATCTCGGGGCCCTGTTCGGCATCCTGCTGGCCATGGTCCTGGCCTGGTTCGCCGCGTTCAACGTGACCCCCAGCAAGCGGTTCGTCTATCCGCTCGGGCGTATAGCCATCATGGGGTGCCGCTCGGTGCACGAGATGATCTGGGCGATCATATTCGTCACCATTCTGGGCTTCGGCATGCTCCCCGGCGTCATGGCCCTGATCATGTTCTCCATCGGCTTCGCCGGCAAGCTGTTCGCCGAGGAAATCGAGGCCATCGACATCGGACAGGTGGAGGCCCTCAGGGCGACCGGCGCCACCAACATCCAGGTCATGATCTACGCGGTGCTGCCCCAGGTCCGGGTGGCGTGGACGGGGATCGCCATCTACACCTGGGATGTGGCGTTCCGCGCCGCCACCGTGGTCGGGTTCTTCGGCGCCGGCGGAATGGGCTGGTATTTACGGCGCAACGTGCAGCAGCTCGAGAACGAGCGGGTGGCCGCGATTCTGCTTTCCATCATCGTTCTTGTCGTCATCTCCGAGATCGTCTCCGCCTGGGCGCGGAACCGGGTGTCCAAGGCGGTGTGAGCCGCGGCGGCGGGACGCCGCCGGCCTTCACCCCACCCGCCCCTCGAACGCCGCCTCGAACATCCGCTTCAGCTCCGGCGCGCCCACCGGGACCGGGTTGTCGGCGCCGGTCGGGTCGCGGGCGGCCATTTCGGACAATTCGTCCAGGCGCCCCTCCTCGACGCCGAGCTCCCGGGCCGTGTGGGGGATGTCCAGTTCCCGGCGCAGGGCCAATACCCAGTCCATGACGCCGGAGAACGAGGGGTCGGGCAGGTTCAGATAGCGGGCCAGGCGCTCCATCCTGTCGGCGATGGCGTCGCGGTTGAAGGCCAGCACGTAGGGCATGAACACCGCGTTGGTGAGCCCGTGGTGGGTGTCGTACACCGCGCCCACCGGGTGGCTGAGGGCGTGGATGGCGCCGAGGCCCTTCTGGAAGGCCGTCGCCCCCATGGTGGCGGCGGCCATCATGTGGGCGCGCGCCGCGAGATTGGCGCCGTCCAGCACCGCCACCGGCAGCCATTCCCTGACCAGGCGCATGCCTTCCAGGGCGATGCCGTCGGCCATGGGGTGGTATTCCGGCGCCGAGTAGGCCTCCAGGCAATGGGCGAAGGCGTCCATGCCGGTGGCCGCGGTGATGTGGGGCGGCAGCCCGGCGACCAGCGCCGGATCGGCGATGACCGTGCCCGGCATCATGCGCGGGTGGTACATGATCCTCTTCGTCTGCGTCGCCTCGTCGATGATGACCGCGGCGCGGCCCACCTCGGACCCGGTGCCGGACGTGGTCGGCACCGCCACCACCGGCGCCATGGCCCCGGCATCGATCCCTTTCCACTTGCCGTCCACGTCGGCGTAGTCCCACAGCGACCCCTCCTGGCCGGCCATCAGGGCGATGGTCTTGCCCGCGTCCAGGGCGCTGCCGCCGCCGAAGGCGATGACGCCGTCATGGCCGCCGTCGCGCAGGACCGCCAGGCCGTCGTCGACGTTCCGTTTCACCGGGTTGCCCTTGACGTCGCTGAACACCGTTGTCGGCAGGCCGGCGCTTTCGTTGGCGGCGACGGCGTCGCCGACCATGGGCAGGGCGGCGAGCCCCGGGTCCGTCACCAGCAGGGGCCGGGACATGCCGAGCCCCCGGCAGGCGCGGGCCAGCTCGGCGATGCGCCCGACGCCGAAGCGCACCGCCGTCGGGTAGTTCCATCGTGCGCTCAGTCGGTCGAGGTCTTTGCTCATGCTTTGGTTTCCTCTAAACGGCGGTCTTCAGGTGGAACGACTTGGGCCGGGTCAGGTGCTCGTAGCCGATGACCGAGAGCGTGCACCCGCGCCCCGACTGCTTGACCCCGGTCCAGGCCAGGGCCGGGTCCAGGTAGTCGCAGCGGTTCATGAACCAGGTGCCGGTCTCGACCTCGGCGCCGATGCGCAGGCCCGCGTCCTCGTCGGCGGTCCACACCGACGCGGTCAGGCCGAAGTCGCTGTCGTTCATCAGGGCAATGGCCTCGTCGTCGGAGGCAACCTTCATGATGCCGACGACGGGGCCGAAGCTTTCCTCGCGCATCACCGCCATGGAGTGGTCCACGTCGAGGAGCACCTGGGGCGCCAGATAGGGCGACTCCCCGGTGTCGGCGGGGAAGGCGGACGTGTCGATCAGGCCCCTGGCGCCGGCGTCCAGGGCCGCCCGGATCTGGCCGCGCACGTGGTCCGCCGCGGCCGTGCGCACCATGGGTCCCAGGGTGGTCTCGCCGTCCACGGGATCGCCGAGCCTGTAGCCGCGCACCGTCTCGGCGAAGGCTTCGGTGAACGGCGCGAAGACGTCGGCGTGGACATAGATGCGCTCGACGCCGCAGCACGACTGCCCGGAATTGAAAAAGGCGCCGTCCACCAGGGTCTCGACGGCGTGCGCCAGATCGCAGTCGGCGCGCACGTAGGCCGGGTCCTTGCCGCCGAGCTCCAGGCCGACGCCGATGAAGCGCCCGGCCGCCGCCTTCTCCACCATGTCGCCGCCGGCGACCGAGCCGGTGAAGGCGACGAAGTCCACCTCGGGCGCACCGATCATGCGTTCGGTCCCGGCGTGGCTCAGGTGCAGGTACTGGAACACGCCCGCGGGCAGGCCGGCGGCCTGGAAGGCCCCGGCGAAGCGCTCGGCGCTGAGCGGCGTCTGCGCCGAATGTTTGAGGATCACCGCGTTGCCGGCCATGATCGCCGGCACCACCGAGTTGACCGCCGTCAGGTAGGGATAGTTCCACGGCGCGATAGTGAACACGACGCCTAAGGGCTGGTGGCGGATGAAGCGGGTGAACCCGTCCTCGGGCGCGCACCGGACGTCGGCCAGGGCTTCCGGCGCGATGGCGATCATGTGCCGGGCGCGTTCCTCGAGGCCGCGTACCTCGCCGGGCGCGGAGCGGATGGGCCGGCCCATCTGCCAGGTGATCTCCTCGGCGATGGCGGCGGTGTCGGCGACCAGGGCGTCCACGGCGCGCAAACAGAGCGCCGCGCGCTCGGCCACCGCCACCTCCTTCCACGCCGCCTGGGCGCGGACGGCGCGGGCAAGGGCCTCGGCGATCCCGGTTTCGGTGGCATAGGGCCGTTCCACGTAGACGCGGCCGTCCACCGGGCTGATGGTCCTCAGCGTCGCGGTCATGGGGTTGCGGGTTCCTGGGGCATGTGGCGTGGTTTGGATCGTAGCATGCATTTTATGCCCGTTATGCCCGGCGGTGCACCGGTTCTTTTCCTTCCTCCACGCCCTTTTTGGCCTTGTACGTATCCCGAGGCGATGACGTGGGACACCGGGCGATCGTCGGCGGGCGGCAAACCGCCTGACGGGCTCGCCGACGCCGCGCCACCTAAAGACGCCTAGCAGGCTGCTGAAAAAGGGCGTTGCTGGTGCCTTATGCTTCGAGACGGCGCTCCGCGCCTCCTCAGCATGAGGGGTAAGTGTTTGATTATATGAGAATCCTCATCCTGAGGAGCCGCCCAAAGGGCGGCGTCTCGAACGATAGGACGGCACATGGGTGGTTTTTCAGCAGCCTGCTAAACAAGAATAATTGCGGGACGACGGGCTATTTACGGGACCCCTTGCCGGGACGGCTCCGGGACAGGTGGTCCCTCACCTGCATGTCGGCGGTCAACAGTTCGGTGATCGCCCACACGCACACGTGGGA
>JBHHXI010000103.1:0-11186 GCA_046756945.1 Rhodospirillales bacterium
GCCGCCGCGCGGTACTGGCGGCGCGCGATGGCGCGGTGGAACCGGGCATCGCCTCGCTGGAGACGGGCGCGCAGCGGATGGCCGTTCGCATCGGCGAGACGAGCGGCGCGCTCCCAGTCCCGGGCCTTGGCGATATTCCAGCGGGCCTGGCCGCGCAAGGTTGCGATGGCGATCTCGACCTGCGACCTGCCGGTCAGCGCCGCCTCCAACAGATGCTTCGGCGGGCGGCAGTCATAGCGGTTGTAGAGCCGGCCAAGCGCGTCAGGCATGGCCCGGTGCGGTCAGTTCGGTGATGGCGATTTCGTCCGATTCGTTACCCGCCACCAGCAGCATGGCGGCGCTCGGCCGGCCGTCGGCGCGGCCGTTGGCGAGGATGATGTCGCCGGCCCGCAGCATGGCGTGCGCCGGGTCGAAGTATCCGGGCCCCGCCCCGGTCAAGGCGGCGGCGGGGTCGGCGGTGGTGTAGTGCCAAAGGGTGAATCCATTGGCGTAGGCGAGAACGCTTAAGTCCTTGGTTTGAAAGGCCATCGGTGCCTCCGTACATAATGACGGGGGCACTATAAGCTATTCTTACTATAATGTCAATTTTTCCTTACACACGCACGCGCTTACGCACCGCCGATGGTGTCGCCCGGAATTATTAAAGGGGCCTGTCGACGCGGATGGCGATGGCGGTGATGCGGACCTCCTCGTCCTCGCCGTCCGGCGCCAGCTTCAGGGGCTGCTGGAAATCGGGGTGTTGGGAGCGGGGCCAGAGATAGACCTGGCCGTCCTTCAGCACATACTGTTTGACCGTGGCCTCGGTCAGCCCGTCGCGGCGGACGCGCTGGACGATGACGTACTCGCCGTCCAGGGGTTGACGGCCGATGTCCATGAGCTTGACGCAGATGATGATGCTGCCGTCGGGGAATACGTCCCCCATGGAGGGTCCCTTGACGCGCAGGGCGAACCGGCGGACGCCCGGATACCGGGAATCTTCCGGTGTCTCTACGAAATGGCGCAGGTCGGGGGATTCCTCCATGGCCTCCCGCCACACCCCGGCCTGTACCTCGCCGACGACGAATATCCTGTTGGGCGAAACGGGCGAAACCGTGGCGACGTCCGCAACCGGCATTTCGCCGCCATCGGTCATCAACCATTCCAGCGTCGTGCCGAGAAACCGGGCCAGTTCGACAAGGCGCGACGTCCTCGGCCTGGTGTGACCGCTCTCCCACTGGGACACGGCCTCGCGGGTGATGCCGAAGTGGTCGGCGATATTCTCCTGCGATTTCCTGGCCCGTTCGCGGGCCTGGCGGATTCGGGTGCCAAGGGTCATAGCCATACTTATGTAAAACAGCCCGCGCGCGGCTTCATTGTAAGAATTGCTTGACATTTCCATAAGCATCACTTACTTTCCGCTGGCCATGGGAGACGGTGTGTTGGAAATGACGATGAATCTTGCCGGCGGACCCGTGTCATGAGTGCCCGCGGGATGCCCTCGCGGGCCATGGGGCAGTGGACGCGCGCGGGCCTGGGGGCGGCCTGATGGACGGCGCCGCGCCCGTCGCAACGGAGCCTGGGAGGCAAACCCTCGCCTGGCCCAGGGATGAGTGGATGTCGGCGCGGCAGCTGGAGCGCCTGTTCGGCGACGCCGGCCCACGGGAAATCATCGTCTACCACGTGGGCCGCCTGGCCGAGGACCGGGAGCTGTCTCCGCGCATGGGCCGCATGGCGGACCTCGCCATGCGCCTGGGCTGTCCGACGAACGTCGAGGTCACCATGCGGCCGTGGAGCGTGCACGCCGAGTACGGCCTGGGTCTTGGGTTTCTGACCCAGAAACGCTTAGGCCCCGGAATCTTCGAGTACCGCATCCAGAAGAGGGCGTCATGACCTTCGTTTTCTGGTGGCCGGTTTTGTACGGCCTCGTCCTGTTGGGGGTCCTCGTGCTGTGGGCAAGGACAGACGACAGAAATCAGAGGACAGGGGTCGGAAAAACCCGGCCTTTGCCATCGGACTTCCGCGGCGCACGCCGCATCCGAGCTTCCGGGCGTGAGGCCCGGGAGATCACGTCGATCAGACGTGAAGCCTCCCTGTTTGACTGGGGGCCGGGGTCCGCCCTGCGGCGGGCCCTGTCCACGGGCCCGAAGCCACGGGCGCCCCGGCCCCGCTTTTTCCTGTCCCGTTATGGGGTCCGCCGGCCTCCCGTTGCGGGCGGGGGAACGCCTGGCGCGCACGCCCGATGCCTGCCCGCGGGACGGAGGGACAGGGCGGCGGAGGCGACGTGGCGGGCAATCCTGTCATGAAGGCCGGCGCCACGCACCCGGCCGCCGGCGCCGGAACCGGAACCCACGGCGGGCGCGGCCGCCCCGGGGAAATGCTGCGCAGAGCCGTCGTCCAATGGCTTGGTTACGCCAAGCCCGATGGTGAGTGGTTCCCCCTTCCCGACGCGGCCCCGCCCGCCGGTGTGGAAGCCCGCGCCGCCAGCGCCGCCGGCGTCAAAGCCCGCGTCGCCGACCTCGTCTTCGTGCTGCCCGGCGGGCGCGTCGGTTTCATTGGGCTCGGGTGCGGGGGCCGGCCCGGCGCCGCCCGGCGTCGGTTCTCCGAAAGGGTGCGCGGGCTTGGCGCCCGGTACGCCGAAGCCCATTCGATCGAGGAAGTGGCGCGGATTCTGCGCACATGGGGGCTGCTGTGACTGGCGAGAGGAGAGTTCCGCTGCTCGACGCGCATCGGTACGAGGACCTCCTGCGCCGACGGGCGCTGGGCGAGTCGACGGAGCAATTGCGCCGGGCCTTCGGGCTGAAGACCCGCAAGCAGGTCCGGGACATGATCAGCCACCGCAAGCGGCGCTTCCTTGATATGTGCAGGACCCTGGGCGTGGAGCCGCCGAAACCGACGCCCCGGCCTTCGACGCTCACCCACCGCCAGGTGGGACAGATCCTGCGCCGTTACGCCGGGGGCGAGTCGCCGAAGACGATCGCGCCCGATTTCAACATCAGCGGCCGGCGGGTGAGGGACCTGATTTCGCAACACCTCGATCGCGTGACCCGGATTCGCGCACCGCTTGCCCCGAAACCGCGCAGCGGCCAAAACGCGACGTGGGAGGCCGGGGAGCTCGGCTTCCTCAAAACCCACTACCCCACCGGCATGGCGCTCAACGCCATCGCCAGGGAGACCCGGCACCATCTTTACGAAGTGAAACGCAAGGCCGCCGAGCTGGGATTGCCGCGGTCCGGGACGGCACCGTCGCTGAAGGCCAAATCCGGCCTGGCCCCCGCCGCCAGCCCCGGAGGCCCGGCGTTCATCGGTGCCAACCTGGAAGACGTCATCGGATGGCTTCGCGCCAACGGTTACCGGGTCAAGGGCGGCGGGCACTCCGGCACATACCGCATCGGCTTCATGGACTCCATGACGCCCCAGCAGGTCGTCCGCTTCGCCAACGACAGGCGCGCCCGGTGCAAACGGGGGGCGCTGGCGCCTTTCGTGGTCGATGCCGGCGCAGGCACGCCTTTGCCCGCCGGCGCAGACGGCCGCAGCCTGACGGGCTCGAGCATGGAGACGGCATGAGGATCAGAAGTCAGAAGTCAGAAGACAGGGATCAGAAGCCGGAATCAACGATGTGCCGCGCATGCCTTGCGTTGAAACCCGACCGATGACCGGAACCATAGCCACGGACGACCTCGAAAGGCTGGAGGTTCTGCGCGAGGCGCTTCGGGGCGCGCGTATCCTGAGCCGCGCGACGCACCCGGGCGGCCTGGTCGCCGTCAACCTCCTGCTGAGCGCCCAGGCGTTCACCGGGTTGGCGTGGGCCGTTTCCGACCCGCCTTCGCCGGACGACCCGTCGCCCGAAGGGCTTTGGCCCGCAGGGCGAAGCCCCGGCTTCGCGCAGGCAGGCAGCACGGAAACCCTGCAGCGCGACCCCCTGCAAAGGGAACGGCGGCGGTGAGACGTGGGCACGGGTGCGGGGCGGGAGCGGGGCGAACGGCCGTACGCCCGGAGCCGGTGACGGACGCAGTCCCGGGGGCGGGGGAAGGCACGGTCACGGTCCGCCTTGGCCGCGAGTTCGAACACCTTCTGTGCGTGGCCCGGACGGCGCTGGCGCGGGGCGACCGGCGTCCCGCCGAGAGGCTGCTGGTCGCCTATCGGGACGAGGTGAGGGCGCTCGCCGGCCAACCGGTGAGGCACCGCAAAACCCAGGCCCTGAGGAAGGAGCGGCTGAAGCGGGCGCGGCTGAAAAGCCAGAAGATCGCGGCCCTGCTCGCCCGCGCACCCAGCGGTGACGCCGCCCGGCTGCCCACCGGCGGTACCCCCAGCCCCTATGCCGAGGCTCACGTCCGCCGCCAGCGCGATCCCCTGGCCAACATGAGACTCACCGTTACACAGGCCGCCGCGGCCAACGAAATCCGCGACATCTTCGAGGCCACCGTGCACAGCCTGATGCCCGCCACCCTGCCCCCGGATTCCATCCGCGTCGACGGGGGCCGCGCCAGGAAGGACGCGTGGTTGAATTTGCCGCCCTGGGTGGCGGAACGGCGCCTCGCGGTGTACCTCCCCTGGGTGGGCCGGTATGGCAGGGCGTGCGTGGCGGGCCTTGGGACCGGGGGCCTTGGGGCGGACAGTCTGAGCGCCGTCGACCTGGTGCTGACGGTGCTCATCGACCGGGTGCCGTTGCGCCGCCTGGAGCGGCGGTTCGAATTACGCCACGGTGTCCTCGGGCGCGCCTTCCGCGAAGCCCTGGACGGCTACGCCCACATGGCGCGGCGGAGGAGGGGAGTGTGATGGGCGCGCAACCGGCAGGCGAGCCGGCGCCATCCGCGCCCCGGCACGGGCGCGTAACCCGTCTTGACAGGGGGGCGGCTTTTGATCCATTTTGTCCATGCTTCGAGAAGTTCCGACGCGCCCTGCCGGGGATGAAACCGGGCGGGGTTTTTTGTCGCCGGAAATTTCCAGATGAGGAAGGATTCGACAATGGCGGGACGACCGCAGGGCGCTCCCAAATCCGGCACGCGCGGGAAAGCGGCGCCAAGAAATGCGCCCGCCGGGCGTCGGCCGGAAACCGCCAAAAGCGCACTGACGCCGCTCGGCTACATGCTGCAGGTACTGCGCGACCCGGAGTCCACCAAGGATGAAAAAAAGTGGGCGGCGCAGCAGGCGGCGCCCTTTGTGCACGCCCGGCTGGCGTCGATGAAGGCGCGCGCCCCGGGCGGCGGCGACGTCCCGCACAACCACAGGCTCGATCCGGCGGTGCAGGAAATGATCGACCGTGTCATTGCGCGAAAACCGGCTTGAGCGCCACGCCCAGTACGAGAAGATTCTCAAGGCGGCCAAAACCCCGGCTGCCAAAACCGAAGCGAAGCGGCAGCTTGCGCGCGGCCAGCTCTTCTACCTTCTTGTCAAAACCCTGGGCCGGGTGGACGTCGACCGGGACTGGTTGTTCGCCCGCTGCGAAGAAGTACAGAATAGCCCCAACGGGCACTTGGACCTGTGGGCGCGCGAGCACTACAAGTCCACGATCATCACCTTCGGGCTGACCATTCAGGACATTCTGGTCGACCCGGAGATCACCGTCGGCATTTTTTCGCACACCCGCCCCATCGCCAAGGGGTTCCTGCGCCAGATCAAGCGCGAGTTCGAATGGAACACGGCCCTGAAAAGCCTGTTCCCGGACATCCTGTACCAGGAGCCGCACGAGCGCTCGCCGAAATGGTCCGAAGACGACGGCCTGGTCGTCAAGCGCCGGGGCAACCCGAAGGAGTCCACGGTCGAGGCGTGGGGCCTGGTCGACGGCCAGCCCACGGGCAAGCACTTTTCCCTCATGGTCTACGACGACGTGGTGACGCGGGAATCCGTGACCACGCCCGACATGATCCGCAAGGTGACCGACGCCTGGGGGCTTTCGCGCAACCTGACGATGGAGGGCGGGCGGACCCGCTATATCGGGACGCGCTACCATTACAACGACACCTACGGCACCATGATGGACCGTAAGGCCGCCCGGCCCCGCATTCACCCGGCAACCGTGAACGGCGCCGTGGACGGGGAGCCGGTGCTGTTCACCGCCGAACGCCTGGCCGAGAAGCGCCGCGAGATGGGGCCGTATATCTTCGGCTGCCAGATGCTGCTCGATCCCAAGGCCGACGAGAC
Source organism: Rhodospirillales bacterium (assembly GCA_046756945.1). Taxonomy (GTDB): domain Bacteria; phylum Pseudomonadota; class Alphaproteobacteria; order Rhodospirillales; family 2-02-FULL-58-16; genus JACZQZ01. The sequence goes on from JBHHXI010000103.1 coordinate 6,121, forward strand.
CCAGGGTTTCAAAGAGAACTGGCTGGCCTTCTGGCCGGCGCGGCACACGGCGAACATGAACCTCTACATCGTCGTCGACCCGGCGTCATCGAGGCGCAAGTCCAGCGATTACACCTTCATGGGCGTCGTCGGCGTGGCCCCGGACGAAAACTTCTACATCGTCACCATGATCCGCGACCGGCTCAGCCTGACCCAACGCGCCGATGCATTGTTTGCGCTGCACCGGGACTACAAGCCGCTGGGCGTCGGCTACGAGGAATACGGGCTGCAGGCCGACATCGAGCACATGAAGGACCGCATGGGCCGCGAGAACTACCGCTTCGGTATCACGGCGCTGGGCGGGCGGCTGGGCAAGGAAGACAGGATCAGGCGCCTGGTGCCGCTGTTCGAGCAGGGGCGGATTTTGCTGCCCGAGCACTGCATGCGCCGCAACCACGAGGGGATTTCCGAGGACCTGACGCGGGTGTTCATCGGCGAGGAATACCTGCCGTTCCCGGTCGGGGCGCATGACGACATGCTGGACGGGCTGTCCAGGATCGTCGATCCGAAGTTCCCGGTGAAGGCGCCGAGGGAGGCGCGGCGCGGGGCCGGCAATCCGGCCCGGGCGATGAGCAGGTACGACCCGTTATCGTGGTGAGGGGGGCAGATGGCAGAGGTCAGAAGTCAGAAGTCAGGGATCAGAAGTCAGAAGACAGGGGCGGTCATCGTCTGACTTCTGACCTCTGATACCTGATCCCTGACTTCTGACAATGAACTTCATCACCGACCTTGACCCGGTTGACCTCAGGCGGCTCCGGGAGATCACGCGCCGCATCCACGCCAGGGACTTCCCGCACCTGCCTGTCCTGACCGACCACCAGTGCGACGTGGTGATCGAGACGGTGTATCCGAAGGCGCGCGCCGCCGAGGCCATTCGCGCCGTCCGCGAGGCCGTGAACCGGGGAGACTTCGGGCGGTGCGAATTTTCGCGCAGGCCCGCCTACACGGGGCCGGTGGATGCGTTCAGCGAGCGGGCGCGGCATTATCAGGAGGCAGAGGACAGAGACCAGAAGACAGATGATGATCAAATTGACTTCTGACCTCGGTCCTCTGACATCTGTCCCCTGAAAGCGGTCGTCGTATTCCACGGGGATGGCGCGGGCTTCTGGCCCGCTTTCTTGGGCCGCGACGGGTTCCGCCACTGCTTTGTCGTGGTGCCGTCCGGCGACTACTGGGTGCTGCTCGACGGCCGGGCGGGGTCGCCCCGCCTGGACGTGATCGGCGGTACGACCGACAGCGCCGCCGCCTATTACCGGCGCGAAGGATTCACCGTCGTCGAGGTTTCGCCACGCCAGCGCCCGCCCCTGTGGTGGCCGTGGATGTTGATGAACTGCGTCGGCGCCACCAAGGCGGTACTGGGCGTCCGGGCGCCGTGGGTGTGGACGCCGTGGCAATTGTACCGGCATCTCAGAAGTCAGAAGACAGGGATCAGAAGTCAGAAGTCAGATGACGGCGGCCCCTGATTTCCGTTTTCTGACCTCTGACCTCTGACCTCTGACCTCTGACTTCTGATACCTGATACCTGATCATTGAAAGGACACTGACATGGGATCCCTCTTCGGCGGCGGCCCGAGCCTGCCGCCCCCGCTCCCGCCGCTCCCGACTCTCGAAGACCCGGAGATCAAGCGCAAGCGCGAGAAGGAGCGTCTGGCCCGCAGGCGGCGCCGGGGCCTGGGCGGGACACGGCTGACCCGGCCGGGCCTGGGCGACGTCGAGCCGCTGGTCGACCGGCCAAGGCTGACCAAGACGTTGGGCGGCGGCGGGGCGGGGTGAGCCGGCGGCCGGGCAGCCGCGCCCGATAACCGATCGGACCCGGCCCGTGCGCCGGGGGCCCGGAATCATCAAGCAAACCGAGGACGAGAATTGAGCAAGCACGTTAGCGAAATCCTCACCCGCCACGAACGGCTGGCGGGGGAAAGGCGTTTGTGGGAGCAGCACTGGCAGGAATTGGCCGAGGTCATGCTGCCGCGCCGCGCCTCCTTCACCACGGACGGACGCCCCGGCGACAAGCGCACGTCGAACATCTACGACAGCGTGCCCATGCTGGCGCGAAGGGGTTTGAGCGCGGCCATCGCCGGGCTGCTGCGCCCGAAGACCACGCGCTGGCTGAAGATCGAGCCGGCGGACAAGCAGCTTGCCGAGGACGACGCGGTAAAAGCCTGGATTGACGATTCCGACGACCGCCTGTTCCGCGCCATCTACGCGCCGGAGGCCCGGTTCATCAAGGCCACCCACGAGGTCGACGACGACCTGGTGACCTTCGGCTCGGGCTGCCTGTTCGTCGGCGAGGGCAGGGACCTGAACCGCCTGCTGTTCCGCTCCTTCCACCTGAAGGACTGCTTCCCCGCCGAGAACGAGGAAGGCGCCATCGACACCATGCACGTGGTGATGCTGCTGACGGCGCGCCAGGCGGTCCAACGCTACGGCGAGGAAAATGTCGGCGCGAAGGTGAAAGAGGCCCTGAACGGATCGCCCAAGGAACAGGACAGGAAATTCAGGTTCATCTGGGCCGTGCAGCCGCGCGAGGAGCGCGACGCGGGCAGGCGCGCCAATACCGACATGGCGTTCGCTTCGCGCATCATCCAGACCGACGCCGAGCACCTTGTCGGCGAAAGCGGGTTCCAGGAGTTCCCCTTCATGTTCCCGCGCTGGGACACGGCGTCGGGGGAACTGTTCGGGCGTTCCCCCGGCATGCTGGCCCTGCCCGACGCCAAGACCTTGCAGGCCATGGGAAAGACAATCCTGGTGGCGGGGCAGAAGGCGGCCGATCCGCCCTTGCTGATGCCGTCCGATTCCATCATCGGGGCGCCGCGCACGTTCCCAGGAGGGAATACGTATTATGACGCGGAAGTGGCGCGGGACTTCCGGGGCCGCCCGCCGATAGTCCCGCTGAACACGGGGACGAACCTGCCGATCACCCTGGAAATGCAGAACGCCACCCGTGAACAGGTGTGGGCCGCGTTCTTCAAGAACGTCTTCCAGCCGCTGCTCGACAAGACCGGCATGACGGCGACCGAGGTTCTGGAACGCCGGGACGAGTTCCTGCGCACCGCTGGTCCGGCGTTCGAGGCCCTGGAAGGAGACTATACCGCGCCTCTGGTGGAACGGGCGTTCAATATCGCCCAGCGTGGCGGGGGTTTCCTTCCAGCCCCGGAAGCCCTTAATGGCCGCGAGGTCAAGTTCAAGTTCGTCAGCCCTGTGGAGCAGGCGAGAAAGCAGGTCGAGGCGGCGGGCATGTCGCGGTTCTTCGAACTCATTGCCCCACTTGTGCAGTTCCAGCCCGAGATCATGGACAACCTGGACGGCGACGAGATCGTGCGCGACGCCCCCGACGTCTCGGGGATGCCGCGGCGGTGGCTGAGATCGAAGGGAAGGGTCGAAGACCTGCGCGGCCAGCGGGCCCAGGCGCAACAGGCGGCGGCCCTGCTCGACGACGCCGGCCAGGCGGCGGACGTGGCCCGGACGGCGGCGGGGATCCTGGGCACAGGGCAGACGACGCAATGAGCGGCCAGCCCAACGAAGAGATGAATTCTTACGCAAGGGAACGCGAAGAGGCACAGATGCAGACGATCCATGAGTCCATGGAACGCGCCCTGGGGCGGTCGGGAACGCCGCTGGACGGGCCCTCTGCGATGGGCGAGTACGACCCGCACGACTGGATCCGGTGGTGAAGGTTTTCAGGCGGCTGTCGTGGCCCTTCGGCCCGGGCCGGGCGAAGCCGCTCCGCCGGCGGATGCCCGCGGGCGGCGTGCTGTTGGGCCGGCTGAGGGCGGCCGGCGCCCCGTATTCACGGATGGAGCGGTACCGGGATTTCAAGGCCGTCTTCACCGGCCATTCGACCCCCGAGCAGGGCCAGCGGGTGCTTTCCCAGATCTGCCGCTGGGGCGGACTGTACGCGCCCGTGCACGTTTCGGGCGACGCTTACGCCACCCACACCCGCGCCGGGGCGCAGGAGTTGTGCCAGCGCATCGTCTCCAACATCCATGTGGAACCGGCCGCCATGCCCGAGAGGGCCGATGGCGTCCCGGACGAAAGGGCCTAGGCCATGGCAGAGAACGACGTCCCGGCACCGGGCGCAGGCCCCGGCGCCGAGCCGGAGACCGAACCGTCGGCCGGCGACCCGTCCTCCGCGGTGCTGCGGAGGGAGGATTGGCGCGCGGCGATCACCGACGAGAAGGCGCGCCGGTTCGCCGAACGGTTCACCAGCCCGGCCGAGGCCGCCGTATCCGCGTTCAAGGCGCGCCAGCAACTGAGCGGCTCGGTCCGTGTGCCGGGCAGGAAGGCCAGCCGCGAAGACATCGCCGCCTTCCGCCGGGCCCTCGGCGTTCCCGACCGGCCCGACGGCTACGCCGTGGCGCTGCCCGAGGGCCTGCCCGGCTCCGGAGACCTGGACGAGGCCGGCAAGGCGCGCCTTGATACGTACCTGAAGGCCATGCACGAGGCCGGCGCGACGCCCGACGTGGTGCAGCGGGGCATCGACCTCTATTACGGATTTCTCGCCGAGGGACTCGAGGCCCGCGAACGCACGGCGGCCGGGGCGCGGGAGACGGCGAACGCGGACCTGGCCCGCGAGTGGGGGGCGGACGCCAAGCGCAACGACGCATGCGCGCGGCGCGCCTTCGACACCTTCGGCGGCGAGCGCTTCGCCGTCTTCGTGGAGAACGCGGAAGTGGGCGGCGTGAAGCTGGGCGACCACCCGGAAATGCGGCGCACCTTTGCGGCCATCGGCCGGGCCATGGGCGAGGACCGGCTGCACGCGCCGGGGGGCGGGGAGCAGGGAAAGAGCGCCCGGGAGCGCATCGACGAAATCCACTCCTGGCAGCACAGCAATGACCCTGAGGAGCGCGAGCAATACAAGACGGATGCGGTCCAGGCCGAGCTGCGGGGGCTTTACCAGCGGCTCGAGGGCGACAGGCCGATTGTGGGTGCGGGGGGGAGGACGCTGTAATCAGAAGTCAGAGATCAGTGGACAGAGGTCAGACGTCAGAAGTCAGAAGTCAGAAGTCAGTAGTCAGAAGTCAGAAGTC
>JBHHXI010000104.1:0-10803 GCA_046756945.1 Rhodospirillales bacterium
GTTCGTGAGCTGCATCTTGGCGTCGGCGTTGGCCTCGATGCGCGACTGTTCGGCGCCGCGCTGGACCGCGCCGCCGATGTGGAAGGTCCGCATGGTCAGCTGGGTGCCCGGCTCGCCGATGGACTGGGCGGCGATGACCCCGACGGCCTCGCCGACGTTCACCGGCGTGCCGCGGGCGAGGTCGCGCCCGTAGCTCTTGGCGCAGACGCCTTCCTTCAATTCGCAGGTCAGCACGCTGCGGATTCGCACCGATTCCAGGTCCGCCTTCGCGATGGCGAGGCAGGCCTCTTCCTCGATCATGACGCCGGCCTTCACCAGGGCCTTGCCCGTGGCCGGATCCTTGACGTCCTCGGCCGCGCACCGGCCGAGGATCCGATCGACCAGCGGCGCCACCACCTCGCCGCCCTCGACGACGGCGCTGACGGAGATTCCCGCCTTCGTCTTGCAGTCCTCGTCGACGATGATGCAGTCCTGCGCCACGTCGACCAGACGCCGGGTGAGGTACCCCGAGTTGGCGGTCTTCAGGGCCGTGTCGGCAAGGCCCTTGCGGGCGCCGTGGGTGGAGTTGAAGTACTCCAGCACCGACAGCCCTTCCTTGAAGTTGGAGATGATCGGGGTCTCGATGATCTCGCCGGACGGCTTGGCCATCAGGCCGCGCATGCCGGCCAGCTGCTTCATCTGGGCGGCCGAGCCGCGGGCGCCCGAATGGGCCATCATGTAGACCGAGTTCACCGGTTTGCCCGGTTCCTCGGACGAAATGATCTTCATCATCTCGTCGGCCACCCGGTCGGTGCAGTGGGACCAGGCGTCGACCACCTTGTTGTACTTCTCGCCCTGGGTGATCAGGCCGTCCAGGTACTGTTGCTCGTACTCCTTGACCTTGTCTTCCGACTCCTTGACCCGGGTTCCCTTGCTGTCGGGCACGACCAGATCGTCCTTGCCGAACGACAGGCCCGCCCGGCAGGCATAATCGAAGCCCATGCCCATGAAGTGGTCGGCGAAAATGACGGTCTCCTTCTGCCCGCAGTGGCGATAGACCATGTCGATGACGTTGGTCACCTCCTTCTTGGTCAGAAGGCAGTTGATCAGATCGAACGGAACGTTGGGATTGCGCGGCAGAATCTCCGAAAGCAGCATGCGCCCGGGGGTGGTTTCCACGCGCACGGTGAGGGGTTTGCCCTCTTCGTCCACGGTGCGGTAGCGCGCCTGGATCTTGGCGTGCAGGGAGACCGCCCCGGCTTCCAGGGCCTGCTGGATCTCGCCCACATCGGCAAACACCATGCCCTCGCCGGGCTCGCCCTCTTGCTCCAGGGTCAGGTAATAGAGACCGAGAACGATGTCTTGGGAGGGCACGATGATGGGCTTGCCGTTGGCCGGGCTGAGGATGTTGTTGGTGGACATTATCAGCACCCGCGTCTCCAACTGGGCCTCAAGGGACAGGGGCACGTGCACGGCCATCTGGTCGCCGTCGAAGTCGGCGTTGAAGGCGGCGCAGACCAACGGGTGCAGCTGGATCGCCTTGCCCTCGATGAGGACCGGTTCGAAGGCCTGAATCCCCAGGCGGTGCAGGGTCGGCGCCCGGTTGAGCATCACCGGGTGCTCGCGGATGACCTCTTCCAGGATGTCCCACACCTCGGGCCGTTCCTTTTCCAACATGCGCTTGGCCGCCTTGATCGTGGTGGCCATGCCGTAGAGCTCCAACTTGGAGTAGATAAACGGCTTGAACAGCTCCAGCGCCATCTTCTTGGGCAGGCCGCATTGGTGGAGCTTGAGTTCCGGTCCGACGACGATGACCGAGCGGCCCGAATAGTCCACCCGCTTGCCCAGGAGGTTCTGGCGGAAGCGGCCCTGTTTGCCCTTGAGCATATCGGAGAGCGATTTCAACGGCCGCTTGTTGGCGCCGGTGATGGCGCGGCCGCGGCGGCCATTGTCAAACAGCGCGTCGACCGATTCCTGGAGCATGCGCTTCTCGTTGCGCACGATGATCTCGGGCGCATGCAACTCGATCAGCCGTTTCAGCCGGTTGTTGCGGTTGATGACACGCCGGTACAGGTCGTTCAGGTCCGACGTGGCGAAGCGGCCGCCGTCGAGCGGCACCAGGGGGCGCAGTTCCGGCGGGATGACCGGAACGACTTCGAGGATCATCCATTCGGGCCGGGCGCCGGATTCGACGAAGGCCTCGATCAGCTTGAACCTTTTGACCAGCTTCTTGCGCTTGGCCTCGGAATTGGTTTCCTTGAGCTCCGTGCGCAGGTGTTCGCACTCCTCCTCGAGGTCGATGTCCTCGAGCATCTTGCGGATGGCCTCGGCGCCTATGCCGACCGAAAACGCGTCTTCCCCGAACTCGTCGACCGCCTTCTCATACTGGTCCTCGTTCAGCAGTTCGTGCAATTTCAGCGGCGTCAGCCCCGGTTCGATGACCACGTAGTTCTCGAAATAGAGTACCCGCTCCAGGTCCTTGAGCGTCATGTCCACCAACAGGCCGATGCGCGACGGCAGCGATTTCATGAACCAGATGTGCGCCACCGGCGAGGCCAGTTCGATGTGCCCCATGCGTTCGCGCCGGACCTTTTGCAGGGTCACTTCGACGCCGCATTTCTCGCACGTGATGCCCTTGTACTTCATGCGCTTGTATTTGCCGCACAGGCACTCGTAGTCCTTCGTCGGACCGAAGATGCGGGCGCAGAACAGGCCGTCGCGCTCGGGCTTGAATGTCCGGTAGTTGATGGTCTCGGGTTTCTTGATCTCGCCGAAGGACCAGGACCGGATTCGTTCGGGACTGGCGATGGAGATCTGAATCTGGTCAAAACGCTGGGTGCCGCTGACCGCTCCGAAAACCTTCATCAACTCGTTCATGGATTACTCTCCTCGACCGCCGGAAACCGCTCGGTCGTCCGCTTAGTTCAACTCGACGTTCAGGCCAAGGGAGTGCAGCTCCTTGACCAGCACATTGAAGGATTCGGGGACCCCCGCTTCGAAGGTGGCGTCGCCGCGCACGATCGCCTCGTACACCTTGGTGCGCCCGGAGACATCGTCGGACTTGACCGTCAGCATCTCCTGCAGGGTATAGGCGGCGCCGTACGCCTCCAGGGCCCACACCTCCATCTCGCCAAAGCGCTGGCCGCCGAACTGGGCCTTGCCGCCCAGGGGCTGCTGGGTCACCAGGCTGTAGGGACCGATGGAGCGGGCGTGGATCTTGTCATCCACCAGATGATGGAGTTTGAGCATGTAAATGTAGCCCACCGTGACCTTGCGGTGGAACACCTCGCCCGAACGGCCGTCGATCAGGGTGACCTGGCCCGACGCGTCGAAGCCGGCCTGTTCCAGCATCTCCACGATGTCGTCCTCGTGGGCGCCGTCGAAGACCGGCGTGGCGACGGGGATGCCGTTACGGATGTTGCCGGCCAGCTCCAGGAGCTCCGCATCGCCCAGGGGCTGGATGGACTCCCTGTACGCCTTGTTGCTGTATATGGCCTTGAGTCCATTCTTCAGCTTCTTGACGTCCTCGCCGCCGGCGCACACGGCGTCCAGGATATCACCCACCTGACGCCCAAGGCCGCTGGAGGCCCAGCCCAGGTGCGTTTCCAGGATCTGCCCCACATTCATGCGCGAGGGCACGCCCAGGGGGTTGAGCACGACGTCGACGGGGGTGCCGTCCTCCAGGTAGGGCATGTCCTCCATGGGCACGATCTTCGAAATCACGCCCTTGTTGCCGTGGCGGCCGGCCATCTTGTCGCCGGGCTGGAGCTTGCGCTTCACCGCCACGAAGACCTTCACCATCTTCATCACGCCCGGCGACAGGTCGTCGCCCCGCTGCAGCTTATCCACCTTGTTTTCGAACCTGTCCTGCAGCTTGGCGATGCTTGCCTCGAACTGGTGCTTCAGGGCCTCCAGATCTTTCATCACCCGGTCGTTGGTGACGACGATCTGGGCGCACTGCCCCGGCGTGAAGCGGGCCAACAGGTCCTCGGTGATCTTGAGGCCGGCCTCCAGCCCCTTGGGACCGCCGACCGTCTTGCGGTTCATGAGAAGGGCTTTCAGACGGGTGTGGAAGCTGCGCTCCAGAATCGCGCGCTCGTCGTCGCGGTCCTTGGCCAGGCGCTCGATCTCGGCCCGCTCGATGGCCAGCGCGCGCTCGTCCTTGTCGACACCGCGGCGCGAAAACACGCGCACCTCGACCACCGTGCCCGAGACGCCGGGCGGCAACCTCAAAGACGTATCGCGCACGTCCGAAGCCTTCTCGCCGAAGATGGCGCGCAACAGCTTCTCCTCGGGGGTCATCGGGGATTCACCCTTCGGTGTCACCTTGCCGACCAGGATGTCGCCCGGCTTTACCTCGGCCCCGATGTAGACGATACCCGCCTCGTCCAGGTTCTTGAGCGCCTCCTCGCCGACATTGGGGATATCGCGGGTGATGTCCTCCTGGCCCAGCTTGGTGTCGCGGGCCATCACCTCGAACTCCTCGATGTGGATGGAGGTGAAGACGTCGTCGCGGACGATGCGCTCGGAGATCAGGATGGAGTCCTCGAAGTTGTAGCCCTGCCAGGGCATGAACGCCACCAACACGTTGCGCCCCAGCGCCAGCTCGCCGAGCTCCGTGGCCGGCCCGTCGGCGATGGTGTCCCCCGCCTCCACCCGGTCGCCCACCTTGACCAGCGGCCGCTGGTGAAGGTAGGTGTTCTGGTTCGAGCGCTGGAACTTCAAAAGGTTGTAAATGTCGACCCCGGTCGCCGAGTGGGACGTCTCCTCGGTGGCGCGGATGACGATGCGCGTGGCGTCCACCTGGTCCACCGCGCCGGAACGCCGGGCCACGATGGTGGCGCCCGAATCGCGGGCGACAATGGATTCCATGCCGGTTCCCACCAGCGGCGCCTCGGTCTTGATCAGGGGCACCGCCTGGCGCTGCATGTTGGAGCCCATGAGCGCCCGGTTGGCGTCGTCGTTTTCGAGGAACGGAATCAGGGCCGCGGCCACCGAAACCAGCTGTTTCGGCGAGACGTCGATGTACTCGATGTCCTGGCGCCGGGCCATGATGAAGTCGCCGCCGCGGCGGCAGCTCACGAGATCGGAAACAATACGCCCCTTGTCATCGAGTTCCGCGTTGGCCTGGGCGATGGTGTAGCGTCCTTCCTCCATGGCCGACAGATAGATCACCTCCTTGCCGACGCGCCCCTTTTCCACCTTGCGGTACGGGGTTTCGATGAAACCGTACTTATTCACCCGCGCGTAGGTGGCCAGAGAGTTGATCAGGCCGATGTTCGGGCCTTCCGGGGTTTCGATGGGGCAGATACGGCCGTAATGGGTGGGATGCACGTCACGCACCTCGAAGCCGGCCCGTTCCCGGGTCAAACCGCCCGGGCCGAGGGCGGACAGGCGCCGCTTGTGGGTGATCTCGGACAGCGGGTTGGTCTGGTCCATGAACTGGCTGAGCTGCGACGAGCCGAAGAATTCCCGAACCGCCGCCGCCGCCGGCTTGGCGTTGATCAGGTCCTGGGGCATGACCGTGTCGATGTCGACCGAGCTCATGCGCTCGCGGATGGCCCGCTCCATGCGCAACAGGCCGATCCGGTACTGGTTCTCCATGAGCTCGCCGACGGAACGCACCCGGCGGTTGCCCAGGTGATCGATGTCGTCGATCTCGCCCCGGCCGTCCTTGAGCTCGACCAGGACCTTGACCACGTTGAAAATGTCTTCCTTGCGCAGCACGCGCAGGGAGTCCTCGGTCTCGAAGCCGAGACGGGCGTTCATCTTGACCCGGCCGACGGCGGAAAGGTCGTAGCGTTCGGAATCGAAGAACATGCCGTGGAACAAGGCCTCCGCCGTGTCCCGGGTCGGCGGCTCGCCCGGGCGCATGACCCTGTAGATGTCGGTGAGCGCCTCTTCCTGTGTGGAGTTCTTGTCCGCGGCAAGGGTGTTGCGGATGTACGGCCCGACGTTGATGTGGTCGATGGCAAGGGTGACGAATTCCGTCACGCCGGCCTCTTCCAGCGTCCTCAGGAGGGGCTCGGTGACTTCGTCGCCGGCTTCGGCGAAGATCTCGCCGGTTTTCTCGTCGACGAGATCGTTTGCGATGTAGCGGCCGATCAGATCGTCGTCCTGGACAAGCTGTTCCTTCAGCCCCTTTTTCTTCAGCGCCTGCAGGACCCGTTGCGTCATTTTGGCACCCGCTTCCGCCACGATCCTGCCGCTCTTGGCGTCGCGCATGTCGCGGAGCAGCTTGGTGCCGAGCATGCGCTCGGGCGTGAACTTGGTTTTCCAGCCCTTCTTGGTGCGCATGAAGGCCACTTTGCCGTAGAAGTAATCGAGAATGGCTTCGGGCGACATTCCACGCGCCTCGTCGGCCTCGAGGGGCTTGCCCTCGAGCGCGCGCTTGGCGCGCAGGGCTTCCGTCTCGTCGCTGTCCAGGGCCATCAGGAGCGTCGTCACCGGCAGCTTGCGCCGGCGGTCGATGCGCACGTAGACCAGGTCCTTGGCGTCGAACTCGAAGTCCAGCCACGACCCCCGGTAGGGAATGATGCGGGCGGCGAAAAGAAACTTGCCCGACGAATGGGTCTTGCCCTTGTCATGGTCGAAGAACACGCCCGGCGAACGGTGCATCTGCGAGACGATCACCCGCTCGGTGCCGTTGATGACGAAGGTGCCGTTGTCCGTCATCAACGGCATATCGCCCATGTAGACGTCCTGCTCCTTGATGTCGCGGATGGAACGGGATCCGGTCTCTTCGTCGATATCCCACACCACCAGGCGCAGCTTGACCTTGAGCGGCGCCGCATAGGTCATGCCGCGCTGCTGGCATTCCTCCACGTCGTATTTGGGCGGCTCGAACTCGTAGGCGACGAACTCCAGGGTGCCCCGCTCGGAGAAGTCCTTGATCGGAAAGACCGACCTGAAGACCTCCTGCAGGCCCGTACTGGTCCGCTTTTCGGCCGGCACGTACTGCTGCAGGAACTGGACGTAGGACGCCCTCTGCACCTCGATCAGATTAGGCAAGGGCACGGCCGCGGCAATGCGGCCGTAATACTTGCGAACACGTTTGCGACCGGTAAAGGAATTATCCATTAAACGTCCCCACGATTCGGGATTTCGGTATCGGCCCGGCCCGGCGGCAGCCGGAGCCTAAGGACCAGTGATTGCAAGGACCGCGGGCGCCGGCACCGGGCCGGCAACCCCCGCCCGGGCGCGCGTCTGCCCGGTCCGCGGCCGTCAAGCGCCACGCGGCGCCCGAACACCAGACCGGGCACCCTATTTGAGCTCGACCGTGGCGCCGGCATCTTCCAGCTTTTTCTTGATCTCCTCGGCCTCATCCTTCTTGACGCCTTCCTTGATTTCCTTCGGCGTCGATTCCACCAGGTCCTTGGCTTCCTTCAGCCCGAGGCTGGTGATGGCCCGGACTTCCTTGATGACGTTGATCTTTTTCTCGCCGAAGGACACGAGGACAACGTCGAACTCGTCCTTCTCGACCGGCGCCTCGCCGGCCGCGGCACCGGGCGCGGCGGCCGCGGCCACCGGCGCGGCGGCCGAAACGCCCCACTTCTCTTCCAGCATCTTGCTCAGCTCGGCCGCCTCGATGACGGTCAGGCTCGACAGGTCTTCGGCGATCTTCTCCAGGTTAGCCATGGTGTCTTTCTCCTTGGGCTTGAACTGTCCGTGTCCCGGAATTGGGACGTCACGCGGTTTTCCCCTGCTCGGCATAGGCACCCAGCACGCGGGCGACCTGGCCGGCCGGCGCCTGCAGCACACCGACGATACGGGTCGCGGGCGCGCTGATCAGGCCGACGATTATGCCCCTGAGTTCGTCCAACGACGGCAAAGCGGCCAGGGCCTTGACACGATCGACGTCGAGCCGTTCCGCGCCAAGCGCACCACCCAGGACCACCAGGTTGTCGTTGTCCTTGGCGAAATTCACAGCCACCTTGGCGGCCGACACCGGGTTCTCGGAATAGGCGATCGCGGTCGGCCCGGTGAACAGGTCGTGCAGGTCCTGGTATTTCGTCCCTTCAAGGGCACGACGGGTGAGCCGATTCTTGGTCACCTTGAAGCCGGCCCCCTCGGCGCGCATCCGGTCGCGAAGATCGCCCATATCCGTCACCGTCAACCCCGAGTAATGGGTGACGACGACGATGGCCGCCTCCTCGAACAGCCGATGCAACGACGAGACCAGCTCTTCTTTTTGTGATCGGTCCACTCATCGTCTCCGGTTTTCTGCTCCGGTCCGCCCCCGCGAGGGTCGGCTCCGAAGCGGTTGCACCTGCGGCCTCCCGGGCTCCCGAGGGGCCGGTTCGCCTGTCCAGTGCAGCAGTTCAAGCCGTTGGCGGGCGCCTTCAGTGGACTTGCACGGAATCGCCCAAAAACGGTTCTCAGCACTGTCTGTGCAGGCGGGAGCGCCCTTTAAGCCGCCAGCGGAGGACATGCCTCCCCGGGCGGCACCTACAGTCTTGGACAGGTCGGGGACGACACCTGTCATCCCCTATGCCGTTCCCGGTCGTGGCGACCGGAAACCGCAACCCGACACAACCCGGCCCGCCTCAGCCGGCCAGGTTGGCAACGTTCAGTTTCAAGCCGGGGCCCATGGTCGAACTCAAGCTCACCCGCTTGAGGTACGTCCCCTTGGCGCCGCTCGGCTTGGCCTTGTTGATGGCGTCGACGAACGCCGTGATGTTCTCGGACAAGGCCTCGGCCGTGAAGCTGGCCTTGCCGATGCCGGCGTGCACGATGCCTGCCTTTTCGACGCGAAACTCGATCTGGCCGGCCTTCGCCGCCTTGACCGCCGCCGTGACGTCGGGGGTCACCGTGCCCAACTTGGGGTTGGGCATGAGGCCCCTCGGCCCGAGGATCTTGCCCAGGCGTCCGACCACCGCCATCATGTCCGGCGTCGCGATGCACCGGTCGAAGGGAATCTCGCCCTTGGTCACGCGTTCCGCCAGGTCTTCGGCGCCGACCAGGTCGGCCCCCGCGGCCTCCGCCTCTTTCGCCTTGTCGCCCTTGGCAAAAACGGCCACCCGCAAGGCCTTGCCGGTACCGTGGGGCAACGCCACGACACCCCGCACCATCTGATCCGCGTGACGCGGATCGACGCCGAGATTGATCGCGATCTCGATCGTCTCGTCGAACTTGGCGGTGGCGTTACCCTTGATCAGATCGACCGCCGCGGCCAGCTCGTAGGCGCTGTCGCGCTCGATGCGTTCACGCGCCGCGGTCAGGCGTTTTCCTTTCCCTGCCATGATCTTACGACACCACTTCGATGCCCATGGAGCGCGCGGACCCGGCGATCATGCGGCATGCGGCGTCCATGTCGGTGGTGTTCAGATCGACCATTTTCTTCTCCGCGATCTGGCGGACCTGTTTCATGGTCACCGTGCCGACGGTTTCCTTTCCCGGCTCCTGCGCGGCCTTCGGAAGCCCGGCCGCCTTCTTCAGGTAGTAGCTGGCCGGCGGCGTCTTGGTGATGAAGGTAAACGTACGGTCCCGATAAGACGTGATGACCACCGGGATGGGCATGCCCGGCTCCAACTTATCGGTCTCGGCGTTGAACGCCTTGCAGAACTCCATGATGTTCAGGCCTGCCTGGCCAAGGGCCGGGCCAATGGGCGGCGACGGGTTCGCCTGCCCCGCCGGCACCTGCAGCCTGATGTAACCGGCAATTCTTTTTGTCGCCTTCTTCGCCATTGTTCCCTCCAGAACACTTAAGCCCGCGGTGCGGTCATCGCCGTTTTCCGACGGCCGTTGCGCCGGGTCCGCCGGGGCCCATTACAGCCGTCAGAGTTTCTCGACCTGGGAATACTCCAGTTCCACCGGTGTCGCGCGCCCGAAAATGGACACCGCCACCTTGACCCGGGCCCGTTCTTCGTCCACGTCCTTGACGAAGCCGTTAAAGGAGTTAAAGGGCCCGTCGCAGACCCGCACCTGCTCGCCGACCTCGAAGGTGATCGCCGGCTTCGGCCTCTCGATACCCTCCTGCACCTGGCGCATGATGCGTTCGGCCTCGGCCCCGGAAATGGACGTCGGCCGGCCGCGGCCGCCGAGGAATCCGGTTACCTTGGGCGTGTTCTTCACCAGGTGCCAGGTCTCGTCCGTCATTTCCATGTTGACCAGCACATAGCCCGGGAAGAACTTTCGCTCGGCTTTGACCTTACTGCCGCGGCGCATTTCAACCACTTCCTCGATGGGCACCAGGACGCGCTCGATGACGTCGGTCATGCCCGCCTGTTTGGCCTGCTCCTCGATGGACTGGGCGACTTTTCTCTCGAACCCCGAGTACACGTGGATGACGTACCACTGCAGCGCCATCGGCGTCAGGCTCCCAGCCCGAGAATGATTTTCACGCCTTCGGCCAGGATCTGGTCCACCAGGAAGAAGAACAGCGCCGCAAGGATCACCATCAGGAACACCATGCCCGTGGAAACGCCCGTTTCCTTGCGCGGCGGCCACGTGACCTTGGCCGCTTCCTGCCGCACCTCCTGGGCGAACTGTGCCGGATTTGTTTTCGCCATGATACCAAACCGTCAATCGGAGCCTGCGCGGCGGGAAAAGCATTGGCAGGAGTGGAGGGACTCGAACCCCCAACCCCCGGTTTTGGAGACCGGTGCTCTAGCCAATTGAGCTACACTCCTTAACGCACCGTCCCACATCCTCTTCCCGGGCCCGCGTCATCGGGAAGAGTACGCCGAGAACGGGGTCGCGCCTGCCCCGCCTTCAAAAGTCGCTGTCCCGGCAAGCCGGTGGACCGCCCGTTTCCTACCCGGTTGCGCCGGCCCTATTCGATAATCGAGGCGACGACGCCGGCACCGACGGTGCGGCCGCCCT
>JBHHXI010000105.1:0-10754 GCA_046756945.1 Rhodospirillales bacterium
CCACTGGTGTTCTTCCCAATATCTACGAATTTCACCTCTACACTGGGAATTCCGCCACCCTCTCCCGGACTCAAGCCTACCAGTATTAAGCGCAGTTCCCGGGTTGAGCCCAGGCCTTTCACGCCTAACTTGATAAACCGCCTACGCGCGCTTTACGCCCAGTAATTCCGAACAACGCTAGCCCCCTCCGTATTACCGCGGCTGCTGGCACGGAGTTAGCCGGGGCTTCTTCTCCCGCTACCGTCATCATCTTCACGGGTGAAAGAGTTTTACAACCCTAAGGCCTTCTTCACTCACGCGGCATTGCTGGATCAGGGTTTCCCCCATTGTCCAATATTCCCCACTGCTGCCTCCCGTAGGAGTCTGGGCCGTGTCTCAGTCCCAGTGTGGCTGATCATCCTCTCAGACCAGCTACCGATCGTCGCCTTGGTAGGCCGTTACCCCACCAACAAGCTAATCGGACGCGGGACCATCCTAGAGTGGCCGAAGCCTTTCCCCCTGAGGGCGTATGCGGTATTAGCCACCGTTTCCAGTGATTATTCCCCGCTCCAGGGTAGGTTCCCACGCGTTACTCACCCGTCCGCCACTAGGGTATCCGGGGCAAGCCCCGGGCCCTCGTTCGACTTGCATGTGTTAAGCATGCCGCCAGCGTTCGTTCTGAGCCAGGATCAAACTCTCAAGTTAAATTCCCGGACGAAAGCCGGGAACTCTTGAGGAGCCGTCCTTGTGCACAAACGTTTCGAGTTACCTCGAAAAGAATGCACATTACGGACAGTCCCCGACCGCGCACCGCGATCCGGACCGCCGCCTGCGCATCCCTTCTAACCAATCAACAATGTCAAAGAGCACACGACCGCAAACCGACGCGCCCGCGTAGCCATGCGTTTAAGCGCCGGGCCGGCCATTGTCAAACCAAATTTTGGACCCGCGGACAGAGGTCGAAAACGTCCGCCTGTGCCCGATCATACCGGGATCACGCCGCCAACACAATACCAAGTGCACGCCATGGCGCGGGTTGGCCTCACGTCACCACAATGATATAGGTTGGCGGACGCGATTCGTCCGGCCGCGCCCTTTCGTCCGCGGCCCGGGAAGGAACCAAATAATGCTTAAAATCCTAAGCGCACCGACCGCCGCCGTGCTTGCCGCCCTGGTCGCCGCGTCCGCCTGTACCGGCCAGGTGGGCGTTACGCCGGCGACCGGCGCGTCGGAACCATCCCAGACCCGGGTGTCGTTTGCCCGCTTCCCCGACCTGCCCATGCCGAGCGAAGCGGAAATCAACCTGGACCGCACCCTGGTCTTCGGCGGCGATGACACCTGGATCGGGCGGCTGGTGATCAACGCCTCCGGGGATGCCAACGACATGTTCGACTTCTTCAAGCAGAAGCTGGGCGGCTACGGCTGGCAGGAGGTCACCTCGGTGCGCGCCGCCGTCAGCGTGCTCACCTATACCCGCCAGGAGCGGGTGGCCACGATTCAGATCCAGGGCCGTACCCTGCGCGGCTCCGAGGTGACAATCATGGTCTCGCCCCGGGGCGTCCAGGTGGCGCCGGCGGCCGGCCCGGCCACGGGCGCTCCGGCCCGGGAGCTGAAGTAAGAAGTCACGCCAACGCCGGCGTCTGCGCCTTCCGCCGGCGGGCCGCCAGGGCCACGGGCGGCGGCACGGGCGGGGACAAGGGCGGCCCCGCCGCCACGGCGGGCGACGCCTGAGCGGAAGGAGATGGGAAGGTGAGGGAAGTCGTCATCATCGATGGTGTGCGCAGCCCCATCGGCAAATTCGGGGGCGGGCTGGCCGGCGTCCGCCCGGACGACCTGCTGGCGGCGGTGTACAAGGCGTTGATGGCGCGCACCGGGGTCGACCCGGCGGCGCTGGACGACGTCTACGCCGGCTGCGGCAACCAGGCCGGCGAGGACAACCGGGACGTCGCCCGCATGGCCGTGCTGCTCGCCGGCTTCCCGGTGGAAGTGCCGGGCGTCACCGTGAACCGCAACTGTTCCTCGGCCCTCGAGGCGGTCAACCAGGCGGCCAAGGCGATCATCGCCGGCGAGGGGGACGTGTTCATCGGCAGCGGCGTCGAATCCATGAGCCGCGCCCCGTGGAGCATGCCGAAGCCGGAGCGGGTGCCCGCCTTCGGCCATCCAAAGATGTACGACACCACGGTGGGCTGGCGCTATCCCAACCCCCGGCTGGACGCCGCCTATCCCATCGTCAGCCTGGGCGAAACCGCGGAGAACATCGCCGCCGAAATGCAGATCGGCCGCGCCGAGCAGGACGCCTTCGCCCTGGAAAGCCACCGCCGGACGGTGGCCGCCATGGACGCCGGCCGTTTCGCCGAAGAGATCGTCCCCATCGAGGCGCCGGGGCGAAAGGGTGCTTCCGTCATCGTCGATACGGACGAGCACCCGCGCTGCCGCAGGGAAAACGGCGGCTTCACGCTGGATACCTCGATGGAGAAGCTGGCCGGGCTGGCGCCGTCCTTCCGCGCCGGCGGCACGGTGACGGCCGGGAATTCCAGCGGCATCAACGACGGCGCCGCGGCGCTTCTGTTGATGGACGGCGACAAGGCCCGTGCGCTGGGCCTCAGGCCCCTGGCCCGGTGGGTGGCCTCGGCGGCGGCCGGCGTCGATCCCGGGGTCATGGGGTACGGCCCGGTGCCGGCCACCGGGAAGCTGCTCAAGCGGCTCGGCCTTGCCGTCGCCGACATCGGGCTCATCGAGATCAACGAGGCCTTCGCCGCCCAGACCATCGGCTGCATGCGCCGGCTCGGCCTGGAGCACGGGATCACCAACGTCAATGGCGGAGCGATCTCCCTTGGCCATCCCGTGGGGGCCTCGGGGGCGCGGATCCTGGTGACCCTGCTGCACGAGATGAAGCGGCGCGCGGCGGACCACCCCCGCCCGTTCTACGGTCTGGCGACGCTGTGCGTCGGCGTCGGCATGGGCGTTTCCACAATCGTCGAGTGGATCGGGGATTAACCGGTCCTTCACGCCTCCCGGCCGGGACCTTTCATGAGAACAGCAACCGGACGCGCCGTCCCGCCCCGCACCGGGCGGCGGTACGCCAAGGAGAAGGACGACAACCGATGGAGCGACCCCTTTCCGGCATACGGGTAACCGGCCTCGAGCAGTACATGGCCGGCCCCTACTGCACCATGCTTCTGGCCGATGCCGGGGCCGAGGTGATCAAGATCGAACGGCCCGGGACCGGCGATCCGCGGCGGGCGATGCCGCCGTTCGCGGAAAAGAACGACGTCAAAAAGGCGGCCGGCTTCATGGGCTATAACCGCAACAAGAAGAGCCTGGGCCTCAACCTGCGCCACGCCAAGGGCCAGGAGGTGTTCAGGAAGCTGGCCGCCCGCTCCGACGTGGTGGTGGAGAACCTGAGGCCCGGGTCCATGGACAAACTGGGCCTCGGGTACGCCGACCTGGCGGTGCCGAATCCGCGGCTGGTGTGGGCCGTGATCTCCGGTTTCGGGCGCATGGAGGGCTTCCGGGGACCCTACAGCGACCGCCCCGCCTTCGACATCGTCGCCGAAGCCATGAGCGGCGTCATGCACATGGTCGGCTTCGAGGACAAACCGCCGTCGTGGACGCTGTACGGCATGGCCGACATCTACACCGGCATGGTGACGGCGTACGGCATCGTCCAGGCCCTGTTCATGCGCGAACGTACCGGCGCCGGCCAGTTCGTCGATTCCGCCATGTTCGACAACATGCTGTCGCTGAACGAGTCCATGGTCGTGCTGCATTCCGTCGCCGGCCAGTCGCCGCACCGTGGACGGACGCAGAACTTCTTTCCCCGCGGCGCCTACGCGACCCGCGACGGCTACATCGCGCTGAACGTGCCCGACAACATCATCTGGGGCCGGTTGTGCCAGGCCATGGGCCGGGAAGACCTGATCGAGGATGCGCGCAGCAACACCGGCACCGCGCGCGCCGCCAACAGCGCCTTCCTCGAGCCGGTCATCGAAGGCTGGCTGGCGTCGCTGTCGCGCCAGCAGGCGGTCGACACGCTGAACGGCCTGGGCGTTCCGACGGGTCCCGTCAACACCGCCGAGGACGTGTTCGCCGACCCCCATGTCGAGGCCCGCGGCATGCTGATGGAGATCGACGACCCCGAGGTCGGCGCCTTCCGCTTCGCCCGCACCCCGCCGCACCTTTCCGCCGCCCCCACCCCGCCGGCCGAGCCGGCCCCCAACCTGGGCCAGCACACCCGGGAAATCCTCCAGGACCTGCTCGGCTACGCGCCGGGCGAGGTCGACGACCTGGCCGCCGAAGGCGTGGTGCAGACGGACGGGTGATTGGGGATCGCGGAGGCGAAGGCCGGGCGGTCCCGCCTGTGCGGACAGGCAGGCGGCCGGCTCAGGTGCCGTTCATGAAGCTGGGCTGGCAGTACTGGCGGCGGCTTTTGAGCTTGCGGCACACCTCGGCGGCGGCGGCCTTGTCGGCCACGGGCCCCGCCTTCAGCCGGTAGAATATGCCCTTGCGCGGGCCCAGGTTGACCTTCGTGATCTCGGGCTTGAGGTTGTCGAGGACTTGCCGGTGGGCGCGGCGCAATTGGGTCCAGGCGCGGTCCGCCGCCTTCCGCGACCGGTACGAGGCCAGATGGACGGCCGGCAGGAATCCCTTGGCCTTCCCCTCCGCCCTGGCCGGTGAGACCTGGGTGGCGGCCTTCACCGTGGAGGCCACCGTGACTCCCTCCTTGGACGCCATGGGCTTGGGCTGCATGGCGCGCTCGATGGCCTCGCGTTCCCGGGCGTACTCATCGGAACTGATGAACCCCCCGTCCTGGAGCTGCTCCAGCCGGCGCACGGCGTCGGCGGCCTCCATCAACCCTTCCGGCGGCTTGCCGGAATTGGCCACGACCACCGGCGCCCCCGGCATCAGGGCGTCGAGGATCATGGCCCGTTCGGCGGCGTGCTGGCTGACCGACATGGCCCGCATCTCCAGGGCCCGGCCGATGGCCCTGAGCCGTCCCGAGATCTGGCCCGTGGTCGGCACCGGGCGGTCCAGCCCGGCCGCCGGCGGCGGCGACGTCAGCGGCAGCAGGGCGCCGATGTTGGCCCGGCGCCGGGTATTGAACTCGTCCTGGGTGATGAGGCTTTGATCGCGGAGCGCCCGCAGGGTCTTGAACCGGGACACGATATTGGCGTCGCCACTGGCGAGCATTGGCACCGCCGGCGCGGTCGTGGTGACAGGCGTCGCCAGCGGCCTGCCGAGCATGGCCGTCCCGTTGGGCGCGCCCGACACCACCGGCCGGGAGGCCGGGGGAGGCGCCGGGGCCACGGGCCGCTCATCTTGGGCCTGCGGTCCGGTGGGGCCGCGGCCCATGCTGGCGAGCACGCCGCCGCTGTCGAGAAGGGCCAGGTTGACGCTGGCGATCTCCGCAACGGGCCGCGTGGAGACGTCGTTCAAGATCACCATGCGCTGGGAGTCCTTGGGCCGGATGGCGAGCACGGCCTCGTACATCTCCCGGGCCTTGGTGGTCTGGCCCGTGTTCTGGTAGAGGATGCCCTGGCCGAGCAGGGCATGCACGTCCTTGTCATTGGCCTTCAGCGCCTTCCGGTAATGGCCCTCGGCGGCCACGTAGTTGCCCTTGGCCATCTCGGCCAGGCCCAGCTCGGCCTCGTCGTTCTCTTTCAACGGACTGGACGCCCAGAAGGAATCGGTGAACAGGCCGCTCTGCAGGACGCCGCCGCAGGCGCCCAAACCGATGGTCGCCGCAACCACGGCGGCGCAGCGCGTCATCCCAGTTCTCACGATCGTCTTCCCTTTCCCGAGATGCCGACGAATGCGGCGGCGGCGCCTGGTTCCCGGCCGGCCGGGGAAAGACAGGCACGGTACCGAAATTAGGGCGGAAAAACTAACATATGATTAAATATGGGTGCCCCGGACGGGGCCCGCCATCGCTATACTCCGCGGCCATGTTCGAGCTCTGGGTCCCCGTCACCATCGCCGCCGCCTTCATGCAGAATCTGCGCTCGGCGCTGCAGAAACACCTGAAGTCGAAGCTCACGGACGCCGGGGTCACCTCCGTCAGGTTCTTCTACGCCTGGCCCTTCGCCGTGCTCTATGTCTGGGGGCTCGCCCAGTTGGGCGGCTTCGCGGTGCCCGATGCCAACGCCACGTTCCTGCTCTACTGCCTGCTCGGCGGCGTCTCGCAGATCGTCTTCACCTTCCTCCTGGTGTATCTGTTCTCGTTCCGCAATTTCGCCGTCGGCACGATCTATTCGAAGACCGAGGTGGCCCAGGTGGCGGTCCTCGGCCTGGTCATCCTCGGCGACCCGCTCAGCCTCGCCGCCGTCCTCGCCATCGCCCTCAGCCTCGTCGGCGTCGTTGCGCTCTCCGTGGCCCGGACGCGGATCACGGTCTTGAGCCTGATCGCCGGCCTGACCGGGAAGCCGACGCTGATCGGCCTTGCCTGCGGCGCCTTTCTGGGCGCGTCCGTGGTCTTTTACCGCGGCGGCGCGCTGGCCCTCGGCGGCCAGGGGTTCGTCATGCAGGCGGCCTTCACCCTCGCCGTCTCGGTGGTGATGCAGACGGTGATCATGGGGGTTTACCTGAGGATCAGGGAGCCGGGGCAGATCACCGCCGTCCTCAGGAACTGGCCGGCGGCGCTGTCGGTCGGCGTCGCCGGGGCGCTGGCCTCGATCGGGTGGTTCACCGCGTTCACCATCCAGAACGCCGCCTACGTCAGGGCGCTCGGGCAGATCGAGCTGGTCTTCACGGTCATCGCCTCGGCCCTGTTCTTCAAGGAAAAGACCAACGCGCGGGAGTTCCTGGGCATCGGCCTCATCATCGCCGCCATCCTGATCCTGGTGCTGGCGGGGTGAGGGGCAGTCCCCCGCCCCCCTTCCCTACTCGTCAAACAGCACGTTGACCCGGCGGTTGTGGCGGCCCTTTTTCTCGATCTTGCCGACGCGGACCCGGCCGATCTCGCCCGTCGCCCTGACATGGGTGCCGCCGCAGGGCTGCAAATCCACGCCCTCGACCTCCATGACGCGCACGCGGCCCGTGCCTGCGGGCGGCTTGACCGACATGGTGCGCACCAGGTCCGGCTTGGCGGCCATCTCGTCGTCGGTGATCCAGGTGGCGCCGACCGGGTGGTTCTCTGCGATCAGCCGGTTGAGCTCGGCCGTGATGTGGTCCTTGTCGAGGGTCATTTCGGGCAGATCGAAGTCGAGGCGTCCCTTGGCCTCGCCCACCGACCCGCCGGTCACCGGACCGTGCACGACCGCGCACAGGAGGTGCAGGCAGGTGTGCATGCGCATCAGCCGGTGGCGGCGCTCCCAGTCGAGCTCGGCCATCACCGTGTCGCCGGCGGCGAGCCCCGGCGCGCCCGGCCCGGGAACGTGGACATGCCTGCCGGTCGCCCGGTCCACGCAGGTGTCGACGATGGGGACGACGCGCCCGTCCCCGGCCCGCAAGTGCCCGGTGTCCCCCGGCTGGCCGCCGCCTTTCGGATAGAACACGGTGCGGTCGAGCTCGATGCCGCCTTCGTCGGCGGCGACGACCACGGCCTCGCAGGTGCGCGCATACGGGTCGGCGCGGAATATCTCCTCGGTCATCGGCCTCTCCCGGAATTTACCGCATAGCATATTAGGCCATCCGTTCGGGTATCCAAACCGGCCCCGGCCTTGGCGGTGAATAAACGACTTCCTCTGCATACCTCTGCGTACCTTTGCGTCCACCGCGTTAAAGATGAAACGCCGAGGGCGCGGAGGAGCGCGGAGGATGGAAAGGTGACGCGGGAAAACTTAGCAATATTATTGAATATCAGCCTCAGTCCCCGTCCTCGAACGCCCGCCGCTGGTGGGTGTCCAGGGCCAGGACCATGAGCGCCAGCTTGGCGCTGTCGGTATTCGAACACCCCGCGGTCACGGCGCCGTTCCTCCACAGGACGGAGACGGCCACGGCCTCGATCTCGTCCAGCTTCTCGAGTCCGTCGGTGAAAATTTCCGCCACCGTGGTGCCATGCAGGCTCCGGATTTCGGCCATCGTTCCTCTCCTCGTGCAGTTCCGCCAATGACGGCGGCCGGCGCCGTCCGCCATCCATGCTTAGACGTGCTCCAGTTTCTCGCTCAGCCTTTTCAGCACCGCCGCCGTGGCACGGAGGTCGGTCACCTTCATGTCCTCGGCGAGGCGTTCGGACAGCCCGGCGATGCGCTCGGTAAGCTCTTCGAACACGGCCTCGCCCTTCGGCGTCAGGCGCACCAGCCGGGAGCGCCGGTGGGCCGGGTTGTCGATGAACTCGACCAGGCCGGCCTCGGCCATTTCGTTGGCGAGCCTCTGGATGCGCTGGCGCGCCACCGGGCGCGCGCGGGCGATCTGGGGCACGGTCTGCGGCCCCTCCGATTTCAGGCTGCGCAGGAGGCCCCATGTTCCGCCGCCCCACGGGGTGACGGCGCCGGCGCGGGTCCCCGCCGCCCGCAGCCGGAAAAACGCCTGCGCCGTGGCGACGATAATCTCGAAGACGGCCTCTCCCGCCGGTGTCCGGTTGGCCTTTCGCCTGTGCATGGTCCTATTCCCATCACCGACCCTGGCGGGTCACGCCGGGAGTACGATACACCTGCCCACGGCGCACCCGGAAATTTTCAATTGACAACTATATTGTCAATTTGACATTATGATTGTCAATCATAGCAGCAGGATTACGGAGAACAACCATGACATCCAAACGAGCCCTCATTATCGGCGCCCTTTGCGCCCTCGGGCTGGGCCTCGCGTTCGCCGGCCTGGAGGCCGCCCAACCGGCGTCATCGACCCATGGCGACGGCGCGTCCGCCGGCCCGGCCCGCATCGCCGGACACCACCACCGATGGTCACACGGGAGACGGGGCATTGGGCGCATGTGCAGCCACCGGCATGACGCCTGGATCGAGAACACGGTTTCCGTCGTCGAAGGTTTCGTCGACTTCACCCCGCCCCAGGCCGAGGCGTGGAACCGGCTGACCGGCGCCCTGCGGTCGGGCAACGCCTCCGTCCGCGAGGTCTGCGACGGCCTGAAAAAAGCCGGCCGGCCGAAGACGATTTCTGAAAAGCTGGCCCGCATGGAGACGATGATGGCGGCCGGCCTGGGCGTGGTCCAGGAGGTCCGCCCGGCCTTCGACGGCTTCTATGCCGTGCTCACGGACAGGCAACGGAAGGCCCTCGACGGCCTGATTTCCAGGGGGCGCCACCACGAATAAAGGCCCTTCTCCGCGCGCCGTGCGGCGGCGGCGGCCGGAAACCCGGCGGAGCGGCCCCGCCGGGCATGCCCGTTCCGCAACGCCGAAGGGGGAATTGTCGATCATGACCGCAGACGACACCGCAGACGACAAGGACCGTCCCGGGGTTATCGCCCCGCCTCCCCTTGTTTTTTTCGCTTTCCTGGGGCTCGGGCTGGGGCTCGATGGCGTCTGGCCGCTGACCGCCGTTCCCGGGGCCGTGGGGCGGCCGGCCGGCTTTGCGCTCATCGCCATCGGCGTCGGCATCTTTGCCGCCGCCATTTACCATCTCCGCCAGGCCGGCACCAGCGTCCAGACCCGCATGCCGGCCACCGCGGTCGTCACAAGCGGTCCCTTCCGGTTCTCGCGCAACCCGATTTACCTGTCCGCAAGCCTCGCCTTCGCCGGAATCGGACTCGCCGCCGACAACGTCTGGATCCTGGCGCTTGTCGTCCCCTTCCTCGCCGTCATCCGCTACGGCGTGATCTCCCGCGAAGAGCGGTACCTGGAAGCAAAGTTCGGCGAGGAATACCGGCGCTACAAGGCGTCCGTGCGGCGCTGGCTGTGACGATCCGCGCCCCGGCCGGCCGGCTTCGCGCGGTCCTGAAGCACCCGGAAATTTCCCCTCCCCGCCGGCCCGACGCGAGGGTAACATGACCGCCGGCGCGGCCCGGGACATAGGGGCGCAGACGGGCCCTGGCGCCGCGCCGGGAAACCGGCGCCGGAAACCTGTCGGCCCCCCCGCGGGAAGGATGCGATGACGATCGAGATCCGACCTCTCTCAACGGCGCTCGGCGCCGAGGTTCTTGGCGTGGATTTGTCGCGTCCGCTGGACGACGATACCTTTGCGCGTATTCACCAGGCGCACCTGGAGCACCTGGTCCTGGTCCTCCGTGACCAGGATATGACACCCGGGCAACACATCGCTTTCAGCCGCCGCTTCGGCGAGCTCGACATCCACGTGTTCGACCAGTTCCTGCTGCCGGGGCACCCGGAGATCCTGGTCGTCTCCAACAAGACGGTCGACGGCCGGGCGATAGGTCTCCGGGACGCCGGCAACCACTGGCATTCGGACATTTCCTACCGGGAGTTTCCAAGTCTCGGCTCCCTGCTCTATGCCCTGGAGATCCCGCCGCAGGGGGGCGACACGCTGTTCGCCAACATGTACGCCGCCTACGAGACGCTGCCCGGGGAGACGAAGGCGCGCATCGACGGCCTCGAGGCGGTGCACGGCTACGGCCAGATCTACAAGCTGTCGGACGAGAAAGGGGGCAGCGCCCGCCCGCGACTGAGCGCGGAGCAGAAGGCCAGGGTCCCCGACGTGGTCCACCCGGTCGTGCGCACCCACCCGGAAACCGGGCGCAAGGCGCTTTACGTCAGTCCCGGCCTGACCGTCGCCATCGCCGGCATGGACGACGACGAGAGCCAAGCCCTGCTCGCCGAACTTCACGAACACAGCACCAGGCCCCAGTTCGTGTACCGGCACCGATGGCGCCGCCACGACGTCCTGTTCTGGGACAACCGGTGCACCATGCATCTGGCGACCGG
>JBHHXI010000106.1:0-10722 GCA_046756945.1 Rhodospirillales bacterium
CGGAGTCCGCGCCGCTTGCCGTTTCCTCCGCCGGTGCGGAGGCGGCGGTGAAATCGGCCGGTTGCGGCCCGGCCGGCTCGAGAAGGTCGGATTCGGCGCCGAGCATGGCCAGATTCATCAACTCGTCCTCGGTTGGGCCCGAGGCGGTGGTGAGGGAAACCAGATCGGCGGAGTCCGCGCCGCCGGCCGTCGGCTGCCCATCGGCGGCGGCGACGGCGAAGGTGCCGTCTTCGTCGATGCAGAGTTCGTCGCCCGTGAAGCCGCGCCACACCGCGCAATCCTTCTGGGCGATCTGGGAAATGGCGTGGTCGGCGACGGTCTTGTCGCTCACGGCGAGGCTGAGGGCGTCGATGGCGAATGAGGCGATGGTGACGGCGGGGGGCAGGCCGCATCCGGCCACGAACAATGGCAACAGGACAACGCCGAGGCGTGGGGTCATCGGGTGGGTCTTGCGGGGCGCGCGTGGGGGCCGGGCGTTGGTGGCCGTGATCGGCATGTAATTTCCTCTCCAGTCAACGTCTCTAAAATTCGGTAAAAAATAAAACAAAAGAGGTCGAAGTGCGGACCGGCAATGCACAAGTCTATATATTATCTTTATTTATTTGTAAAGAATAAATACTTTATAAATAACAACATAAAATTCTTATATAATTTTTTTATTCAGCTTTTATTATATAGTATTTGACTAAAATTCGAGATGATCATCGGCGGCGCCACCCATCGCCGGGCGGCCGGGCGGCGAAGGCTTGGCTTGCGGTGCCCGGTTTGCTGTGGCACAAAGACCGCGCCCGCGGACGCGCCGCGGCCGTATGTCCGAACAGCACCACCATTCCGGGGGACGCCCATGGTCGAGCCTGTACGCAAGGCCGTGTTTCCGGTGGGCGGGCTGGGAACCCGGTTCCTGCCGGCGACCAAGGTCCTGCCCAAGGAAATGCTCGCCGTGGTCGACAAGCCGTTGATCCAGTACGCGGTGGAGGAGGCCCGCGAGGCCGGGATCGAAGACTTCATCTTCGTCACCGGACGCGGCAAGGGCCTGATCGAGGACCATTTCGACGACGCCGTCGAGCTCGAGCAGGTGCTGAAGGAACGGGACACGGACGAGGCGCTGCGCTCGGTGCTCGACTGCATGCCCGGGCGGGTATTCTATACCCGCCAGCGCCAGCCGCTGGGGCTGGGCCATGCCGTGTGGTGCGCCCGCGACTTCGTCGACGGCGGGCCGTTCGCGGTCCTGTTGCCCGACGACCTTATCCTTGCCGCGCCCGGGTGCCTCAAGCAGATGATGGAGGTCTACCGGGAGACCGGCGGCAATCTGGTGGCGGTCGAGGACGTACCGCGCGCCGACACCATGCGCTACGGCATCCTGGACGTGGTGGAGGACGACGGCCGCCTGGCCCGCGCCGGGGGCTTGGTCGAGAAACCGGCGCCGGAAGACGCGCCGTCGACGCTTTCCATCATCGGCCGCTACATTCTCGGGCCCGAGGTCTTTCCCCATCTGGACCGGCACGAACGCGGCGCCGGCAACGAAATCCAGCTTACCGACGCCATGGCCGGGACCATCGGCGAGATCCCCTTCCACGGCCTCAGGTTCGCCGGAAAGCGCTTCGACTGCGGCACCAAGCTGGGGTACCTCGAAGCCAACGTCGCCTTCGCGCTGATGCGCGACGAGCTGGCGGACGACGTTCGCGCCATGCTGAAGGAGTACGCGTGAGTCCCCGCGCCGGCCCCGCGCCGTCGCTCCTTGCGGCGTCACCGCGGAACCGGGCCGACGGCGGAAAAAGGTCGGAGCCATGCATGTTGCGATGATCGGCACCGGGTACGTGGGCCTTGTTTCCGGTGTCTGCTTTTCCGAATTCGGCCTCGACGTGGTCTGCGTCGACAAGAATGCGGACAAGATCGACCGCCTGAACCGGGGCGAGCTGCCGCTTTACGAGCCGGGGCTGGACAGCCTGATGGCGGCCAACGTCAGGGGTGGGCGGCTCACCTTCACCACCGACCTGGGCCGGGCGGTGGACGGGGCGGACGCGGTTTTCATCGCCGTCGGGACGCCGAGCCGCCGCGGCGACGGGCACGCCGATGTGTCTTTCGTCTACGAGGCGGCCCGGGAAATCGCCGCCGCCATCGGCGGCTACACGGTGATCATCAACAAATCCACCGTGCCCGTGGGTACCGGGGACGAGGTCGAGCGGATCATCCGCGAGGCCCGCCCGGACGCCGGGTTCGACGTCGTCTCGAACCCGGAGTTCCTGCGCGAAGGCTCGGCAATCAACGATTTCATGCGTCCCGACCGGGTGATCATCGGTTCCAACAGCGAACGCGCCAACGCGGTGATGCGCCAGCTCTACCGGCCCCTGTTTCTGATCGAGACGCCGATCCTTTTCACCTCGCGCCCGGCATCCGAGCTCATCAAGTACGCCGCCAACTCCTTCCTCGCCACCAAGATCACGTTCATCAACGAGATCGCCGACCTGTGCGAGAAGATCGGCGCCGACGTCCACGACGTGGCCAGGGGGATCGGCCTGGACGGGCGCATCGGGCGCAAGTTTTTGCATGCCGGTCCCGGCTATGGCGGTTCCTGCTTTCCCAAGGACACCCTGGCCCTGGCACGTACGGCCCAGGAACTGGGCGGCCGTATGCGCATCGTCGAGGCGGTGACCGAAATCAACGCCGCGCGCAAGAAGCACATGGCGCAAAAGATCGTGGATGCCTGCGGCGGGTCCGTGGACGGCAAGACCATCGCCGTGCTCGGGCTCACCTTCAAGCCCAACACGGACGACATGCGCGAGGCCCCCAGCCTTGACATCGTGTCCGCCCTGCAGGCCGCCGGCGCGACCGTGCGCGCCTTCGATCCGGTGGGCATGGGAGAGGCAAAGGCGGCGCTCGACGGCGTCGTCTGGTGCGACAACGCCTATGACACCATGATCGATGCCGAGGCGCTGACCATCATCACCGAATGGAACGAGTTTCGGGCGCTCGATTTCGATCACGTGAAATCGCTGATGAAACGCCCGGTGATGGTGGACCTGCGCAACATCTACAATCCCGACGAGATGGCGGCGGCCGGTTTCCACTACACCTGCGTCGGCCGGCCTTCGCCGCCGGAGAAATGACGGGCGGGGGCGGGCCCATGTCCGAAGCGCATACGCTGGACCCGACAATCCTGCGCGAATACGACATCCGCGGCATCGTCGACGACACCCTGGGGGCGGCGGACCTGCGCGCCATCGGCCGTGCCTTCGCCACCATGGTCATCGGCGACGGCGGCCGCACCATCGCCGTCGGCTACGACGGGAGACTGAGCTCGCTGGACCTGGAGGCGGCCCTCGTCGACGGCCTGGCCGCTTCGGGCCTGAAGGTGCTGCGGGTCGGGCTGGGGCCGACTCCGATGCTGTATTACGCCACCCATGCGCTGGCCACCGACGCCGGGGCGATGATCACCGGTTCCCACAACCCGCCCGAATACAACGGGATCAAGATGGTCCTCAAGGGGCGGCCCTTTTTCGCCGACGCCATCCAGGAACTGGGCCGGGTGGCGGCCGCCGGCGACTTCCAGTCCGGGCGCGGCAAGGTGCTCGACCGTCCGGTACTCGAGGAGTACGTGGAACGCCTGGCCCGCGACTTCGATCCGGTCAAGCCGCTGAGCGTGGCCTGGGACGCGGGCAACGGCGCCGCCGGCCAGGCCCTGGCGATGTTGTGCGACGACCTGCCGGGGCGGCACGTCTTGCTCAACGAACGCATCGACGGCACCTTTCCGGCCCACCACCCGGACCCCACCGTGGAGGCCAACCTGGAGCAGCTCAAACAAACCGTCGCCGCCGAGAAATGCGACCTCGGGATCGCCTTCGACGGCGACGGCGACCGCATCGGCGTCGTCGATTCCCTGGGCCGGGTGCTGTGGGGGGACCAATTGCTCGCCATCCTGGCGCGGGACGTGCTCGAGGACCTGCCCGGCGCCACCATCATCGCCGACGTCAAGGCCAGCCAGGCGTGTTTCGACGAGATCGCGCGCCTCGGCGGCACGCCCCTGATGTGGCGCACGGGCCACTCCCTGATCAAGGCCAAGATGGCGGAGACCGGCGCGCCGCTGGCCGGCGAGATGAGCGGCCATATCTTTTTCGCCCACCGCTACTACGGGTACGACGACGCCCTGTACGCCGGCGTGCGCCTGCTCGCGGTGCTCGGCCGCGGCGACGAAAGCCTGGCCGACATGCGCGACCGCCTGCCGGCGATGGTCAACACGCCGGAGGTGCGGTTTCCCTGCGCCGAGGAACGCAAATTCCAGGTCATCGAGGAGGTCCGCGAGCGCCTCACGGGCATGGACGGAATCACCGTGCACGACATCGACGGGGTCCGCGTGCAATCGGACGACGGGTGGTGGCTTCTGCGCGCCTCCAACACCCAGGCCGTTCTCGTCGCCCGCTGCGAGGCCGGCAGCGAAGAGGGACTGAAGCGGCTCAAGGGAACCCTGGCCGGCCAGCTGCGCGCCAGCGGGCTGGAGATTCCCCGGTTTTCCTGAGGGCACGCTGCCTATATATGGGGGGCCGGCGCGGCGGCCGGCGGCGAAAGGAGGCGGATTGGTGGCCGATACCGTGACCGAGGAGGCGGCGCTTGCCGCCGTGCGCGAACAGCTTCCGGTGGCGCTCTGCGCCTTCGACTTGAGGGGGCGCAAATGCGGCCTGGTCGTCGTCGACGAGGTCAACGGCTTCGCCACCGCCGGCGCCGGCGCCCTGGCGCCGCGTGAGCCCAACGCGCAGGTCAGCCGCATGGTCGACGAGACGGACCGCCTGGCCCGCGTCTTCGCCGGGCGCGGCCTGCCCATCGCCGCGTTCCTCGACACCCACCAGCCGGGCAAGCCGGAACCGCCCTATCCGCCCCACTGCGAGAGGGGCACCGGCGAGGAAGAGCTGGTGCCGGCGCTCAAGTGGTTCCACGACTGCCCCCAGGCGACGCTGATGCGCAAGGACTGCATCAACGGCTTCGTCGGCGCCCAGGCCCTGGACAGCGGCGAGAACGCCATGGTCCGCTGGGTCAACGACAATGGCCTGGAGGCCATCGTCATCGTCGGCATCTGCACCGACATCTGCGTCATGGACTTCGTGC
The DNA here is from genome assembly GCA_046756945.1 of Rhodospirillales bacterium. GTDB lineage: Bacteria > Pseudomonadota > Alphaproteobacteria > Rhodospirillales > 2-02-FULL-58-16 > JACZQZ01. The sequence goes on from JBHHXI010000106.1 coordinate 5,098, forward strand.
TGACCATGCTGTCGGCGCGCAACCACGCCATGATGCCGGCGTTGCGCGACATCGTCGTCCACGAGGCCGGCTGCGCCACTTACGACCTGCCCCGGGAGGCGGCGCTGTCCCTCGGCCTCCCGGACACGGCCTCCCATCCGCAGACCCTGACCCACCACCTGGGCCTGTATTTCATGGCCTCGCGGGGGGCCGTGCTGGCGTCTTCCGTGCGCCTGTAAGCGCCGTGGAGTACTTCTTTTACGGAACCCTGATGGATGGGGACGTGCTGGCCCGGGTTGTCGGCCAGCCCGTTCCCCCGGCGCGCATGGAGGCCGCCGTCGTCGAAGGCTACCGGCGCCTCTACGTCGCCGGCGCCTGGTATCCGATGCTGGTGCCGGCGCCCGGCGGGCGGGTCGAGGGCCGCCTCGTCTCCGGCATCGATGCCGCCCAGGCGGCCCGCATCGCCCGTTTCGAAAGCGACGCCTATGAGCTGGAGGCGTTGCCGGTGCGCACGCCGCGGCGTGATCCGGTCATTGCGCTCACCTTCATGGCCCGCCCCGGGGTCGCCGCCTCGCCCGAGGAATGGGATCTGGCGTCCTGGCGGCGGCGCCACAAGCAGACGTATCTGCGTCTCGTCGGAGTCTGGATGGCGGGGTCGCGCGGCCGGGGCCGGGCAGGCGGCGGGGGGTGTTGTCCGGGGTAGTGGCGGATTTTCAGGGGCCGGCGAAGGCCATCTGGACGCCTTTGAGGCGCATCTCCATGCAGTCCATCTTGCGCTTCTTGAGGATGCGGCAGGCGCGGTAGGCCTGTCTCTTGGTGATGCCGAGGATGCGCGCCCGGTAGACGGGCCGGCGGTTGCGGATCTTCAGGGGCACGACCCTGATGGTGCCGTTTTCGAGGAGACCCGGCAGCCTTTCGACCACCTTGACGGCCCTCTCGTAGGCCGGCGAATAGCGCATGTAGGCCCCGACCTGGATGCCCCACCGACTCTTGGATTTCCTGGCCGGCGCGGCGGCGGATTTGGAGGCCGAGGCGGAGCGCGTGGAGGCACGCCGTTTCCGTGTCGCCTTCTTTTTCCGCCGCCCCTCATCGGCCGCCGCCGTCCGTGTGGGCGTGCCGTTCACGACCCGGAAACCCTTGTCCAGAAGCCTCGCCATGTGGCGGTTCCGCGCCCTCGGCGAGCGGCCGCCGAAAACGACGCCGATCAGCCGGTGGCCGCCGCGCTTGGCCGAGGCCACCAGGTTGAAGCCCGAGGCGCGGATGTAGCCGGTCTTGATGCCGTCGGCGCCGTCGTAGGTGGCGATCATCTTGTTGTGGTTGCGGTGCCGGATGCCGCCAAAGGTGAAAGTCCTGGTCGAGAAATAATGGTAATGCTGCGGGAAGTCGGTGATCAGGGCGCGGGCGAGGACCGCCATGTCCCGGGCCGTGCTTTGCTGCCCCCGGTGGGGAAGGCCCGAGGCGTTGCGGAAGATGGTCCGCGCCATGCCCAGCCGGCGCGCGGTGGCCGTCATGGCGAGGGCGAAATTGCGCTCGCTGCCGCTCAGCGCCTCGGCGACGGCCGCCGCCACGTCGTTGGCGGACTTCGTCACCATCGCCAGGATGGCCTGCTTGACCGTGATCGTCTGCCCCCTGCGCAGCCCCAGCTTGGACGACGGCTGACGGGCGGCGCGGGCGGAGACTTTCAGGCGCTGGTTCATGGAAAGCCGGCCGTCCTCCAGGGCCTCGAAGACCTTGTAGAGCGTCATCATCTTGGTCAGGGACGCCGGGTAGTTACGGGTGTTCGCGTTCACCGCGTGGACCACGCGGCCGGTATCGGCGTCCATGATGACGGACGCGTATTTTGCCAGGCCGGGGGACGCGGAAAGGACGGAAATGCCCACGGCGCAAACGCACGCCGCGGCCAGACGGAGCAAGCGGTCTCTGCCGTCGACCCTCATGATACCCCTTACCAGTGTCCCCGGGAGACCTTCACTGGCTTCGGTCTCCTCCCTGTTGCCTTGATTGTAACCGCAAACCCGGGGGCCATCTCAAGCCGTTTCCGCGGTATTGTCGCGACTTCGCACCAAGGCGCCCTTCCATCGAACCTACCCCGACGTTCCTATCCAAAAGCCGATAACAAACCGTTAATGCCGTTGCCCGGTTTCGCCACGGCACCGCCGGCGCCCGCCCTCCGGTGGCGTCCCCGTTCTCGCGTGCGGGCGCGAAAATTTTATGGAACGCTTTCGGGGAATAAGAATATTTCCCAATAATAACAATATGTTATATTCATATCCCGACTATGCTGCGGTGCACAAAATAACCTTGACACGGGCAAAAACAGAACTATATTCGGGATTGATGTTGCACTGCAGCATTCCGGTTGATGCCCGCCGGACCCGAAAGGGCACTGGATTTGGAACTTTTTTGGAATTCGGAGTATTACGATGACCGCTGCGAGGAAAAACAACGCCGGCAAGACCGGCACCGCCAAACCCGTCGAGGCCGCCGTGGCCGCCGGCGCGGACGCCGTGGAGACCGCCGTCAAGGCCGGCGCCCAGGTGGCAGCCAAGGGCTACGAGAAGGCCGTCGCCATGGGCCGGGAACAGGTCGAGACCGCTGTCAAGGCCGGCGCCGGCGCCTTCAAGGGCTACGATGACCTGGCCGGCTTCGGCAAGGACAACGTCGAGGCGGTGATGAAGTCGGGCGCCATCGTGGCCAAGGGCGTGCAGGACCTCAACGAAGTGTGGCTCGGCCTTTCCCGGACCTCCGTGGAGGATGCCGTGAGCGCCGCCAAGGCGCTGTTCGGCTGCAAGACCCTGCCCGAGGTGGTCGAGGTGCAGACCGGCCTGGCCCAGGCCCAGTACGAGAAATTCGTCGCCGAGAGCCGCCGGCTTTCGACCCTGTCGACGAAGGTGGCCGAAAACGCCTCGGCGCCGATCACCGCCCGCCTGACCGTGGCGGTGGAGAAATTCACCAAGCCGCTTGCTGCCTGAACTCCTCCCATCCTCCCCTGATCGGGCAGCAGCGTTAGGCGCCCGGTGGCACTGTCCGCCGGGCGCATTTTTTTGCCCGTTCGATGTCCCGCCGCGCCCCGCCCGGGCGGCCCCCCTTGGCATTTCGCGATCACGCGCCTATGGGCACGGAGGGCGGAAATGTGCTATGATCGGCTTGGCGCGGATGGCGCGCCAGGGGGAAAAAACGTCAGGAGGTCAAAGGGTTGAGATAAATCCCGGAGGCCGGATCCAACCCCGCCGGCGGCGGGCGACCGGGGCGGTCCCGGGCCGCGACCGGGCCGCATCGTCTGCCCGGGAGACCGTTTCACCGGCGGGTCCGTCCGCGGGCTCTTCCCCAAACCTCCCGAAAGCGAATATATAATAACAGGGGGGCCGTTCGTCCGCCCCCCGGACCGGCGAGTATGGAGAGATGGCAAGAAAGACCGGTACCCCAGGACCCGTCGACGATGGCGACACCGCCACGGGCGTAATCACCAAGCCCCGGCCCAGGACCAAGAAGCCGTCCATGTACAAGGTCCTGATGCTCAATGACGACTACACGCCCATGGAATTCGTCGTCAACGTGCTGGAGGCGGTGTTCGCCATGGCCCAGCAGGAGGCGACGCGCATCATGCTCCATGTACACCAGCGCGGCGTCGGTGTGTGCGGCGTCTATACCTACGAGGTGGCGGAAAGCAAGGTCGCCCAGGTCATAGAACTGGCGCGCCAGGCACAGCATCCGCTACAGTGTACCATCGAGAAGGACGGTACCGACAAAGAGGGGGACGAATAGGCCGCTCATGCTGTCACGGAACCTGGAACAGACGCTCCATCGGGCCCTGGCGCTGGCCACCAAGCACCGCCACGAGTTCGCTACGCTCGAGCACCTTTTGCTGGCCCTGACCGAGGACCAGGACGCCATCGCCGTCCTGCGCGCCTGCGGCGTCGATGTGGACGAGCTGCGCCAGAACCTGACCGAGTTCATCGATAACGAACTGTCCAGCCTGGGCGCCGCGCGCATGGCCGACCCCAAACCCACCGCCGGCTTCCAGCGCGTGATCCAGCGCGCCGTCATCCACGTGCAGTCGTCGGGCCGCGAGCAGGTGACCGGGGCCAACGTGCTGGTCGCCCTGTTCTCCGAGCGCGAATCCCATGCCGTCTATTTCCTCCAGGCCCACGACATGTCGCGGCTCGACGCCGTCAACTACATCTCCCACGGCATCGCCAAGGTGCCCGGGGAATCCCAGCCGCGCACCGTAGGCGGGGCCGACGTCGACGTGGACGCGGAAAAGGTGGTCAAGAAGGGCCACGAGGCGCTCGACGCCTATTGCGTGGACCTCAACAAGAAGGCGGCCGAGGGCCGCATCGATCCGCTCATCGGCCGCGAGACCGAGATCGAGCGGACCATCCAGATCCTGTGCCGGCGCAACAAGAACAACCCGCTTTACGTGGGCGATCCCGGTGTCGGCAAGACCGCCATCGCCGAGGGCCTGGCGCGGCGCATCGTCCACGGAGACGTTCCCGACGTCCTGCTGGACTGCACCATTTTCGCCCTCGACATGGGGGCGCTGCTGGCCGGCACCCGGTATCGCGGCGATTTCGAGGAACGCCTGAAGGGGGTCATCACCGAGCTCGAGGGCACCCCCGGCGCCATCCTGTTCATCGACGAAATCCACACCGTCATCGGCGCCGGCGCCACCAGCGGCGGCTCCATGGACGCGTCGAATATCCTCAAGCCCTCGCTCGCCGCGGGGAATTTGCGCTGCATGGGCTCGACCACCTACAAGGACTACCGCAACTACTTCGAAAAGGACCGGGCCCTGGTGCGCCGGTTCCAGAAGATCGACGTCTATGAGCCGTCGATCGAGGAGACGGTCAAGATCCTGCGCGGGCTCAAGCCCTATTTCGAGGAGCACCATCAGGTGCGCTACACGGCGGAGGCCCTGCGCACCGCCGTCGAGCTCTCGGCCCGCTACATCAACGACCGCAAGCTGCCCGACAAGGCCATCGACGTGATCGACGAGGTGGGTGCCTCGCGCATGCTGGTGCCCGAACACCGGCGGCCGAAGACGGTGACCGTGAAGAACGTGGAGGCGGTGGTCGCCAAGATCGCCCGCATCCCGCCGAAAAGCGTGTCCACCGACGACCGCGCCGCGCTCAAGACCCTCGAGCGCGACGTGAAAACCATGGTCTTCGGCCAGGACGAGGCCATCGGCGCGCTGGCCAGCGCCATCAAGCTGTCGCGCGCCGGCCTGCGCGAGCCGGAGAAGCCCATCGGGTGTTACCTGTTCTGCGGTCCCACCGGGGTCGGCAAGACCGAGGTGGCGCGCCAGCTCGCCCGCACCATGGGCGTCGACCTGGTGCGCTTCGACATGTCCGAGTACATGGAGCGCCACAGCGTCTCGCGCCTGATCGGCGCGCCGCCGGGCTACGTCGGGTTCGACCAGGGCGGGCTGCTGACCGACGCCATCGACCAGCAGCCCCATGCGGTGCTGCTGCTCGACGAGATCGAGAAGGCGCATCCCGACCTGTTCAACATCCTGCTGCAGGTGATGGATCACGGCAAGCTCACCGATCACAACGGCAAGAGCGTCGATTTCCGCAGCGTCATCCTGATCATGACCACCAACGCCGGCGCCGCCGATCTGGCCAAGCCGGCCATCGGCTTCGAGCG
>JBHHXI010000107.1:0-10607 GCA_046756945.1 Rhodospirillales bacterium
TTGGCAGGATAGCCGCCCTCCCCCGCCGGCGGCGCGTCATCCCCGCCGCTCCCCTTGCAATTGCCCTGCCCCGGCCCGATCATGGCCCCCCGGCCGCAGGGCGGCCCGCCGCGGAGCCCGGTGCCCGGGCGGGGCGGCGAACGGAGCACGACGACAGGCCATGCGCAACACCATCATCGGCATCATCATCGGCGTCGTCGTCGGCATCGTCATCGGCGCCACGGTGGTCGCCCCCCGTCTGGCGCCGACCGCGCCGACCGCCCCCGCCGCGCCGGCATCAAAGCCGGCAGCGACGGCGGAACCGGCGGTACGGTGGAATATGGCCAGCGCCTACAGCGCCTCGCTGCCCCAGCTGGGGACGCTGGCAAAGCGCGTGACGCGGGAGATCCGGCGGGTGTCCGGCCGCGCCATGGAGATCAAGTTCCACGAGCCCGGCGCCCTGGCTCCGCCGCTTGAGACCTTCGACGCCGTCGCCTCGGGCGCCATCGACGCCGCCTTTTCGTCACCGGGGAACTGGGGCGACAGGATCCCCGCCCTGCACCTGTTTTCGGCCATTCCCTTCGGTCCCGACGCCGCCGAGTACCTGGCGTGGATCTATTTCGGCGGCGGCAGGGAACTGTTCGACGAAATCCTGCGCCGCCGCGACATCCACGGCGTCTTTTGCGGCCTCATCGCGCCCGAGGCCGCCGGCTGGTTCCGCCGCCGGATCCGCACCTTCGACGACCTCAAGGGCGTGCGCATGCGGGCATCGGGCCTGGGCGCCAAGGTCCTCGGGAAACTGGGGGTGCAAACCCGGCCTTTGGCCGGCGGCGACATCTTCATGGCCCTGGAATCCGGCGCCGTCGACGCCGTCGAGTTCTCCATGCCGGCCATCGACCTGAAACTGGGTTTCCACATTATGGCCAGGAACTATTACTTTCCCGGCTGGCACCAGCCGTCGACCCTGTTTGCCCTGATGATCAACCTGGACCGGTGGGAGGCGCTGTCGACCACCCATAAGGCGCAGATCGAGGCGGTGTGCGGCGACAACGTGCGCCACGGCCTGGCCGAGGGCGAGGCCCTTCAGTTCGCCGCCCTCAAGGAGCTGCAGGCCGACGGCGTACGGATTCAACGCTGGCCCGACGACATTCTCGAAGCCTTGGAGGCGGCCTGGCGCGAGGTGGCCGCCGAGGAAGGCGCCGCCGACGCGGACTTCGCCACCGTCTGGCGGTCATTGACCGCGTTCCGCGACGATTACGCCATCTGGAAGGAGCTCGGCCACCCTTAAGAAGTGGCCCCACCCACGGGCCGGCGTCAGGCGGTGTCCGCGACTTCCGCCGGCAGCTCGTTCATCTTCGCCAGCAGGTATTCCAGGTCATCGGAATCGAAATCCACGCCCAGTTCGCCGTATTGGGTGAGGATGCGTTCGATCATGCGCCGCGAATAGCGCTCGCGGTCGTTCTCCCGGCCGTCGTAATCGGTCTCCCGGGCGACGTCGATGGCCGCCCGCACCGCCGGGAAGTGGTTTTCCGGCAGCCCCGTCTTTTCATAGAGGGCCTTCAGGCCCAGCGCCCCCGAATCGTGCATCAGCTGGCGCCCGTTCACCAGCGGCACCTCCGCCAGCTCGCAGACGGCGGCCTCGAAGAACTTGAGATCGCCCATGCACAATGCGCGGAGAACGATGGACGGCGTCAGCCGCCCGTTTGCGCGCAGCTGCTGGATCAGCCTTTCGACGTCGTCATCGTCGGATTCGCTGGAAAGGGTGATGGTGGCGCGCTCGCGGCTTTGCAGGATCAGATCCGTGGCCATCGAATCCGACATCTCGTGGCGATTGGCCAGCTCCTCCTTCAGGTTTTCCGAGACCAGCGTCACCAGACGCTCGACCACGGTGACGGGAAGCTTGGGCCGGTGCGCCATGGCGTCCTGAACGGCTTCGGTGCCGCCGAAGTCCTCGACCACCTTGTGCAGGGATTTCTCCGAGATCTCGGCGCCCGTGTTGGCGACCAGCGTGGTGACCACACCTTCGTTCTCGGTCTCCACCAGGGCCGAGGACACGGCCTCGGACACCGTGGACCGGCCGGCGATGGCCACCTGCTTGGCGGCCCCCTGGCTGCGCACGATCTCGATCAGGTCCTCATCGGAGAGCACCTCGGAGAACTGCAATACCGGCAGGGCCACCGAATCCACGTCCTTGGCCAGGCTCATGGCCACGTCGTGGGGCACGGCCGGGTTTTCCTTCAGGTTCTGGGCCAGCGCCTCGCGCACCCGCACCTCGGCATCCTTGATCATGATGCGGAAGATTTCCTCCGCCATCGTCCGCTCGCTTTCGGTCAGGTTCCCCTGGCCGAAATCGGCGGCGATCTTGGCCGCCGTCTGGGCGCGATTGTCGCCCGAAGGATCCTTCAGCAGCTTGGAAACGTCTTCTTTGGTCAGCGTCTTTTCGGTCATCGGCTCATGTCCATAGGTTTGTCCGCAAGCTTGCAAAAGCGCCGTCGCGGTCAGGCGAATCGATCGCGGCGCAGTATATCGGCGCACCGCCACCCAATCTAATAATTTGTGGCCCGGCCGGGGTTTTACCACCGCTCCCGGACCCTATTCCCGAGTATATGCCTCCCGGGGCCCGGGACCGCCGGAAAAAGGGAAGGTCTTGACCGCACCCCCGCCCGGCACAATATAAACATGCCCTACCTGCCCGCCCGTGTGGGCCGGGAACATGGCCAACGGTTGCAAGCCCTGGCCCCGAGACCGATAATGGGCCGGCGCGTATGTCGGCGTCACCAGATTCTGAGGAGACAAGACGAATGGTAAAAGGCATTTTTCCCGCCCTCGGCTTGGCCATCGCAGTGGCCCTGGCCGGCAGCCCGGCTTCCGCCGGCGCCGGCGACCCCGCCAAAGGCGCAAAGGTCTTCAAGAAGTGCAAGGCCTGCCACACCGTAAAGCCGGGCAAGCACAAGGTCGGCCCGTCCCTGGCCGGGGTGGTCGGCCGCAAGGCGGGGACCGCCAAGGGCTTCAAGAAATACAAGGGCCTGAAGGGCGCCGACTATACCTGGGACGAGGCGTCGCTGGACGAGTACCTGGCGAATCCGAAGAAATTCGTCAAGAAACGCGGCGCCAAGGGCACCTCGATGGTGTTCAAGCTGAAGAAAGCCGCCCAACGCGCCGACGTCATCGCCTATTTGAAGACGCTCAAGTAACCGGAATACCCTGGAACGGGAAGCGCCGCCGTCGCCCGATGGGCGGCGGCGGTGGTGGCGTTTCAGTCGCGCACCACGAGCACCGAACAGCCGGCGTGGCGCACGACCCGCGCCGCGTTGGGGCCGAGCAGGTAGTCCTTGAGCTCGGGCCGGTGCGAGGCGATGACGATCAGGTCGCAGCCGGTCTCTTTGGCGATCTTGAGGATTTCCTCATAGACCGTGCCGTACCCGACGCTGTGCCGGGTCTCGACGCCGGGGGGAACGTGCTCGCCGACGAAGGCGCGTAAATCCTCTTTCGCCTTGGCCAGCGCCTGTTCCGCATAGTCCTCGGGAAAGTACGCGCCGACGGCGCCCAGGCCGAAGTCGGGGATCACGGTGACCACATGCAGGGTGGACCCGAAGGCGTGGCAGTATTCGACCGCCGCCGGCAGGGCCTTCTTCCACGAACTCTCGTCGTTGAGATCGACCGTCAGGAGGATGGTCTTGACCATGTCCGCTCCTCCTCACCCGGCGGTGACGGCCGCCGCCGCCTCGGACGCCCTCGCGCGGCGCCAGCGCGGCCATTGGGACAGGATGACCAGCCCCAGCAGGACCAAGCCGAACGGGTAGACCCACAACTTGGACGGCTGCCCCACCTGCTCGACGTCGACCTCGGTGAGGGTGTCGCCGACCTCGATGCCGGCCTGCTCGGCGAGCCCGTTGAAGGCCAGCTCGGCGACCTCGTAGCCGCCGTCCTCGGTGGGCTTGAGGGTGAGGCCGTAGTAATCCCCGGGGCCGGCCGCCGGCATGTCGGGCGTCGCCACCCTGTAGAGCTTGAAACGGTCGCCGTAGTCGGTCGTGCGCACGACGTGGAAGCGCACGGTGTAGCCGCGCTGCGCCGAAACCTCGCCGGCCACGAACTTCTCCAGGTCGAGGGTGGCGAATTCCGGGTAGACCAGACCCATGAAGATCCCGGGCCTGAACAGCATCATCACGACGACGGCCAGCATGACGCCCTCGTGGATCTTGTTGCTGACCAGAGTCCACCCCTGGGTCAGGGAACTGAACGAAAGCAGGGCGAGCATCGTCACCACGAAAATCAACAGGCCGTGCCAGACGTTTTCGATGCCGATCAGCAGCAGTTCCGGGTTGAAGATGAAGATGAAGGGCAGGATGGCCGTGCGGATGTCGTAGGTGAAGCCCTGGATGCCGGTCTTGATGGGTTCGGCGCGCGAGATGGCGGCGGCGGCGAACGCCGCCAGGCAGACCGGCGGCGTGTCGTCGGCGAGGATGCCGAAGTAGAAGACATAAAGATGAACCGCGATCAGCGGCAGCACCAGACCGGAGGCGGTACCCAGTTCCACCAGCACCGGCGCCAGCAGCGAGGCGACGACCAGGTAGTTGGCGGTCGTCGGCAGGCCCATGCCGAGGATGAGGGCGAGCACCGCGGTGAGGACCAGAAGGATGTACACGTTGCCGCCCGAGAGGGCCTCGATGACGCCGACCATGGCGTTGTTGAGGCCGGTCGAGCCGACGGCGCCGACGATGATGCCGGCGGCGGCGACGGCGACGGCGATGTTGACCATGTTGCGGGCGCCGGCGACCAGGCCGTCGTAGATCAAACGAAGGCCGTCCGTGAGCGCCTGAACGGCGTCGGACCCGCCGCCCCGCATCTCGTGCCAGACCTTTTCAATCAGGATGATGAGCATCATCAGGAGGATCGAATAGAAGACGGCGGTGCCGGCCGTCCACCGTTCCACCATCAGGAGGTAGACCAGCACCGTGATCGGGATCAGGAAGTGGATGCCGCCCCGGAAGGTCTTGCCCAGGGGCGGGATCTGGCTTTTCGGCAGGCCCTTGAGTCCCAGCTTCATGGCCTCCAGGTGCGAGATGTAAATCAGCGCTACGTACGAAGACACTGCCGGAATGAAGGCCGCCTTGACGACGTCGAAGTACGAGATGCCGATCAGCTCGGCGATAATGAACGCCGCGGCGCCCATGATCGGCGGCATCAGCTGGCCGTTGGTGGACGCCGCCACCTCGATGGCGCCGGCCTTGACCGCCGGCATGCCGAGGGAGCGCATCACCGGGATGGTGAAGGTGCCGGTGGTCACCACGTTGGCGATCGAGGAGCCGGAGATCGCCCCGGTCATGCCCGAGGCCAGGATCGCCGCCTTGGCCGGGCCGCCGCGGTACTTGCCGACCATGGCGAACGACAGATCGAGGAAATACTTGCCCGCCCCGGCCTTGTCCAGGAGTGCGCCGAACAGCACGAACAGGAAGACGAAGCTGACCGAGACGTCGATGGGAATGCCGAAGATCGCCTCCCCGCCCAGCCAGTGATAGCCGATCAGGCGGGTCAGCGAGAGGCCCCGGTGCGAGATGATGTCGGGCATCGACTGGCCGAATATGGAGTAAAAGAGAAACACGCTGGCGACGACCACCAGGGGCAGGCCGATGCTGCGCCGCGTCGCCTCCAGGAGAAGAACCATGCCGGTGCCGCCGAGGATCGCTTCGAAAGGAACGGAAAAACCGAGGACGTCGACGTTCATCAGGAGGCCGTCGCGGGAAACCAGCCCCTCGTAGCCAAACCACAGATATAGCGCGCAGCCGGCGCCGAGCAGCGCCAGGACGACGTCATAGATTGGGATTTGCCGCGTCGCCAGGGACCGCGCCGCCGGGAACATGAGGAAACAGAGCAAAAGCCCGAAGGCCAGATGGATGCCGCGCGCCGGCACGTCGACGATGATCCCGATATCCAGGATGAAGGGCAGCGGCGAGGCGATCCAGAGCTGGAAAAGCGACCACAGCGCGGCGATACCGCTGACGATCATGGCCAGGCGCGGGCCATGCTTGCGTCCCGTGTATTCGACCTCCTCGATCGCCTTTTCGATTTCCTCCTGGGAAACGTCCGGGATCGGCGACGGGGCCTCAGCCATGGCGAATATTTACCAACAAATAACGACGCGTTAAGAGAAACCGGCACCCCCCGAAGGGGATGCCGGTGCTTGACAGGCCATGGATACTACATCCAGCCTTTTTCCTTGTAGTACTTGATGGCGCCCGGATGCAGCGGCGCCGAGATCGCGTTCTTTATCATCTTCTTGGGATCGAGGTTCCTGAACGCGGGATGGAGCTTCCTGAAGTCGTCGAGGTTCTCGAACACCGCCCGCGTGACCTCGTAGACCACGTCGGTGGGCACGTCGGCGCTGGTGACGAAGGTGGCCATGACGCCGAAGGTCGTTACGTCGGAGTCGGTGGTCTTATAGGTGCCCTTGGGAATGGTCGCGAAGGCGTAGAACGGGTTGGCGTCGACCAGCTTCTTCTCGACGCCGGTGTTGAGGTTGATGATCTTCGCGTCGCAGCCGTCGGTGGCAATCGAGACACCGGCGTTGGGCACGCCGACCGTGTAGCCGTAGGCGTCGATCTTGCCGTCGCACAGCGCCTTGGACTGCTCGGTCGAGGTCAGCTCGGTGGCGATCTTGAAGTCGCCCTTCTTGGTCCCGTACGCCGCCATCAGGACTTCCGTGGTGCCGCGCTGGCCGGAACCCGGGTTGCCGATGTTGAACCGCTTGCCCTTGAGATCGGCCCACGACTTGATGCCGGTGCCCTTGCCCACGATGATGTGATAGGGCTCGGGATGCACGGAGAAGACGGCGCGCAGCTTCTTGAACGCGTTGCCCTTGAACTTGGAAGAACCGTTGTAGGCATGGTACTGCCAGTCCGACTGGGCGACGCCGAAGTCCAGTTCGCCCGCGCGAATCTGACCGATGTTGTAGGTCGAACCGCCGGTCGATGGCGCCGAACAGCGGATGCCGTGCTTGCGGCCCTTCTTGCGGCCTTCCGCCGCTTCCTTGTGAATCATGCGGCACACCGACTGGCCGACGACGAAATAAACGCCCGTCGGGCCGCCGGTGCCGATGGAGATGAACCTCTTCGCGGCCTCGGCGGGCTGGGTGCCGGCGCCGAAAAACGCCCCCGCAGCCAGAGCCAGGGCCAGGGTCGATACAGTAAGCCTTCTCATTACGGATTGTCCTCCCTAGTTGAATGAGACAAAGCAAGAATGGAACGCCGCCGTCGAAGCGCCGAACCGCCCGTTCCGCGACCCGGGCAACCGCCCAAAGCTCGAGGATGGCCGGAAATCCTTGCATGGGGATTGTGACTGGACGGGCAAGCCGTTGGCCCGCCCATGCGCCGGTTTTTGTGTTCCCGACACGATTTTTACCTCCCCGCTTCGGCCAGAAATGCGTCCTGACCGCTATTCCTTATAGTTTACAGGCGCCACACCGCCCGACAACCCTAAATCCCGGGCCGGCGGGCCGGCGCAAGTGCCTTGGTTTGTCTAGGGCATACCTTATCCCCGACAAAGCGTCTCCTGCAACAAATGATTCGCGTCTTTCATGGATGATTACAAATGATCTATTTCCGCCGGCGCCGGGACGAGGGTCCGCGGTCACACGGCGGCGTCGCGCACGGCGGCGTCTATGGCGTCCCCGATCCGGTCGACGATTTCCGCCACCTGGAATTCCTCGACGATGAACGGCGGCGCCAGAAGCACGTGGTCGCCGCAGGTCCCGTCGGCGGTGCCGCCGGCGGGATAGCAGATGAGGCCGCGGTCCATGGCTTCGCTTTTGATGCGGGCGTGAATTTTCAGATCCGGATCGAACGGCTCCTTGGTCGCCCGGTCGGCGACCAGCTCGATGCCACGGAACAGCCCCCGGCCGCGGATGTCGCCGACATGGGGGTGATCGCCCAGGCGCCGGCGCAGGCCTTCCATTAACGCCTCGCCCTGGCGCCGCACGTTGGCCAGCAGGTTGCGCGACCGGATGGCGCGCTGCACGGCCAGGGCGGCGGCACAGGCCGTCGGGTGGCCCATGTAGGTGTGGCCGTGCTGGAAGGCGCCGCTTCCCTTGCGGAACGCATCGAACACCGTGCCCGAGACCAGCACCGCGCCGATGGGCTGATAGCCGCCGGCCAGGCCCTTGGCGACGGTCAGCATGTCGGGCACGATGCCGTCCTGCTCGCAGGCATGCAGCGTCCCCGTGCGCCCCATGCCGCACATGATCTCGTCGAGGATCAGGAGCACCCCGTGGCGGTCGCATATCTCGCGGATGCGCTTGAAGTACCCGGGCACCGGCGGCACCGCCCCGAGCGCCGACCCCACCACCGGCTCGACGACGAAGGCGGCAACGGTCTCCGGCCCCAGTTTGACGATCGCCGCCTCCAGCTCGTCGGCGACGCGGCGGCCGTACTCCTCTTCGCTCTCTCCCGGTTCCATGCCGCGGTAGGCATAGCAGGGCGATATATGGGTTACGTCGGTGAGAATAGGCAAATAGGGCGCCCGGCGGGCATGGTGGCCGCCCACCGCAAGCGCGCCCAGGGTATTGCCGTGGAAGCTCTGGCGGCGGGCGATGAAACGGGTGCGCTCGGGCCGGCCGGTCTCGACGAAATACTGGCGGGCCATCTTCAGGGCCGCCTCCACCGCTTCGGATCCGCCGGACATGTAGTACACCCGTTCGATTCCGTCGGGCGCCCCGTCGATCAGGACATCCGCCAACGCCTCGGCCGGTTCCGACGTGAAGAACCCGGTGTGGGCGAAGGCCAGCCTGTCGACCTGTTCCTTGATGGCGCGGCGCACGTCGGCGTCGCTGTGTCCGAGGCAGGAGACGGCGGCGCCGCCGGAGGCGTCGAGGTAGCGTTTGCCCGCCCCATCGATGATGTAAATACCCTCGCCGCCCGCCGCCATCGGCAGGTCGACGCCGATCCGGCGTTGAAAGACGTGGCGCATGGCTGGCTAGCTCAATCTCGGCCCGAGGGGCTGGCGGTTTTTTTCCGCATCCGGTGCCAATAGGCGTCGAAGCTTCCCAACTGGCGCTCGCTTTCCTCGATCGTATACAGCGCCGCCCGCCCGCCCTGCGCCACCATGAGGACGACCAGGGCTTCGGCGGCCGCCACCGCCGCGGCGATGGAATGGAAGAACGACGGGCTTTCGCTGCGGACGATGAGCACGTGGTCGGCGCTCTTGGCGAGCGGCGACACCGGGCTGTCGGTCACCACCACCGTCGTTCCCCCGTGGTCCCCGGCGTAGTCCACGGCGCGCACGGTCTCGTGGGCATAGGGCTCCAGGCTGATGGCGAAGATCGCGTCGTCGGCCCCGAAGGCGCGCAGGTCGTCGGCGAAGGTCCCGCCGCGCCCGTCGAGCAGGACCGCGTTGTTGCGGAACATGTGATAGGCATAGTGGAAAAAGAAGGCCACCGGAAAACAGCTGCGCAGGCCGACCACATATACGCGCCGTGCCTTGGCCAGGGCCTCGGCGCAGGCGATGAACCGCGCCTCGCCGTTGGCCTCGAAGGTTTCGCGCAGGTTGGCGACGTCGGCGGCCATGACCTCCTGCAACAGCCCCGGCATCTCGCCGCCGGCGCCGCGTGCCTGCAGATCGCGGGCGCGGCCCAGGTAGTCGGCCGGGCGGACCCTGAGCCGTTGCTGAAAGGGCTCGCGGAAATCGTTGTAGCTGGGAAATTCGAAAGCGCGGGCCAACCGCACCATGGTCGAGGGGTGAACGCCGGCGCCGGTGGCCAGCCGGCGCATGGACATGAGCGCGACGTCGTCGGGACGGTCGAGAACATGGCGGGCGGCCCGCTGCAACTGCGGGCTCAGCTGAGGAAATTTCTCGGCGATATTCTTGCTGAGGGCCGCGAAGTCCATGGCAAATTTTCTTTCGTCGACGATCGATTGGTGGTGATCGTACCCTCAGCGGCACAGGGTTTGCAACAAAATGCAACGACAAAATTTACGTTGAAACGATTGATTCTTCGGCGGAACGTGGCGGAGGCCCGTGCCGCCGTCGGGGAACGCCGGTCTCAATAAATTGCCCGGCCTGCGGCGAGACGGTAGGATGGGCGCCCGGCAACCCTGCCGGCGGCTGGTTTGTCGACGCGCCCATGGACATAAAAGATCATATCCGCTCCATCCCCGATTTCCCGAAACCGGGCATTCAGTTTTACGACATATCCACCCTTCTCGCCCATCCGGACGCCTGGCAGGTGGCCATGGGGCGCCTGGCCAAGATCGTCAGCCGGCACCAGCCGGACATCCTGGCCGGCATCGAATCGCGGGGTTTCCTGGTGGCCGCGCCGTTGGCGCTGAAACTGGGATGCGGGTTCGTCATGGTGCGCAAGAAAGGGAAACTGCCGGGCGCCACCGTCCCCCACGAATACGCCCTGGAATACGGCACGGACACCATTGAGATCCAGGAAGACGCCGTGAAGCCGGGCGAACAGGTGGTGATCCTGGACGACCTGCTGGCGACGGGGGGCACCATGAGCGCGTCCGTCGCATTGTTCCGCAAGCTCGGCGCCCAGGTGGTGGGCGCCGCCTGCATCATCGAACTGTCCTTCCTCAACGGCCGGGCCAGGCTGGACGTGCCGTTCCATGCCCTGATCACCTACGACACCT
>JBHHXI010000108.1:0-10604 GCA_046756945.1 Rhodospirillales bacterium
TGACTGGTTGTGTTGAGAGCTCCCGATTCGCTCGGAGCCTCAATAAACAAAGGTCCGCTTCGGGTCAGAGCCGGACATCAGCACCGGCCCTGAGATTGGTCTGCTATGTGGAGTAAAGCGGAGATCGCCACGCGCAACACCAGTTGATGGGCCCATGACCTACCCCCCGCCGCGTCGGAAGGCGCGGTCGAACAGGGCCACGGCCCGGGCCGCCTCGTCCTCGGTGTAGCCGGAAAATTCCAGCCGCACGCGGGTCACCGGCAGGGCCAGTTGCGCGATGCGGCGCTCGGTGGTTTCCGCGAGCGTGATCTCGAGGCGCCGCGGGCCGTCTTCCGCGACGATCCGGTTGCCCTCGACCGTGTGCTCCCGGCCGTCCAGCGCCCGCGGCAGGAGGCGCAGGAAGTCGGCGTGGGTGATCGCCATTTCCTTCTCGACGACGATTGGTCCGGCCATGGCGCCCTACGCCGCGCCCTCAGCCGCCGGCCACCGGCGGCCAGATGGCGAGCACGTCGTTGTCTTCGAGCGCCAGGGACTCCCGCTGGCTAGGCTCGACGTAATAGCCGTTGACCAGCACCAGGTGGCAGTACTCGCGCGGCAGGTTCAGGCTGTCGATGACGGTTGCCGGGGTGGCGCCGTCGGCGACCTCGAGGGCCGCCTGGTTGTCGGCGGCGCCGGGCGGCAGGTACCTGCCCAACAGGGCGAACAGCTTGACCGTCACCTTCATGCCGGCTGGCTGCGGGCGATGTAGGCTTCCAGGATGCGGTGCGGATCGGCGATCAGCTTTTTCTTCCATGGGCCGAGGGATATGCGGGTCTGGATGAGGCCGCGGATGACGCCGACGTGGTCCGTGCGCCCCAGGCTGAGGGCGCCGACCAGGCGGTCGCCGGAGAATTCGAGCCGCATGTAGCGGAAGTTGGCCTCGTCCACGGCGATGGCGGAGTCTCCGCCGTCGGCTCCGGCCCAGCGGCCGAACGAGCACGAAATCAGCCCCACCGTGTCGAGAACGTTCATGATCAGGCTGCCCCTGTAGGCGGCCGGCCGGCCGGCCATGTTGAGCGCCGCGATGCGGCCGTGGTCGGCGGCCGTGGTCTGGATGGCGTGGACCGACCAGCCGCCGGTCGATATGTCCGGCCCCTGGGCCGCGTCGCCGGCGGCGAATATGTTCTCCACGTTGGTTCGCAGGTGTTCGTCGACGAGCACGCCGGTGTCGGTCTTGACGCCGCTGCCGGCGAGGAAATCCATGTTCGAGCGCACGCCGGTGGCGACCACCACCAGCTGCGCCTTCAGCCTGTCGCCGCCTTCCAGCACCACCCATTTGTCGGCGGAGCCGCCCGCCGCGGCCTCGACGCCGGTCACCGGGGCCCCGGTCAGCACGCGAATACCCTTTTCCCCGCACCACCGCTTGATCATGGCGCCGCCGGTCCCGTCCATCATGCGGGGCAGCATGCGGTCCTCGGCCTCGACCACGGTCAGGTTGACGCCGCGCTCGGCCAGGGACTGCAGGATGATGCAGCCGATGAAGCCCGCCCCCATCAGCACCACTTCCGAGCCGGGCTTGGCCAGCGCCGCGATGGCGCGGGCGTCGGCCAGGGTCCAGCAGTGATGGACGCCGTCCGCGTCCAGCCCGGGCACCGGCGGCTTGACGGGCGTCGCGCCGGTGGCCACCAGAAGGCGGTCGAAAGCGAGCGATTCCCCGCCCTCCAGGGTCAGACGCCCGTCCGCGGCCGCCACCGCCCCGGCGCGGCCGTGGACCATACGGATGCCCAGGTCCTGGTAATGGCTGGCGGTCTTGCGGAGATGGGTGCCGGCCTCGTCGATCATGCCGGTCAGGTAGTAGGGAATGGCCATGCGCGCATAAGGCGGCCCGGGCTCGTCGCCGACGAGGACCACGTCCGGGCCCGGGTCGAGCCGGGCCAGGGTCTCGGCGGCGATGACGCCGGCCGGCCCGGCGCCGACGATCACGTGTTGCATGGCCTGTCCGCGCCTACAGCGCCAGCCGGTCGAGGGTCTCGTTGGTGGGCACGCCGTCGGGCGTCCACCCGCGCAGCTCGTAGTATTCGGGCAGCATCTTGTCGAGCCCGCTGACCAGGCCCTTGGCCGGGCCGGTCTTGGCGGCGTCCTTGAGGAGACGCTTGGGCAGGGTGTCGTCCTTGCCGGTGAAGCCGGCGTCCAGGTTGAACTTGCGCTCCAGGTTCCAGATGCGCTCGCCCATCTCGAGCAGGGTCTCGGTCGACCAGTCCCCCTCGCAGGCGGCGTCGATCTGGGGCGCGATGTCGTCCAGGGTCCAGGCAAACGTGGTGAAGACGCAGATCCCCGCCGAGTCGACCACCGCGGTGGCGTCCTGGAAGGCCTTGACCAGGCCGGCCTTGCCGTCGGTGACCAGGGGATCGGTCTTTTCCGGCACGCCGAGGATCTCGGAGGCCACCGTGTAGCTGCGCAGGTGGCAGGCGCCCCGGTTGGCGGTCGCATAGGTCAGCCCCATGCCCTGGATGCCGCGGGAATCATAGGCCGGGAACTCCTGGCCCTTGACCTGCATGGCCATGCCCGGATGGCCGTACTTCTCGCACAACAGCTTGGATCCCTCGCCGATCTCGGCGCCGAAGCCCTCGCCCCTGCCGGTCAGCTCGGCGAGGTCGGTGAGCGCCTTGGCCGAACCGAACTTGAGCTCGATGCCGCCGGTTTCCTTGGTCGTGATGGCGCCCTCCTCGAACAGCTCCATGGCGGCGCCGACGGTGGCGCCGAACGAGATGGGGTCGAAGCCCTGCTCGTTGCAGATGAAGTTGGCGAACGTCAGCGCGTCCAGATCGTCGACGCCGGTGGCGGCGCCGAGCGCCCAGGCGGCCTCGTACTCCAGGCCGCCCGAGGCGATCTGGTACTGGGGCCGGTCGACCACCGTGTAATGGGTGCGCTCGATCGCCGACACCCGGCCGCAGGCGATGGTGCAGCTGAAGCACGCGGCGTTGGTGATCAGGTTGGCCTTGCCGTCGCTCGAGCGTTTCCTGGCCATGGCCTCGGCCGAGATGTCGTTGGCGCCGTCGAACTGCGTCTCCAGGTGGTTGCGCGTCGGCAGCGCGCCCACCTCGTTGATGACGTTCATCAGCACCTGGGTGCCGAAGGCGGGCAGGCCCTGGCCGGTGACCGCGTTCTCGGCCAGGATCTTCTTGCCCGCCCGGGTCGTCTCCATGAACGTCTCGTAGTCGTCCACCTGGACGCCGAGGGTGCCGCGGATGGCCACCGCCTTGAGGTTCTTCGAGCCCATCACGGCGCCGACGCCGGAGCGCCCGGCGGCCCGGTGCATGTCGTTGATGACGGCGGCGAACTTCACCCCCTTCTCGCCGGCGACGCCGATCGAGGCGACCCGGATCAGGGGGTCCTGGTGCTTGGCCTTGATGCCTTCCTCGGTGTCCCAGACCGAGGTTCCCCAGAATTCCCCGGCGTCCAGGAGCTCGGCCCGGCCGTTCTGGACGAACAGGTAGACCGGGCTTTTGGCCTTGCCCTCGAAGATGATCATGTCGTAGCCGGCGTTCTTCATCTCGTTGCCGAAGAAGCCGCCCGAATTGGAGCACGCGATGGCCCCGGTCAGCGCCCCCTTGGTGATCACCGAATAGCGCCCCGCCGTCGACGCGCAGGTGCCGGTGAGCGGCCCGGTGGCCATGATCATCTTGTTTTCGGGCGCCAGCGCATCGACCCTGGGGTCGACTTCCTCGACCAGGTACTTGGTCGCCAGGCCGCGCTGGCCCAGGTATTTGCCCGCCCACTCCATGTTCAGGGGCTCGTCCGCGCACGTCCCCTTGCCCAGGTCGACGCGCAGGATTTTCCGTGTCCAAGCCATGATGATCTCTCCGCTTACGCTTGCGCCTGGGTGCCGGCGTCGGTCCTGGCCGCCCACTGGCGCATCCTGTCCAGGCCGGTCCAGTCGGCGTCGATGAAGGTGATCGCCTGGGTCGGGCAGGCCTTGGCGCATTCCGGGTCGCCGCCGCACAGGTCGCACTTCATCACCTTGCCGGTGTCGTGGTTGTAGTTCACGGTGCCGAACGGGCACGCGATGGTGCACACCTTGCAGCCGACGCACAGCGTGTCCGAGATCACCTTGGCCCCGCTCGCCGCGTCCACCGAGATGGCGTCCACGGGACACGCCTGCATGCACCAGGCCTCGTCGCACTGGGTGCAGGTGTAGGGCACGAACCGGCCCTGGTCGTGGAAATTGAAGACCTTGATGCGCGATTTGGCCGGATTGAACATGCCCTCGTTGTCGTACGAGCACGCCAGCTCGCACTGCAGGCACCCGGTGCACTTGCCCGGATCGATGTGGAGCGACTTCATCATCAGGAAAACCTCCCCGTTGGACGCATTCAGGGGACGGGAAGGAAGGCCCCGGGCCGCCGGCCCGCAGGCGCCCCGGCCGGGGGCGTCGGGCGCGGCACGGCGGCAATCGCCGGCCGCCGCGGCCCGGATCGTGCGGGGTGAGCCCGTCTTCCTCCCGGTCGCCGGTTATTCGTTGGCGCGCGCTTGCCCGCCGCCCCTACTTTAGCACCCGTCGGGGGAACCGGGGCAACCCCAATTTTCGGGGGGGGGGTACCGCAGGCCGGGCCAGGTTTCGTTTACCGGACGGTGCGTTCACGCCCGGGCGGGTTGAGCGCGGACGGTGCGCTCGATTTCCTTCCCGCGTTCGGCCTGGGCCAGGCCGATATCGTGGTTGGTCTGCATGTTCATCCAGAACTGCGGGGAACCCCCGAAATAGGCGGCCAGACGCAACGCGGTTTCCGGGGTGATGCCGCGACGGCCCCGCGGAATTTCACTGATCCGTGTCGCCGGCACGCCCAGATCGAGGGCGAGACGGTTCGCGCTCATGTTCCGCGCCGCGATTTCCCTTTTGAGAATCTTTCCCGGATGTGCCGGAATACGCATGTCCGTGTCCTTTGTTTTAGCAGGCTGCTGAAAAAGGGCGTTGCTGGTGCCTTATGCTTCGAGACGGCGCTCCGCGCCTCCTCAGCATGAGGGGTAAGTGTTTGATTATATGAGAATCCTCATCCTGAGGAGCCGCCCAAAGGGCGGCGTCTCGAAGGATAGGACGGCACATGGGTGGTTTTTCAGCAGCCTGTTAGTGCCGGTCCTAGAACCGGAGCGGCTTGACCCGCACCACGTGGGGCAGCGCGCGCACCTTTTCCAGCACGTCATCGCCGGGGGCCTGGTCGACCTCGATCAGGGTGATGGCGTCGCCGCCGGGCGCGCTGCGGCCCAGGTTGAACGTCGCGATGTTGATGCCGGCGTCGCCCAGGGTCGTGCCCAGGGCGCCGATGACCCCGGGCTTGTCGTGGTTGGTGATGAACAGCATGCGGGGCCCCAGGGCGGCGTCCATGGGAATGCCCTTGATCTCGACGATGCGGGGCTTTTCGTCGTTGAACAGGGTCCCCGCCACGCCGCGGGTCTGGGCCTCGGTGGTCACCGTGAGCTTGATCAGCGTCTGATAGGCGCCGGCGCGCTCGCGGGTGACCTCGGTGACGGCGATGTTGCGCTCCTTGGCGATGACCGGGGCGTTGACCATGTTGACCGATTCGAGCAGCGGCGACAGCAGGCCCTGGAGCACGACGGCGGTGAGCGGCTTGGTGTTGAGCTCCGCCGCATGGCCCTCGTATTCGATGGTGACGGCCTTGATCGCGGTTTCCGTCACCTGTCCGGCGAAGCTGCCGAGCTGCTCGGCCAGGGCCATGTACGGCCGCAGCCGGGGCGCCTCCTCGGCGCTCAGGGACGGCATGTTGAGGGCGTTGACCACGGCGCCGGTGAGCAGGTAGTCGGCCATCTGCTCGGCCACCTGGATGGCCACCTTCTCCTGGGCCTCCGTTGTGGCGGCGCCGAGATGGGGCGTCGCCACCACCTGCCCCATGCCGAACAGGATGTTCTCCGTCGCCGGCTCCTCGGCGAATACGTCGAGCGCGGCGGCCGCCACGTGACCGCTTTCCAGGGCCGCCTTCAGGGCCTCTTCGACGATCAGGCCGCCGCGGGCGCAGTTGACGACGCGCACGCCGGGTTTCATTTGGGCGATGGCGTCGGCGTCGATGATGCCGCGGGTGGCGTCGGTCAGCGGCGTGTGCAGGCTGACGATGTCCGCGCGCCCCAACAGCGCCTCCAGGTCCACCTTCTCCACGCCCAGGTCCTGGGCGCGCTCGGCCGACAGGTACGGGTCGTAGGCAACCACCCGCATCTTCAGGCCCTGGGCCCGGTCGGCGACGACGGAGCCGATGTTGCCGCAGCCGATGATGCCGAGGGTCTTGCCCGTCACCTCGACGCCCATGAAGCGCTGCTTCTCCCACTTGCCCTGGTGGGTGGAGGCGTTGGCCTGGGGAATCTGCCGGGCCAGCGCCAGGATCATGGCGATGGCGTGCTCGGCCGCCGTGATGGCGTTGCCGAACGGCGTGTTCATGACGACGACGCCGCGCTGGGTGGCGGCGGCGACGTCGATGTTGTCGACGCCGATGCCGGCGCGGCCGATGACCTGCAGGCTGTCGGCCGCCTGCAGGAGGTCGACGCCGACCCTGGTCGCCGAGCGCACGACCAGGCCGTCATAGGGGCCGATGCGGGCCTTCAGCGCGTCCGCCGCCAGGCCCGGCTCGACGTCCACCGCGATGCCGCGCTCGCCGAGGACCTCCGCCGCCCGCGGGCTCATCTTCTCGGCAATCAGGATTCTTGTCATCACACTCACCTCACCCGCTGGCCGCCACGTCCGCCGCTACCGCCGCATAGGCCCAGTCCAGCCACGGGAACAGGGCCTCCAGGTCGGCCCTTTCCACGGTGGCGCCGGCCCAGATGCGCAGGCCCGGCGGCGCGTCGCGATAGGCGCCGATATCGAAGGCCACGCCTTCGTCCTCCAGAAGCCCGGCGATGCGCTTGGCGGCCGCCGCCTGGCCTTCGCGGCCGCGCCCGGCCAACGCCCCGCCGGCCAGCTTCAGGCATACCGACGTGCACGACCGGGTGGCCGGATCGGCGGCCAGGAAGTCCACCCACGGCGTGCGCCCGACCCACCCGGCGATGGCCCGGGAATTGGCCTCGGCGCGGTCGATCAGCGCCGGCAGGCCGCCGATGGTCTCGGCCCACCCGAGGGCGTCCAGCGCGTCCTCCACCGCCAGCATGGACGGTGTGTTGATGGTCCGGCCCTTGAACAGGCCATCGATCAGGGTGCCGCCCTCGGTCAGGCGGAAGATCTTGGGCATGGGCCAGGGCGGGGTGTGGCTTTCCAGCCGCGCGACGGCGCGGGGACCGAGGATCAGCATGCCGTGCTGGCCCTCGCCGCCAAGGACCTTCTGCCAGGAGTACGTCACCACGTCGAGCTTGTCCCAGGGCAGGTCCATGGCGAAGACGGCCGAGGTGGCGTCGCAGATGGTCAGGCCCTGGCGCGCCGACGGAATCCACTCGGCGCCGGGGACGCGGACGCCGGACGTGGTGCCGTTCCAGGTGAACACCACGTCGCGGGAGAAATCCACCTGGGACAGGTCCGGAAGCGCCCCGTAGTCGGCGCCGAGCACGCGCACGTCTTCGAGCCCGAGCTGCCCGGTCACGTCGGCGGCCCAGAGAGAGCCGAACGCCTCCCAGGCCAGCATGTCGACGCCGCGCGCGCCGAGAAGGGACCACAGCGCCATCTCCATGGCGCCGGTGTCGGAGGCGGGCACGATGGCCATGCGGTGGCCGGCGGGCAGGCCGAGGATGGCCGAGGATTTCCCGATGACGGCGGCCAGCTTGGCGACGCTGGCGGGGCAGCGGTGCGAGCGGCCGACGGCGGCGCCGGCAAGGGCCTCAAGGGACCAGCCGGGGTGCTTGGCGCAGGGACCCGAGGAAAATTGGGGTCTGGCAGGACGGACGTCCGGCCGCAGGGGCGTGTTCACGATCGAGTCTCCCTTCCTCTCAGAAGGGTCGCGGCCCGTTGGGAGGCCGTGGCCCGCCGCGCTTATACCGGGCCTGCTGCACTGCGTCAATCGGGGACGCCGGGCACGGGCCAAACGCTGACTTCGGGTGGCGCGCCGCAAGGCCGCGGCCCGGGCCGCCGCCTCAAATCCCGTAGTACCAGGGCGCGAAGCGGCTGAACACCAGCCACAGGATGACGATCAGGGGGAGGCCGACGCGGGCGAAGTCGGCGAACCGGTAGTGGCCCGCGCCCATCACCAGGAGGTTGGTCTGATAGCCCACCGGCGAGGCGAACGAGCAGTTGGCGGCGAACACGACGGCGACCGCGAAGACCGCCGGATCGACGGCCAGCTCGCGGGCCAGGTCGACGGCGATGGGGGTGAACAGCACCGCCGTCGCCTTGGTCGTGATGACGTTGGACAGCCCGGCGACGAGCAGGAAGAAAAGCGACAGCACGGTGGCCGGGCTGGCGTCGCCGAGCGCGTCGACCATGTTGCGGGCGAGATACACGGCGCCGCCGGTTTCCTTCATGGCGATGCCGAGCGCCAGGGCGGCGGCGATGGTGGTGACGATCAGGGGATCGACGGCGCGGAAGGCCTGGCGCAGGTTCAGCACCCCCACCGCCACCATGGCGGCGGCGCCCGACAGCGCGGCGACGACGATGGGCACCAGGCCCGACGCCGCAAGCGCCACCACGGCGAAGAATATCAGGCTGGCCCGCCGGGCATGGGTAAGGGCGGGCAACTCCTCGGCCGACCACTCGATCAGCACCACGTCCGGGTTGTGCCTGAGCCTGTTCACGTCCTCGGGCCGGCCCTGAATCAACAGCTCGTCTCCGGCCCGCAGGCGGATATCGGTCAGCCGCGTGCGGATCATGCGGGCGCGCCGCTGTATGCCGAGCACGATGCACCCCGTTTTGTAGCGGAAGCCGATCTGGGGCAGGGTCTGGCCGATCATGCGCGACGCCGGGACGATCATCACCTCGGCCAGCATCCGGTCGCCGCCATGCCACGGCTGGTCCGGCGTCCCTTCGCGCGGCTCGGTGCCCGGCGCACGCCCGTCGCGCAGATCGGGAAACAGGAGTCCCGGGTCATGGGACAGCGCCCCGGTGAGCGCCTTGCGCGTCGCCGCCACCACCAGCACGTCGCCGGGGCGCACATCGAGACCTTCGAACGGCGGCAGGATGGCCTCCTCGCGGCGCTGGACCATGCGCAGGGTCATCTCGGGCAGGCCGTCGAACAACCCGCCGGGCGCGCCCTTGCCCACCAGTTCGGAGTCTCCCGACACCGTCATCTGGGCAATGAACTGCTTGCCGCTGCCGTCGACAAGCGCATCGGCGAGCGACGCCCGCTCGGGCAGCAGCCGGGGCGCCACCACCAGCAGGTAGACCAGCCCGACGGCCGCCAGCACCAGGCCGGGCACGGAGAAATCGAAGAAGCCGAACGGCGTCACCGACATCTCGATCAGGGCGCTGTTGACCAGCAGGTTGGTGCTGGAACCGATCAACGTCGTCATGCCGCCGAGGACCGCGGCGAAGCTCAACGGGATCATCACCTTGCTTACCGAGCGGCCGAACCGCGCCGCCAGCGCCTGCATGATGGGGATGAAGATGACCACCACCGGAATGTTGTTGAGGAAGGCGCTTATCACCAGCACGGCGCCGAGGACGACGACCATGGACAGCCACGCCCGGCCGCCGCCAAGCCCCAGAATCAGCCCCGCCCCCTTGTCGAGGACACCGGTGCGGACCATGCCCTGGCCGATGACCAACAGGGCGAGCACGGTGATCAGGGCCGGGTTGGCGAAGCCCTGGAGAATGCGTACCGGTCCGAGGCGGTCGGCGCCGGCCGCACCGGTGACCGGAAAGAAATGAAAAAACACGAGGAGGGCGCAAATAACGCCGATCGACGTCAGCTCCATCGGCGCCCGCTCCAGCGCATACAGCGCCAGCGCCAGCCCGATGAGGGCAAACGTCACCCACATCTGGATTTCCGGCCCCACGGCCGCCGTTACCTCGGGCGCCATGCCGACATCCTCCGCCGCCGCGACAGCATCCCCGGCACGCCCGGGGTTGTCCATATATTTGGCTACGTCTGGTGCCGGCGCCACTCCGGCGGCCGAGCCGCCGGCGCCCCTCACGGGCCCCGGAACGGCCGCGGCGGTACCTGCCGCGGGCGGTTTGCGGCGGGACGACGACGCGGACGGGTCCGTGATAAAGGGTGCTAGGCCCTGCTTTTCACGCGCAGGGGCGGGGCGGCCGTTTCGGCCAGGAATTCGGCAACGCCGTCGACGGGGAGCGGATGGCTGTAATAGTACCCCTGAATTTCGTCGACGCCGTAGGCACCGAGGATACTCACTACGTCCGCGGTCTCCACCCCTTCGACGTTGACCCGCATACCGAGGCTGTGCCCGAGGTTGACCACCGCCTTGATGATCGCGGCGTTGCTGGTGTCGTGCGCGATGTCGCGGACGAAACTGCGATCCAGCTTGATCTTGTCGACGGGGAACCGCGTCAGGTAGCTCAAGGACGAATACCCGGTACCGAAGTCGTCGAGCGAGATGTCGATACCACTGCGGCGGAAGTTGAGCAGGACCTCGCGCGCTCCATCCTGCATGAAAACGGATTCCGTAATCTCGATGTGCAAATAGGCGGGATCGAGGCCGGCATTCTGCAGGGCGTCGTGCACGGTCGCCACCAGGTCCTCCTG
>JBHHXI010000109.1:0-10314 GCA_046756945.1 Rhodospirillales bacterium
GTCACGGGCGCGGAGGCCCCCGCCGGCGCCGGGAGCCGGCGCCGCCGGGCCGGTTACGCCCTGTTGCCGGCGGCCCCCCAGTTGGCCCGCTTGCGGTAGATGGTGGAGGCGCTGATGCACAGGTGTGCCGCGGCCCTGGGGATATTGCCGTGACACAGGCTGATGGCCCGCTCGATGACCGTTTTCTCGACCTCGGCCAGGGGCCGGATCAGGTGTTGCGGGTCGGCGGCGGCCGCCGCCCCGTCGCCGTTTACCGGCCGGGCCGGCGCGCCCGGGGCCCAAGCCCCGGCATCCGGTGACGGGGGATCGGCCTCTCCCGCCAGCAGACCCTGCCGATCCAGCGGCGCCGGCAGCATGTCCAGGGTCACCACCTCGCCGGCGTTCAGCACCACGATGTTGCGCACCACGTTCTGTAGCTGGCGCACGTTGCCGGGCCAGGCGTAGCCCCTGAAAACCGCCTCCGTTTCGGGCGCGAAGCGGGTGAACGCCTTGTCTTCCTCGCGGGCGATGTCGATCAGGAACCTGCCGGCGATGGCCAGCACGTCGTCGTCGCGCTCTCTCAGGGGCGGCAGGTGAATGGGAATCACGTGCAGCCGGTAGAACAGATCCTCGCGAAAGCGGCCCCGGGCCACCTCACGGACGGGGTCGCTGTTGGTGGCGCAGACGAAACGGATGTCCACGGCCTCGGTCTTGCTGCCGCCCACCTTCTGGAAGGTGCCCGTCTGCACGAAGCGCAGGAGCTTGGTCTGCAGGCTCGGGGCCAGCTCGCAGACCTCGTCCAGGAAAAGGGTGCCGCCGTTGGCGCGCCGGGCCGCGCCCTCGCGCTCGGAGACGGCGCCGGTGAAGGCGCCTTTGACGTGGCCGAAGATCTCGCTTTCCAGAAGGTCCTTTGGGATCGCCCCGCAGTTGAGGACGATGAACGGCTTTTCCACCCGCGGGCTTTGGCAGTGAATGGCCTCGGCGCAGATCTCCTTGCCGGTGCCGCTCTCGCCGGTGATGAACACCGTGGCCTTGCTGCCCGCGGCGCTGTCGACGATGCGATACAGCGCCTGCATGGGCAGGGACGAGCCGATAAATCCGCAGTATTCCTCGCGGTTGAAATCGTTCCTGTAGGTTTCGACGATCCGGGTCAGGCGCTGGCGCTCCAGCGCGTTGCGCAGGGTCACGCCCAGGCGCTCGGCGCTGAACGGTTTGACCAGGAAATCGAAGGCGCCCAGGCGCATGGCCTCCACCGCGGTGGCGATGGAGCGCTGCGCCGCGATGACCACTACGGCGGTGTGCCCCCCCTCGCCCGCGATGTGCCTGAGGATTTCCAGACCGTCCATGTCGGGAAGCACCAGATCCAGCAGCACCGCGTCCGGAGCCTGCCGCTCCAGCGCCTGGAGCGCCGCGCCGCCGGTTTCCACGTGGACCAGGTCGTAGGGCTGGTCACGCAGGTACTTTTTGTACGTCCTGGCCAGGGACAACGTGTCCTCGATCAGAAGCACGGTAAAATTCGTCGCCGCGTCGGTCATGAATTCCATATGGACCGCGCGCCACCCGAGGAAAATTATCCGGACGAAGCATGAGCCCGGAAATCGAGCCGTCCCTGGCGCCGGGGGCGGGATTTTCACGAAAATTTAACAGCGATCCTTGGTATTAAGCGCGTGCCGGGCCACCTTTTTCATCACCGTCGGCAGGGCGTGGTCGGACAGCCGTTCGACGGCGCACCAGACGCCGCCCCCTTCCGGCCCGCCCTGCGCGCGCGCCGCGACCACGGTAAGCTCCAGGTGGAAATGGGTGAACGTGTGGCGCACGACGCCGGGCAGCCGCCGCCACGGGCCGGCACAGGGGGCGAGCCGGCGCGCTTCCCTCAACGGCCAGGCCGCCTCGCGCCAGTCGGTGGACGGGATCTCCATCATGCCGCCGAGCAGCCCGGTTTCGGCGCGCCGCCGCAGGAACACCGCGCCGTCCCCGCGCACGACCCAGAAGGCGACGCCCCGGCGGGTCGGTTTCGCCTTCCCGGGCACCTTGAGCGGGTAGCTTCCGGGTTCGCCCGAGCGCCGGGCGGCGCACGCCTCCCGCCACGGGCACAGGGTGCATTGCGGCCGGCGCGCAAGACAGATCGTGGCGCCCAGGTCCATCATCGCCTGGGCGAAATCGCCGGCTCTTTTCGCCGGGGTAAGGGACGCCGCCAGGGCCTCCAGGCGCGGCCGGGCGCCGGGCAGGGGGTCGCGCACCCCGTAGAGCCGGGCGACGACGCGGGCCACGTTGGCGTCCACCGGGCTCGCCTTCAGGCCATACGCGATGGCGGCGATGGCGGCGGCCGTGTAGGCGCCGATTCCAGGCAGGGCGCGCAATTCCCGCTCGCTGTCGGGCAGGCGCCCGCCGAAGTCCCGCACCACGGCCTGGGCGCATTTGTGCAGGTTGCGCGCGCGGGCGTAATAGCCGAGGCCCTGCCAGGCGTGAAGCACCTGGTCCAGATCGGCGTTCGCCAGGTCCCCCATGGTCGGCCAGCGGGCGACGAAATCGCGGAAATACGGCGTCACGGTGGCGACGGTGGTTTGCGCCAGCATGATCTCGCTGAGCCACACCCGGTAGGGATCGGGGGTGCCGCCGGGCGGGGCGCGCCACGGCAGCGCCCGCCGGTGGCGGTCGTACCAGGAAAGCAGGCGCCGGCGCAGGCGGGCGGGGGACGTCATGGCGGTGGTGGACATGTCCGGTTGTTCCGTGGCGGCCGGGATCATACTATAGGCATCGGCGCCTGTTTGAAGAGTCGGCGGCGCCCGACCCGGCGGCACGCACCGGCGCCGGCGTCCGGCTATCCTTTTAAGTAATGTAAGTCATGGACCAGAATACCGGGAGGGCGCTTCGATGACCGGCAGGGGACGCGGACCCCGGGCGCTCGCCGCCACGGTGGGCGCCATCACCAGACCCCTGTTCTCCCGGCGCGGCTTCGCCGACGGCGCCATTGTCAAGGAATGGCCGGCGATCGTCGGCGCCCACTTCGCGGCCCACAGCGCGCCCGAGAAGATCGTTGCCGCGTCGGGCGGCGGCGCCGAGGGCACGCTGCACGTACGCATCGACAGCGGCAGCCTGGCGATCGAGCTGCAGCACCTGGAACCCCTGCTCATCGAACGCATCAACGGCTACTTCGGCTACCGCGCGGTGGCCCGCCTGAAGCTCCTCCAGGGACCATTGCCGAAAAGGCGAAAGGCGTCCCCGTCGCCCGTCCGCCCCCTGGAACCGGGCGAGGAAGAAGAGCTGGTGCGGCACCTGTGCGCCGTCGACGACCCCGAGCTTCGTCAGGCATTGGAATCCCTGGGACGGGCGGTGATCGGCCGGCGCGCCGGGAAGGACTGAAAGGGGTCCCGCCCGGCGACATTCGGCGAAGATTCACCGGCGCCGCCGCGGGGGCTTGTGGGGGCTTGTGAAGTGCCTCCGGCAATTCTATATTCAACAACATCTTGTACCTTGAGAGGCCGTTTTGTCCAGATTTGTACTAGGTATGGGAATCCTCACGTTTTTGCTCGCGGCCCCTCCCGCCGCCGCCGGCAACGCGCCGCTTGCCGAAGCGGTGGCGGAGATGACCATGGGCCGCGATGACGCGCCGGTGACCATGATCGAGTACTCGTCCCTGGCCTGCCCCCATTGCGCCGCCTTCCACCGGGACGTCCTGCCCAGGATCAAGGAAACCTACATCGGTCCGGGCAAGGTACGTCTGGTCTTCCGCGATTTTCCCCTGGGCGGGGTGGCCCTGGCGGCGGCCATGGTGGCCCGGTGCGGCGGCCCGGAAAAGTACTTCGGCTTCGTCGAGGTCCTGTTCCGCAGCCAGGCGCAATGGGCGCGCAGCGACAATCCGCGGAGGGAACTGGCGCGCGTCGCCCGCTTCGGCGGCATCTCGCAGAAGGATTTCGATGCCTGCCTGGTGAACGAACCCCTGATGACGAACATCCGCCAGCGGGCGGCGGACGCCCAGAAGACGTTCGGTATCGATTCGACGCCCACCTTCATCATCGACGGCGAGAAGGTCCTCGGCGCGCGGCCCTTCGAGGACTTCCGGAACGCCATCGAAAAAGCGCTCGAGAAAAAGCGGTAGCGGGACCGGATAGTGTTGCGCTTCAACAAACTGCGGCTTTCCGGCTTCAAGTCCTTCGTCGACGGCACGGAGCTCGTGATCGAGCCCGGCCTGACCGGCGTCGTCGGACCCAACGGGTGCGGCAAGTCCAACCTGGTCGAGGCGCTGCGCTGGGTCATGGGCGAGTCCTCGCCGAAGCAGATGCGCGGCGGCGAAATGGACGACGTCATCTTTAGCGGCACCCGCGAGCGGCCGCCGCGCAACATCGCCGAGGTCGTGCTGAGCCTGGACAACACCGACCGCACCGCCCCCGCCCGCTACAACGATGACGCGGAACTGAGCGTCAGCCGCCGCATCGAACGGGGCAGCGGCTCCACCTACCGCATCAACGGCAAGGAGGTGCGCGCCCGCGACGTGCAGATTCTGTTCGCCGACGCGGCCAGCGGCGCCCGTTCCACGGCGATCGTCAGCCAGGGGCGGATCGGCGCCGTCATCGCCGCCAAGCCGACCGATAGGCGGGCCATTCTGGAGGAGGCCGCCGGCATCACCGGCCTGCATTCGCGCCGCCACGAGGCCGAACTGCGCCTGCGCGGCGCCGAAACCAACCTCGGGCGCCTCGACGACGTGCTGGTCACCCTCGACGCCCAGCTCAACAGCCTCAAGAAACAGGCCCGGCAGGCGAACCGCTACCGCAACATCAGCGATCACATCCGCCGCGCCGAGGCGGCCCTGTTCCACCTGCGCTGGAGCGCCGCCGCCGACGAGACGGAAACCGGCCGCGCGCGGCTCGCCGAAGCTGACCGCGAGGTCACCGAACTGACCCGCCGCGCCGGCGCCGCCTCCACCCGGCAGGCCGATGCCGCCGCCGACCTGCCCGCGTTGCGCCAGGCGGAGGCCGGGGCGGCGGCCGAACTGCAGCGGCTGATCCTGGCCCGTGACGGCCTCGACGCCGAGGAAGAGCGAATCGCCGCCGCCCGCAAGGACTGCGAGCTTCGCCTGCAACAGGTGGCCGCCGACACCGCCCGCGAGAAGGCCCTTGCCAAGGACGCCGGCGTCGCCATGGAGCGCCTGGAGGCGGAGCGCGCGGGCATCGAAGAGGCAACGGACGACGACGACGAGGCCCGCCGCAAGGCGGCCGAGGCCCTGGAAGCCGCCAGCGGGGCCGTCGACGCCCTGGAAGCCCGCCTCACCGAGGTCACCGAACGGATGGCCGCCGCCGAGGCCCGCCGGGCAAGCCTGGCGGGCACGATTTCGGAGGTCAACGAGCGCAAGGAACGCCTCGCCGCCCGCGCCGCCACGGTCGCCGAGGCCCACGCCGAGCTGGAACGCCGCGCCGTGGACCCGGCGGCCCTGGACACGGCAAAGGCCGATTTTGCCGCGGCCCGCGCCGGGCTCGAGCGGACGCGCGCCGACGCGCAGGCGGCGGAGGCCGCCCGCACCGAGGCCGCCGACAAAGCCGCCGACGCGGTTTCGGCGCTGCAGGCCGCCCAGGCCGCGATGACCCGGCTGGAGGCGGAGGAGCGGGCCCTGGCCGGCGTGCTGGAGACCGGGGACGAAGAGCCATGGCCGCCGCTGATCGAATCGCTCACCGTCGAGCCGGGCTTCGAGGCGGCCCTGGCCGCGGCCCTGGGCGAGGACCTCCTGGCGCCGGCGGACGAACCGGCGAGCGCGTACTGGCGGACCCTGGCGCCGTTCGCCAAGCCGCCGCCCCTGCCCGAGGGCGCCCAACCCCTGAACGCCGTCGTCAAGGGACCGAAGGCGTTGACGCGCCGGCTGTCGCAGGTCGGCGTCGTCGCCGACGACGGGCACGGCGCCCGCCTCGGCGACCGGCTGTCCCAGGGGCAACGCCTGGTCAGCCGGGACGGAGCCTTGTGGCGCTGGGACGGCTTCACCATGTCGGCCGGGGCGGCAACCGGCGGCGCCGCCCGCCTGAAGCGGCGCAACCGCCTCGTCGAGGTGCGCGGCCAGCTTGCCGCCGCCGGCGCCAAGGTGAAGGCGGCCGAGGACCGCATGACGGCGGCGCGCACCGCCGCCGACGCGGCGGTGGCGGCGGAAAAGGCGGCGCGCCAGGCCGCGCACGCCGCCGACGCGGCGTGCGCCCGGACGCGGGATGCCCTGGCCGAGATCAAGGAAAGGGCGGCGGACAACGCCTCCCGCCTGGCGGCGCTGACGCAGACGGCGGCGGACGGCGACGCCGAACTGAAGGCGGCCGAGGACCGGGCCACCGACGCCGCCGAGGCCCTGGACGCCCTGCCCGACGCAGACGCCACCCGCCGCCAGGTCGACGGGCTGCGGGCGGAGTTGGCCCAGGCCCGCGCCGTCCAGGCGGAATGCCGCAGCGCCCACGATACCCTGGTCCACGCGGCCGAGGAACGGCGCCACCGCCTGGAAGACATGGTTGGTGAACTGGACTCGTGGCGCCGGCGCATCGACGACGCCACCCGCCAGATCGAACGGCTCGAGGAACGGCGCCGGGCGGCGGCGGCGGAGATGGAGCGCTTGTCCGCCGCGCCCGAAGAGATCGCGGAAAAGCGCCGGGGCTTGCTGAGCACGCTCGAATCGGCGGAGGCCAAACGCGCCGCCGCGGCCGACCGGCTGGCCGAAACCGAGACCCGGGTGGCCGAGGCGGAGAGCGTCCTGCGCGCGGCGGAGACCGAGCTTCGCGACGCCCGCGAGCGGCGGGTGCGCGCCGAAGGCCTGGTCGAACAAGCCGAGCAGGCGTGCACGAGCCTCGCCCAGCGCATCGCCGAGCGCCTGGAATGCGCGCCCGACCGGTTGCGCGAATTGGCGGGCCTGGCCGAGGACGCCGCACTCCCCGACATGGAGGCGGTGGAGCGGCGCGTCGAACGCCTGCAACGCGAACGCGAGACCATGGGACCGGTGAACCTGAGGGCGGAGCAGGAGGCGGGCGAGCTGAAGGAGCAGATGGAATCCCTCGACACCGAGCGCGCCGACCTGATCAAGGCCATCGAAAAGCTGCGCCGGGGCATCAACGAGCTCAACCGCGAAGGACGGGAAAGGCTTCTCGCCTCGTTCAAGGAGGTGGACCAGCACTTCCGGGAACTGTTCGTGCGCCTGTTCGGCGGCGGCCGGGCCCATCTCGCGCTGACCGAGTCCGACGACCCCCTGGAGGCCGGCCTGGAAATCCTGGCCAGCCCGCCGGGCAAACGGCTGCAGTCCCTGTCGCTGCTGTCGGGCGGCGAGCAGGCGTTCACCGCCATCGCGCTGTTGTTCGCCGTTTTCCTGACCAACCCGGCGCCGATCTACGTCCTCGACGAGGCGGACGCGCCCCTCGACGACGCCAACGTCGACCGCTTCTGCATCCTGCTCGAGGAGATGGCCGCCTCCGGACAGACCAACTTCCTGATCATCACCCACCACCGCATGACCATGGCCCGCATGGACCGGCTGTTCGGCGTGACCATGGGCGAGCGCGGGGTGTCGCAACTGGTGTCGGTGGACCTGCGCCAGGCCGAGGAACTCAGGGCCACCGCCTGAACGGCGTCTCCCCTGGCCGTTTTCCGGCCTGGAATAATGGGGATTATTTCCGTATTATCAACCTGTTAAGCGTGGGGTTTTCGATCTTGACAGGTCTCCGGCCCGCCATTACTTTTCGCCCCGCATATGGCATAACTCCGGCCAGACGGTGGGTTTCCCGCGCGCCTTCCCTGTGCGCGATGTCCCGATGAGCGAAGGCAAGGCCCCGCATCCTTCCGCGCCCCCGGCGCCGAAACATCCCCGGGCGCTGGAAGACCTGGATGCCCGCCTGCGCCATGCCCGCGCGGCACGGGAACCGCCGGCGCCGAAGCACGAAGGGGCGCCGATGAGCGGTTTCGGCATGGCGTTCCGCATCGGGACGGAGTTGGTGGCGGCCCTGGCCGTGGGCGTGGGCATCGGCCTGCTGCTCGACCATTGGCTGGACACCGGGCCGTGGTTCCTGGTCGTGTTTTTCTTCCTTGGCGCGGCCGCCGGGATGCTGAACGTCTACCGCGCGGCACGCGGTATCGGTCCGGGCCCCGGATTTCCGCAAGGCCCTGAGACGGGCACGGAACCCGGGGAAGAGGAACACGACGGACCGGCCGGAAACGGGCGGTCGGAGAATTAACACGAGGAACGGCGGGACGTACCGTGGCCAATCCGTTAGCGCAGTTCGAAATCAACACCCTGGTTCCCATTCAACTGGGCGGGGTCGACGCGTCGTTTACCAATTCCGGCCTGTTCATGGTCGTCGCGGTGACCGCCATCACCCTTTTCCTGACGCTCGGCATGCGGGCCCACCGCCTGGTTCCCGGGCGCTGGCAATCCATGGCCGAGCTCAGTTACGAATTCATCGCCTCGATGGTGCGTGAAAACGTGGGCACGGAAGGGCGCGCCTATTTTCCCTTCATCTTCTCGCTGTTCATGTTCATCCTGTTCGCCAACCTGATCGGCCTCGTTCCCTACAGCTTCACCTTCACCAGCCACATCATCGTCACCTTCTCCATGGCCATCACCGTCTTCCTCGGCGTCACCGTCATCGGGATCATCCGCCACGGGCTGCGTTTCTTCACCCTCTTCCTGCCCAGCGGAGTGCCCATGGTCATGGCCCCGTTGCTGATTCCCATCGAGATCGTCTCGTACCTGTCCCGGCCGGTCAGCCTTTCCATCCGGCTGTTCGCCAACATGATGGCGGGGCACACCATGCTCAAGGTGTTCGCCGGGTTCGTCGTGCCCCTTGGCATCATCGGCGGATGGGCGCCGCTGACCGTCGACGTGGCGCTCACGGCGTTCGAGTTCCTGGTGGCGGTCTTGCAGGCCTATGTGTTTACGATTCTGACCTGCCTTTACCTGAACGACGCGATACATCTGCATTAGAGAAAAACCGAGGAAACAGGACCATGGAATTAGACGCCGCGAAAATGGTTGGCGCCGGCTTGGCCGTTATCGGTCTCGGCGGCGTGGGCGCCGGGATCGGCAATATCTTCGCATCCCTGATCGGCTCCATCGCCCGCAACCCCGCCGCCCGGGGCCAGGTGTTCGGCCTGTCCATGCTGGGCTTTGCCCTGGTCGAGGCGGTGGCGCTGTACGCCCTGCTGATCTCGTTCCTGATTCTGTTCACCTGAGGCGACGGGACTTGGGCGGCGCGGGCGCACCGGCCGCAATGTCCCAGGGGAACGCGCAATGGTCATGGGGACCGTAAGGAGGGCGCTGGCATTCGTGCCTGGCGCCATGGTGCTTGGCGGCGGGCCGGCGTCGGCGGCGGGCCTGCCGCAACTGGACCCGAGCACCTACGGGCCCCAGGTCATCTGGCTGGCCATCACCTTTGCCGTGCTCTACGTCCTCATGGCCAGGGTGGCGCTGCCCAGGATCGGCCACGTGCTGGAGGAGCGCCGGCACAAGATCGACCAGAACCTGAAAAAGGCCGAATCCCTGAAGCTCGACGCCGAGGCCGCGGCCGAGGCCTACGAAGGCGCCCTGGCCGACGCCCGGACCCGGGCCGGGACCGTCCTCGGCGACGTCCGCGAGGGCGCGGCGCGGGAGGCGGCCGAGCGCCAGGCGGAACTGGGCGCGCGCCTGCACGCCGACATCCAGGAGGCGGAAGCGGGCATCGCCGAGGCCAGGGACAAGGCGGTGGCCGGCATCCGGGACCTGGCGGCCGAGGTGGCGCACTCGGCGGCGGAGAAGCTGGCCGGGGAAACACTGGACGCGGGCGCGGTGCGAAGCGCCGTCGACGCGGCGCTGAAGGAGCGCGGATAATGCGTGCATGGGCGGCGGAAACGGCCGCCGGGGCCGGCGAGGCCTTCTACGAGGCGCCCGAGTTCTGGGTGGCGGTGGCCTTCGTCATCGTCGTCGCCGCCATCTTCAAGCCGGTGGCCAGCCGCATCGGCGCCGCCCTGGACGACCGCGCCGAGACCATCAAGACCCAGATCGACGAGGCCGTGCGCCTGCACGACGAGGCCCAGGAACTTCTGGCGTCGTACGAGCGCAAGCAGCGCGACGCGGCTGCCGAGGCCGAAGAGATCGTCGAGCGCGCCCGCACCGAAGCCGACAGGCTGGGCAAAAGGGCGGCAGAGGACCTGGAGAAGGCCCTGGAACGGCGCCGGCAACTGGCCATGCAGCGGATCGCCCGGGCCGAGGCCGAGGCCGTGGACGAGGTCCGCGGCGTCGCCGTCGACGTGGCCCTGGACGCCACCCGCCGCCTGCTGGCGGAAAAGGTGTCGGGCAAACGGGCCGACGCCATGATCGACGACGCCATCGAGGAGCTGCCCGAAAAGCTG
>JBHHXI010000110.1:0-10220 GCA_046756945.1 Rhodospirillales bacterium
CTGGAGGGAACCTCGGTCATGACCCTGAACGCGGCCCTCTTCGAAACCGGCCGCCCGGTTCTGGTGGCGCCCCCCAGCGCCCCCGCCGTGCTCGGCCGCAAGGTGGCCATATCCTGGAACGGCAGCGCCCAGGCCGCGCGCGCCGTCGCCGCCGCCCTGCCGTACATCATGCGCTCGGACGGGGTTGTCATTCTGACCGTCGAAAGCGACCGCACGTCCGCCTCGGCCGCCCCGGAGCTGGCGGCCTACCTTGCCTGGCATGGGGTGCGGGCGGAGACGAAATTCTTCTCGCCGACGAACCGTTCCATCGGAGCGGCCCTGCTCAAGGAGTGCGCCGACGCCGGCGCCGACCTGCTCGTCATGGGGGCCTATACCCACAGCCGCATGCGCCAGTTGATCCTCGGCGGCGTCACCCGGCACGTCCTGGCGGAGGCGACGGTCCCCCTGTTCATGGCCCACTGAGGGGGCCGAAAAGGTCCGGCTCCCGCCGGGGCGCCGGCTCCTCGTCGGCCGCCAACGGTCCCTGCGCATAGGGAACGAGCAGCGCACTGACGGCGGTGAAGGGAAGGGCTAAGTCCAGCCACGGCTCCTCCGCCCCGGCATCCAGGATCACCGGCATGCGGTCGTGGATGTGGGCGATGGCCGGGGCCGGGGCGCAGGTGATGATGGTGAAGTGGTCGCCGTCGGTGAGCCCGGCGAAGGCCATCAGTCCGCCCGCCGCGGGCGCGATGCGCATCTTGCGTTTGCGCCGGCCTTCGCTGCGCCACTCGAAATACGCGGTCGCCGGAACCAGACACCGGTTGCCGAGCAGGGGACGGAAGGTCTTTTTGCGCGCCAGGGTCTCGGCGCGGGCGTTGATCAGCGGCTTGCCGTTCCAGGGCGCCGGCAGCCCCCAGACCAGGAGGCGCGCCCGCCCAGCGCCGGCGATCACCAGGGCGCGGTTCGTCGGGCGCAGCTCGGGCGCCGGAGGGACCGGCGGCGGGTCGCCGAGGGCGAAGCGTTGCGCCAGGTCGCGGGGGCTCGCGTCGATCTCGTAGCGGGAGCACATGGGCCCATACTATCGAAAACGTGGCCGGTGGCGGGCAACAAAAGAGCGCGCCATCGCCGCGCCGGCCCGGCAAACCCACTGCACTTTGCCGTGGCAACCTGCTAACGTTCGGGGCATGGGGGAGGAAGACAGGAAGACGGTCATCGTCACCGGGGCCAGCCGCGGCATCGGCCATACCACCGCCATGTGCTTCCTGGACCGGGGCTGGCGCATCATCACGTGCTCGCGCGAGGACACGCCGGCCGAGTGCAAGCGCGATCCCAACTGGACCCTGCACATTCCCACCGACCTGGGCGACGCCGACAGCCTCGCCAACTTTATCGACACGGCCAACGAAACCCTCGGCGAACGGCCCCTGCACGCGCTCATCAACAACGCCGGCATGTCGCCCAAGACCCCGTACAAGGAGCGTCTGGGGTGCCTGAACGGGGACCTGGACGCCTGGCGCGAGGTCTTCGAGATCAACTTCTTCGCCACCCTGAAGCTGTCCCGGGGCTTCGCCTCGGCCCTGCACAGGGGCAAGGGGGCGATCGTCAACGTCACCTCCATCGCCGGGCACGCCATCCATCCCTTTGCCGGGTCGGCCTATTCCATCTCCAAGGCGGCGTTGTCGGCCCTGACCCGGGAACTGGCCAACGAGTTCGCGGCGCTGGACGTGCGGGTCAACGCCGTCGCCCCGGGGGAGATCGAAACCGATATGGTCCAGCCCGAATACGAGGTGCTGATCCCGCGCATCCCGCTCGCCCGCATGGGCACGCCGGCGGACGTGGCGAGCACGATCTATTATCTGTGCTCGGACGACGCGGGCTACGTCACGGGCACGGAAATCTGGGTCACCGGCGGCCAGCACCTGTTTTGATGCGCACTCGCCAGCGGCGGGTCAGGACTCCAGTTCGACCCGGAAATCCTCGTACTTGCCGCCCGCCGATCGGGGGATTTCGTCGACGTAGGTAAAACGGTAGGCGAAGGGATGGCCGAGGCGTTTGTTCAGGGCCTGGCGCAGCCGTTCCTCCTGATCCCCGCTCAGCGTCCCGTCCACCGCAAGCTTGAGCTCGATCTCGTCCGGGCGGCGCTGGATGAGCTGGACCTGCCTGACCGGCGCAATGGCGAGAAACATCCCGGCGGGAAAGCTCGGCCAAATCCTGTCGCCCGAGGGCAGGGTGAGGGTATTGCGCTCCCGCCCGACGATCCGCCGCAGCACCGGCAGGCCGCGGCCGCAGGAACAGGGCTCGCCGACCTCGGCGAAATCGCCGATCTCGTAGCGGATGAGCGGCATGGCGAAGTTGTGCAGCGGGGTGACGACGACGCGGCCCGTCTCGCCCGGCCGGCAGGGGTGTTCCTGGTCGTTGAGGACCTCCACCAGGGCGCTCTCCGCCTGCACGTGGTAGTGCTCGTGGTCGGGGCACTGGAGCGCCATGTAGCCCACTTCCTGCGCGCTGTACATGTCGACCACGGGAACGTCCCACGCCTCCCGGCAGGCCTCCCGCACCGCCGGCTGCAGCACCTCGGCGAAGGTCTCGATGCCGCGCAGACCGGGCAATGTCATGCCCCGTTCACGGCAATGCCGCGCCAACTGGAGAAGGTTGGACGGATAGGTCAGCAGGTATTCCGGGTTCTCCCGTTCCAGCCACAGGGCCTGGCTCGCCACCGCGGTGGTGATGTCGAGGACGGCCGATGGGCCGCTGGCGAACACCGACGCGGTGGCCGGTCCCCAGTACCGCGCGCGGGCGCCTTTCGGATAGGTCGCCTTGCCGTCGCCGATGGCACGGATCACGGCCAGTTTCCTGGTCATGTCGCGGCGGTGCCACAGGTGGTCGCGCAGGGTGAAGGCGCGCCAGAAGGCCTGTGCGACAGCCGTCCCCGTCACCGTGACCGGCCTGCCCGTCGACCCCGATGTGGACAGCGTGTAGGTCTTGCCGTGGGCGGCCGGCACCCGGGTACTGAGCAGCGCCGTCCCCGCCTCCTGGACCTCGGGGCGCCCGAGCAGGGGGATCCGCGCCCAGGTGTCCGCCGTCAGCCGACGGTCCTCGGCGAACCCCGCTTCGCCGAGCCGGTCGCGGTAAAAGGGAACGGTCCCGCACGCATGGGACAACAGGGCCCGCAGCTGCCGGAACTGGTGTTGGCGCACCACGTCCGGCGGCCACCACTGGCTCTGCCGCAACTGGTACTGCAGGGCAAGCATGATGATCCCGGCCCGTCCCGGCAAACCGGGCCAGGTGACCCCCGACACCGAAGACCGGGGCACGAGCACGTCCATCACGCTATTTCCAGGGGTGCCATATCAACAAATAATTCATAAATACGTGTTTGATGGGAGAAAGCAGGAATCCATTCCGGCGGACACCGCGCGGGATTTCCCGGATCGGGTCGAAGGGTACCTCGGGGGCGGCCGCCGAGTCTCTAGTCCCCTGCTAGATTTTGTGATGGTTCACCGTTTACCGGCAAGATGTGCGTCGTGTATGATCGCCCGACCCCACATCGGGCGGCGGTTGACTATCCGGTAGGTTGCCCATGGCCGACAGGCACCCCAGGAAGGCGGACGAGCCCCCCATCCAGGTCGCTTACGACGCGGACGCGGAGCGCACCGGCGCGCCGCCGTCGCGCGGGGAAGAAAGCCCCGGCGCCGATCCGCTTGCCGGCGCCGCCGATGGGGCGCCGTCGGACCTGGGCCAGGGCATCGGCTTCGAGGAGTGGACGCCGCCCATCTATTTGAGGTATCGGCTTCCCATCATCGGCGGCGTGGTTCTCAGCGCCGCCTGGCTGGCGGCCTCCATCACCTTCATCTCCCAGCACATCGGCTGGCGCGACCTGTTGCTTCTTCTGCCCCACGAAGTGGGCGGCATGGCGGCGGGGCTGCTGACGCCGCTGGCGCTTCTGTGGATGGTCATCGCCTTTTTCGAGCGGGGCCGGCGGCTCCGTCACGACACCGAGGCGCTGGGCCGGAATCTTCGCCGGCTGGCCTACCCGTCCGCCGGCGCCCAGACGCGGGTGAACGAGATCAGCGAGGCGCTGCGCCGCCAGGCCCGGGCGCTGACCCAGGCTTCGGAAGAGGCGGCGGCGCGGGCGGAAGCCGTCAACCAGTTGGTCCGGCGCCGCACCGTGGAGCTGTCGCAGGTGTCCGAGGACGCGGATCTGCGGGCCCAGGCCATTGCCGAGGTCCTGCGCCGGCAGACCGAGGACCTGCAGGCCGCCGCCGAGACGGCCGCGGCGCGGGCGCGCGACGCGGGGGAGACCCTGAACCGGCATTCGAGCGCCTTGGTGGTGTCGTCCGATCGCGCCTCGGCCCGGGCCGAGGATCTTAGCCGGACCCTGCGCCGGCGCGGCGAGGAACTGACGCAGACGTCCCAGGAAGCGGCGGCGCGGACCCGGGAATCCGCCGCGGCCTTCCATAAGCACACCGAGGAGCTGGAACACGCGGCGACCCACTCGTCGGCGCGCATGGACGAGGCCGGAGAGGCGCTCGGCGAGCGCCTGCAGGACCTTTTCAAGGCCCTGGACGAGGCCGGCGCGGGGGTGCGGAGCGGCGCCGAAATCCTGCACGGCCATTCCCAGGACCTGTCGCGGCGGTCGGACCGGGTGGCGACCCAGACGGAAATGTTGAGCGAAGCCCTGCACCGGCAGACCGACGAGCTCGCCGACGTGGGCGAACGGGTGGCGAGCCGGACCTCCGACATCGGGGAACACCTGGCCCAGCAGTCGCGGCTGCTGAACGAGACGTCCGACCACGTCTCGGAGCGGGTCAAGGCGATCGGCGACGCGCTCAACGACCAGGCGCGGGACCTGGTGTCCACCGCCGACACCGTGTCGTTGCGCGTCAAGGCGAGCGGCGATGCCTTCCGCCAGCAGGCCGCGGATCTCGGCGACGTGAGCGAGCGCACCGAGGCCCGGACCAGGGCCATCGGCGAGTCCGTGCGGCGGACGTCCCAGGACCTTTCGGTGCTTTCGGACAAGGTGCTGGGCCAGGTGGAACACGTGGGCGAAGCATTGAAAAGCCGGTCCTCGGACCTGGCCGAAGCATCCGACCAGGCCCTTGCCCGGGTCGGCGACATGGGCGAGGCGCTGCGGGAGCGGGCCGATGAGATGGCCAAGACCGCGAACCAGAGCCTTTTGAGTATCGGCGCCGTCGGCGAGGGTTTGCGCCAGCGCTCCCAGGATTTGGCCATCACCTCGGAAAAAGCGGGCGCCCACGTCGGCGCCGTCATCGACGCCCTGCACAGGGGTTCCGAGGGCGTGGCCACCGCCTCGGCGAAGGGCGTCGCCGGTGTCGCCCAGGCGACGGGGGCGCTGCGCCAGGGCGCGCGCGAGGTCGACGCGGCGGCGGAACGGACCGGCGAGCTTGTCAACGTCGTGCGCCAGCAGTTAAGCGATGTCACCGATGCCTCGCAAGCCGCGGCAACGCGCCTCGAGGCCCTGGGCGAAGTGGTGCAGGATCGCTCCCGGGAACTGACAGTGTCTTCGGCCCGCGCCTCCGAGCAGATGGACACCGCCGCAAACACCCTCGGCAAGCAGGCCGACGCCCTGGCCGAGATCTCGGCCAGGTCGGCGAAGCTGATGGCCGGCGCCGGGGAGATGCTGCATCGCCACGGCGACGACCTGCGCGCGTCCTCGGACACGGCGGAAGGGCGCCTCCAGGCGGTCGGCGAGGAGATGCACCGGCGCGAGAAGGAACTGGTGGCGCTCTCGGACGGGGCGGCGGCCAAGATGCTGGCCGTGGCCGAGATCCTGCAGCGGAACTCGGACGACCTGTCCGCCGCGGCCGGCCGGGTGGTCGACGACTCCGGGCGGGCGGGCGATGCCCTGCTCGAGCGCTCCCGCGAGGTGGCGGCGGCCTCGGACCGGGCGGCGAAGCTGATTTCCCTGGTCACGGACGCCATGCACCGCCAGGCCGACGACCTGACGGCGGTCTCCGAACACGCCGTGCAGCGCGTCGACACGATGGGCGAAACCCTGGAAGAGCGCTCGCGGAAACTGGGCCGGCTGGCCGACGACACCGCGGGCCGGCTGGCCGAGGCCGGAGAGACATTGCGCGCCCAGACCGCGGACGTGGGCACGGCTTCCGATCAGGCGGCCGGCCAGATGCAGGAAGTGACCGGGTCCCTGAAAGACGGGACCCGGGCGCTCGGCGAGGCCTCCGAGGCGGCCGCGTCGCACATCAAGGCGGCCGGGGAAATCATGCGCGAACACGTGCACGACGCCACCTCCGCCTCGGACCGTGCGGCGTCCCGGCTGGAGGGGATCGCCGGTTCCCTGCGCGAGCACACCGGCGATCTGGACGCCGCCCTGGAACGGGCCGGAGAGCGGCTCCACGATGTGGGGGGATTGTTGCGCCGGCGCTCCGAGGACCTGCGTTCCGCCTACGACGAGGCGTCGACCCATCTGAAGGGATTCGGCGATACGCTCCATCGCGAGGCGGCCGGGTTGTCCGAGGTGTCCGGCCAGGCCGCCAGCGAATTGGGCAAGGTGGGCGAAGGCCTGCACGAGCGCGCTCACGAGGTATCGATGGCGGTGGAGCGGGCGGCCAGCCTGGTGACCCTGATGACGGATGCGCTGCAGCGCCATACCGGGGACCTGACGGCCAGTTCCGAGCGGGCGACGGAACAGGTGGGTTCCATCGGCGATGCCCTGAAGGCGCGCGCCGACGAAGTGGACGACGTCTCCCGGCACACCCTGGCCAACCTGAGGCGGGTGGAGCAGGGCCTGAGCGCACGTTCCCAGCAGTTGGCCAACGCCTCGCGGGCCGCCGCCGAGAACGTGGAAAGTGCCGCCGAATCCCTGGGCCACCGGTCCCGGGAACTGACCGCCGCCGCGGAGACCGCGACCGGCGACCTGGAGCGGGTCGGCGGCTCGCTGACGCGGCGTTCCGAGGAAGCGGTGGCGGCGACCGAGCGCAACGCCGCCTTGCTGCGCCAGGTCGCCGATCTGCTGCGGCGCCACGCCGAGGAGGCGGCTGCCAAGACCGCACAGATCGCGTCCAACATGGACGGTACCCACGAGGCCGTGCGCCGGCAGTTGGAGGGGCTGGCGGCAACCTACAAAAAGGCGGAAACGGGCATGGAGATGCTGGGCGAGGCCCTGGCCCGGCAGACCCGGGAGGTGGCGGTCGTCACCAAGCAGGCCGTGACCGACGCCGGCGTCTGGGACGCGGCCCTGCGCAAACGCCGCCAGGGGCTGAGCGCCACGTCGGACAAGGTGATCGAGCAGGCGCGGACCGTGGCCGAGGCCATGGGCCGCCAGACCACGGACATGCGGGCGGCCGTGCGCGAGGCCGTCGAGGTCGCGGACTCCCTCAAGGAACAGACGGACAAGGTGGGGATCGAAAGTTTCCTGCGCCGGGCGACCTTCATCTCGGAGCGCCTGCAGTCCCTCGCCGTGGACATGAACCGGCTGTTGGAAACCACCGTCAGCGAAGACGACTGGCAGCGCTTCAACAGGGGCGAGAAGGGCATCTTCGTGCGCAAGATGCTGGGCTTCCGGGAGAAGGCCAAGCTTGACGCCATCAAGCAGAAGTACCAGGACGACGACGAATTCAGGCGCTACGTCACCCGCTACCTGTCCCAGTTCGAAACCCTGCTCAAGGAAGCCACGAAACGCGACCACGACGGGATACTGAACGCCACCTTCATGTCCTCGGACATGGGCAAGGTCTACATGATCCTGGCCCGCGCCCTGGGGCGGGATATCTGACGCCGCGCCTGCGGCATCCCCGACATTCCGGGCGGCTAAAAGACCGCCGTCGCCACCGCCAGCGCCAGGCCCAGCGTCA
Organism: Rhodospirillales bacterium; assembly: GCA_046756945.1. Taxonomy (GTDB): domain Bacteria; phylum Pseudomonadota; class Alphaproteobacteria; order Rhodospirillales; family 2-02-FULL-58-16; genus JACZQZ01. Next base: position 7,812 of record JBHHXI010000110.1, read on the forward strand.
TGCCGAGCACGAGACCGATGGTGATGCGGATCGTCGGTGCGATGGGGATGGTGCTCATAATCGCCTCTGTTTCCTGTTCCTGCCGAGCCCGGCGCCGTCGACTGGAAATTCGCCTTTCCGGAGTTCCAGCGGGGCCATGGGTCGGTCCCTACTCGGCGAAGATGTTGCGCAGCTGCCGCTCGCCGATGGGCATGATGGCGCCCGACTTGAAGGCCTCCCACAGCAGGCTGTGGGGTTTTCCCGCGTAGTGTTGGGGCATTTCGTCGCGGTCGTGGTCATGGCGCCAGGCGGAGGCGGCATAGCGGTCGGTAAGGATCTGGATTTCACGGGCCTTCGCGCACGGGGACAGGTCGCCGAAAAAGCGCTCGGCCAGTTGCCGCAAGGCGTTGTCGCGTGTGCGGTTCGCTTCCTCGCGCCACCACGGGATGCCGCCCTGGGGAAACTTCAGCCCGAGGGCATCCTCGATGGTTTGGCACTGGCGACTGAGAAAGCTTTCCAACGCGTTGCCCAGCCACTGCGACAGGTCCTCGTCCAGCGGCTTGCCGGACAGGCACCTGAGGGCGATTTCGCGCAGGTCGTCGATCGGGGCAAACATGGCGCGCACTCCATTTCGGTTCCGGTGAGGAACTTCAATCCGCGCCGCGCCTATGTGCGTGCACCGGAGCCCCGGTGCGCGTGCGGCCACGATGCGTCATCGCGGCCGATCGGGTGGCCCGTCGGGCCATGGAAAAAGGTGTGATAACTGGTATGGTGTCCCATCGTAAGCCTCCTGTGTCCCTAAAAACCCCTGGTGGCGAAAACGACCGGCTAGACAAGCATCCACTCTCACATTGCCAAAATGAATATATGTTCACTCATTTTTAAACCAAAGAATATGCGCAATTGTGGCGATTCTATGGCCTTCGAACCAAATCGAGAATGAGCGCGTATTCACTCACGCTTATGTCAAAAAATAATTCATGCGCTCAGGACCCGCAGGCACGCCGCCGTGATGGTGTCCGCCAGATCGGAAATCCTCTGCCGGATGCGGCGGCCGAGAATGCGCGTATCGATCACCTGCAGGATGATCCCGAGGACCATCGACGCGGCCACGTCCGGGTCCTGCTTGGGGATGTCGCCCCGCGCCATGCCGTCGCGGATGACCCGCCGGAAGACCAGGTAGGGATTGGGCATGCGCGCGGTCAGCCTCTGCATGTAGCCGTGGCGGGTGATGAACAGGTAATTGATCATCGTCGAATCCTTGTCATAAGCCGCGCAGAAGTACCGGATGATGGCCAGCAGCTTGGTGCGCGTGTTTTCCTCGTGTTCCTGAATCTTGCCCAGTTCCCGCCCGAGGGCGGTGAAATTCTCGACGAAAAGGTCCCAGGCCAATTCGTCCTTGCTGGCGTAATGCCGATACAGCGTTCCCTCGGCGATGCCGGCGGCGGTTGCAATGTCCCGGATGGTCGTCTCCCTGACACCCTTTTCGGCGAACAGTTTAAGCGCCGTGCGGTCGATCCGCTTTTTGGTTGTAGTACCGTTTCGCATGGTGATATGTGAGTGTTCACTCACAGAAGATCATAGGGGCTGCGCCGTGTCAAGCCCTTTCCGGTTCCCGGTCCCGCGATGGCAGGCCGGGCGGCGTCCCACCCGGCGACGAAATGCTTGGTTCGCGGCCGATCACGGTGAATACTCGCCGGCGCCCGCGGGACCGCCCGGCGGGCGGGGAGGAGCCGTGAGGAAAGATGGACTCTGAAGTGCAGGCGCCCGCCGCGGGGCGCCCCAAGGTGATCGCGGCATGGCTTCTCGCCCTCTGCGCCATGGTCTTCGCCATGGTGGTGTTGGGGGGAGTCACCCGTCTCACCCACGCCGGGCTTTCCATGGTCGAGTGGAAGCCGGTTACCGCGTGGCTGCCGCCCCTGGCCGAGGCGGAATGGCAGGAGGCCTTCCGCGCCTACCGGCGCTTTCCCGAGTACAAGGACCTCAACCCGGACATGACGTTGAGCGGGTTCAAGTCCATCTTCTGGCTGGAGTACGCGCACCGGCTGTGGGGCCGCCTCATCGGCTTCGCCTTCATCATTCCGTTCGCGTTCTTCGTCGTCCGCGGCTGGGTGAGCCGGCGGCTGGCCGCAAAACTGATCCCCGTGTTCATCCTCGGCGCGCTCCAGGGACTGCTCGGCTGGTACATGGTGCAAAGCGGCCTCGTCGACCGCCCGGACGTCAGCCAGTACCGCCTGACCGCCCACCTGGGCGCGGCCTTCGTCATCTACGGGTATATGCTGTGGGTGGCGCTCGGGCTTCTCATCGGCGAACCGGCGGGCGGCCACCGGCCCGCCGCCTGCGGGCGGTTCGCCTACCTGGTGGCGGGGTCGGTCCTGGTCCCCGTGCTGTCGGGCGACGGCGCCCCGCTAAGCGTTGAGCTGTCGTCGC
>JBHHXI010000111.1:0-10212 GCA_046756945.1 Rhodospirillales bacterium
GCCAAAATCAAGAAGGCCGGCGACTTTTATGCAAGAGTTGCCTTGGACGGAACCGTAGCGAGCACGTTCAAGATCCTGAAGGGCAATCCCGAAGGGCTGTAAGCGCGACCAACCAGCGAGTCGTCTAATTCCTAGTGAAATGTGAGGGGGCGGGAAATCATTGGTTACCCGCCCCTTCCGATTTCGGACGCTTTGGGGCCGGAACTTGTTCACGGGAATTGGGGATAAATTTGCCCCGGACAGCCGGAATTTTCGGTACCCACTTTTTGAACCCCGTAATCCAATGAACATCCGCTAAGGGGTCAGAATCGGACTTTCTCCCGTACCGTTACAGGTGACCGGTGTGGACCTGTGAGCGGACATCGCCACTCGCAACACCAGTTGATGAGTCCATGAGCTAGCCCGCCCCGCGCCCGGCATGGGCCTGGCGGACCATGGCGTCGAGCCGGGCGACGCGCAGATAGAGCCGGTGACTGCGCGCCAGCAGGTCCTGCAATCCCGCCGGCAGGTCGAGATGCCTGTCGTTCCGGTCGTCGAGGCAGGGATCGACGCCGTCGAGCCGGGGCAGGGTGCTAAGTGTCTCCGCGGCGTCGATTTCGCCGGCGCCGACGGCCTTTTGATAGAGCAGCCAGGCCATCACCCCGGCCAGCCGCGAGGTCACCCGCAGGTGCGACCCGGCGACGGCCAGCCCGTCCATCGGCGCCCGCCGACCGTCCCGCGCCGTCGGCGAAAAGGCCGCGTAGTTCCGGGCCTCGATCAACAGATCGAGGGTGTCTTCGAACGTCTTGTCGATAACCGCGGAGTATGTTTCCCCTTCCGGTTCACGCGCCACGGTCCATGCACTCCGTTCTCACCCCAAACCCACGCCCTTGCCGCCACCGCGCCCGGGTATCACCGGCGGATTTCCCGTTCCGCCGCCATTTCCCATGGATGGTAGCGGCCGCCAGGGCCCGTCGGAATTATCCAGACGGTTACCGGCCATCCGGCGCCGGCGGCGCATCCCCTCCATGCGACCGTTGCCGCCTCAGGACAGTCGGGCGGGAACCGTATCGGCGCGCCGGCCCGGCCCGCCGGTGCCCGGCCGGGCAACCGAGGGAAAGGCCAGCGCGCTGACGGCCACGGCCACGGCGAGGGCGGCGAGAATCCAGAACACGGCGCCGAATCCCCCGGTCCCGTCGCGCACCCAGGCAATCAGCGGCACCGTGCCGGCGCTGACGCCCAGTCCCACCGTGTACTTGAGGGCGTAAATCCGCGACCGCCAGTGACCGGCCGCATAGCGGGCAATGATGGTGTCGTAAATGGGGATGGCGCTGAAGACGAGCAGCATCACGCCGATGGCCACCGCCAGCATGGCATAGTCCGAGGCAAACACGGCGAGCGTCATCATCGGCACCTGAAGCATGGCGACGCCGACGAAGACCCGCTTCAGGGGATAGCGGTCGATCAGGTGCCCGACGACGATCTGGGCCACGGCGGCGATCATGAAAACCCCGGTCACAAGGCTTCCGATGCCCGTCGTCGTCCCGGCTAGGGCGGACAGCCGGTCATCGAAGACCTTGGGCAGGGATATCGTCGTCGCGTTGAAGATGACCCCGCCGCACAGGGTCGCCATCACGAGAACGGCGAAGATACGCCGCACCGTCCCGGGCGCGACGCCGGGGGCGGCGACGGAGGCGCCCCCCCTCCGTCTCCCGCCGGCGCCGGCGGTGCCGACGGCGAATGCCAGGCCCGTCGCCACGGCGACGACGCCGGGGACGATGAAGGCGGCGCGCCAACTGATCATGTCGGTCAGGGCGCCGGCGGTGACGCCGGCAAGGGCGACGCCGAGATTGCCGAAAACCCCGTTGAGGCCCAGCGCCTTGCCGACCCGCGCCGGGTCGGTCTCGGCGACCATGGCGATGCCGACGGGATGGTAAATGGAGGCGAACAGCCCGACCAGGGCGAGGCCCACGGCGATGTCCACCGTCGAGCGGGCGAGGCCGGTGAGGATCGAGGCGAGGCCGATGCCGACGAAAAACACGATCATCATTCCGCGCCGGCTCCAGCGGTCGCCGAGCCAGCCGGCGGGCAGCGCGCCGGCGCCGAAGGCGACGAAGCCGTATACGGACAGGGACAGCAATTCCCCGTAGGACGCCTGGAAGACGTCGCCGAGGGCGAGGACGACCGTGGGATAGAGCAGGATGAACAGATGATCGTAGGCGTGCCCGAGGTTGAGGAACGCGAACGTGCTCAGGCGTCTGTCGAAGCGCACCGTGCTGCCTCCGTCCCTTTCGTATAATACCGCCGCCTCCAACGGCGGCGGCGGCGCGGTTCGGTCACGGGGTGTGGGATAGCAGGCCCGCGACCGGGGGCCAAGACATATCGCCGGACGGCGACTTCTGCTAAAGTTCCCGGCGGTCGGCGGTGCGGCCGGAAGATTTGGGGGCGCATGGCGTCGCAGGTGAACGGGTCCGAGCACGAATTCCTGGGCGGCCCGACCACGATCTTCGACCTGGAGTTCACGGCCTGGGAAGGCTCGGCGGCGCGGGGCTGGAGCGGCGCCGGCGAATACCGGGAAATCGTCCAGATCGGCGCCGTCCGGGTGGATGGCGGAAACGCCCTGGCCGAAGTGGGCCGTTTCAAGACCTACGTCCGTCCCGTCAGGAACCCGGTCCTCAGCGGCTATTTCGTCTCCCTCACGGGCATCACCCAGGCCGACGTGGACCGTCACGGCGTCTCTTTCCCCGAAGCCCTGGCGGCGTTTTCGGAATTCGTCGGCGAGGACGGCGGCGCCGTCGTTTCCAACGGCGCCGATCAGGCCGCCCTTGACGAGAACTGCGTCCTCCACGGCATCGCCTGCCCCATCGACGCCGACAGGTTCGTCGACATCCGGCCCCGCCTCGCCCGCCTCCTCGGGCTCGCCACGCCCCAGGTGATCAGCGCCAAGCTGCCCTCGCTGCTCAGGCTGCCCGGCCGGCGCAAGGAGCACGACGCGCTGGCCGACGCCCTGGCCATCGCGCAGGCCCTGCGCCACCTGCGCGAAACGGGGCGGCTTTAGGCGGCACCGGACGCCGGGCCGCGACGGACGGGCGCAGGCCCGGACGCCGGGCGGCGCCGGGTATGACCGCGGATCAGGAAATCCGGTTCAGGAGAGCTACGGCGAGGTCAATAGCACCGTGTCCGTACGCCCCACTGGATGCGGCCGTCCGCAAGGTAGCGATAGACCCTGTCCCGATAACAGGTGGGGCGATAGGTTGGCGCGTAGACCACCGGCGCCGGCCGGTAATAGGGCGGTGGGGCGAGGAGCGCGCCGAGAAGAACGGCGCCGCCGATGATCCCGAGGGCGATCAGAGCACCGTCACCGCCGTGGTGGCCGTGATGGTGTCCGCCATGGCCGTAGTAATGGCCGTATCCCGCCTGGGCGGAAAAGCTTGCCAGCACGAGGCCGGCACTCAACAGTCCGCTCAACACGAACTTTTTCACAGGCCCGCTCCTCCACGCCGACCCGCCCCCGGTCGACGACGGAAACCTTAGCACGGACCCGCCCGCAAAGCCATTGCCATGGATCGTCGCCGCTAGCAACTGGGGCAGGCCTCCACGGGCAGGCCGCGCTTCACCCAGCCGGGGCCAAAGGGTCCGCCGATAAAGCCTTCCCTGATGTTGAACACCCGGGTGAATCCGGCCTCGCTGAGCACCTTCTGGGCGAGGGTCGAGCGGTTGCCGCGGGCGCAGATGACGGCGACGGGCTTTTTCAGGTCGCCGTCCACCGCCGCCGCCATCGCCTTGACAAACCCCTCGAGGCCGCCCGGATCGTGGATGGTCACCCGGCGCGCCCCCTTGGGGATGCCGGTCTGGCGCCACTCCTGGGGCGAGCGCACGTCGATCAGAATGACGTCGCCGGCCTCCGTACGAAAATTCGCCTCGTCGGCGGTGAGGACGAAGTGGTCCGCGGCGGATACCCCGGCGGCGCCGAGAACCAGCGCGCAGGCGACCAGCCCCGCCGCCAGGATGCGGCGTGCGCCGCGGAACAGGCTCGCCACGCGGCAGCCGTGATCCCTGGTCGTCATGGTTCCGGCCTCCCCCGGAGAACGCGTAACGGTTCAGGCGGATAAGATATAGGTCTCCCCCTGCCCCGGTGGTAGCAAAAATGCGCGCCGGGAACCGACGGCGCGCGCCTTTCGGCACTCAGGTGATGCGCTGGCGCACGGTGGCGGAGATGAACTCGCTGACCACCACGACGGCGAAAATGGCCAGCATCATCAAAGAGACCTGCTGCCACAGGAACAGATTGATGGAGGCATAAAGAAGGATGCCGATGCCGCCGGCCCCGACGAAGCCGAGCACGGTCGATTCGCGGATGTTGATGTCCCAGCGGTAAACGGCGGTCCCGTACATCACCGGCAGAACCTGGGGCAGGATACCGATCCACAGGACCTGCAGCCGCGACGCCCCGGTGGCCTCGATGGCTTCCACCGGACCGGTGTCGATCTCCTCGATGGCCTCGGCGACCAGCTTGCCCATGAAGCCGATGGAACGGAAGGCAATGGCCCAGATGCCGGCCACCGGGCCGGGTCCGAAGATGGCCACGAAGACGAGCGCCCAGACCACCGTGTTGACCGAACGCGAGGCGACCAGGATGAAGCGCCCGATGAACCAGGTGAGGGCGTTGAACGTGGTGTTGCGCGCCGCCAGGAAAGCCACGGGAAAGGCGAGGACCAGGGTCACCGCCGTGCCCAGGGTGGCGATGTGGATGGTTTCGATGAGGGCGCCGGCGAGCGTGTCGAGATAATCCAGGTCGGGCGGCCACATGCGGGTGAGCAGGTCCGCCAGCTGGACGTGGGCGTCGAGGAAGTAGAACCAGGGGATGTCGAGATCGCGCACCGACCAGACGACGACGAAGACGACGCCTACATACCAGGCATAGCGACCCACGGTCTGGCGCGGGCTGAACCGGCGCCACACCTCGGGATAGCGCTTGGCGTGCCGCTCGACGGTCATCTCAGGCGGCCGCGGACCCAGGTGCTGAAGAATTCGCCGGCGAAGACCAGGGCCATGATCGTGAGCAGGATCGCCAGGCTGAAATCGTAGTCGTAGCGCGAAAAGGTGGCGGCCAGCACCTGGCCGATGCCCCCGGCGCCGACGATGCCGACCACCGTGGAATGGCGGAGGTTGGCGTCCAGCCGGTAGATGGAAACCCCAAGGTAGCGCGGCAACGCCTGTGGCGAGACGCAGTAGATCAGCAGTTTGAGGAAACCGGCCCCGGTCGCGCGGATCGCGTCGAGCTGCCCCGGGGGCATGTTCTCGATGTCCTCGGCCAGCATCTTCGAGATGAAGCTGGTGGAAGCCACGATCAGGGTCAGCGCCCCGGCCAGCGGACCGAAGCCGAAGATCTTGACGAACAGGATGGCGATGATGATTTCGTGGAAGGTGCGCGACAGGACGATAATCGCGCGCGCCACCAGGTAGACCGGCTTCGGCACCAGGTTGACGGCCGCGCACAGGCCCAGGGGCACCGCCAGGATCATGCCGAAAAAGCTGGCGGCGAAGGCCATCTGAACGCTTTCCAGCACCCCCCTGGCCAGCAGCTCCCAGCGGCTGAAGTCGGGCGGCACCATGCGAACGAGCATGTCGCCGGCCCTGGGCAAGCCATGGCCGACCCGGTCCCAGTCCACCTCCAGGGTGCCGAGCGCCCATACCGCGTAGGCCACGATCAGCGCGATCCCGCCGTACCGGTAGTAGGGATTTTCGATCAGCTTGATCGTGTGCCACTGTCGGGGCGGGGCGCCGGTCTGTGGCGTCATCCCGCCGAGGCCTCCCGCACGAAGCCTTTCTCTTTCCTGCGTTCCCTGGAAGGCGGCGCCTCGGCGTCTTCGTCGGCGACTTTGCGGATGGTCGTGCTCCAGTCCTCCTCTCCGTAAATCCTGGTGAGGACGTCGGCCGTGAGCTGATCGGCGATGCCGTCGAACACGATGCGGCCCTCGGTGAGGCCGATGATGCGGTCGGAGAAGGACTGGGCCAGGCCCACGTCGTGAATGTTGACCAGCGCCGGCGTGCCCCGTTCATGGGCCAGCTCGACGATGATCCGCATGATCTGGCGCGACGTCTTGGGGTCCAGGCTTGCGGTGGGCTCGTCCACCAGCAACAGATCGGGCCGCTGCATGAGCGCCCGGGCGATGCCCACCCGCTGGCGCTGGCCGCCGGAAAGGGCGTCGGCGCGCGTGTCGTGGTAGCCGGCGAGCCCGACCCGGTCGAGCAGCTCGAACGCGGCGGTTACGTCCGCGGCCGGGTATTTGCGGCGGTAGGCGCGCCAGAAGCCGACATAGCCCAGGCGCCCCGACAGCACGTTCTCCATGACGGTAAGGCGTTCGACCAGGTTGAATTCCTGGAAGATCATGCCCATGCGGCGGCGCACCTTGCGCACGTCGCGCCGGCTCAGGCCCGTGACCTCGGCGCCGTCGAGAACGATGGTGCCCGAGGTCGGCTCGACCAGCCGGTTGACGCAGCGTATGAGCGTGCTCTTGCCGGCCCCGGACGGGCCGATGATGGCGACCACGTGGGGCTGGTCCACGGTCATGCTGACGCCCGCCAGCGCGCTCTGGCCGGTGGGATAGACTTTAACCAGATCGGTTATCTTCAGCATGTATCAACCGCGCTAAGGGCCGCGGCCGCCGACGGCGGCCGCGGTTTCGTGGGCAATCCTTCTGGGTATTATTTCTTTTTCTTTTTCTTTTTCTTCTTCTTTTTCTTGAGCTTCAGGCCCCGCAAGGCTTCCTGGCTGTAAACGACGCCATTCATCTTCTGGATGGTCCGGATGTCCGCCCAGTGCTCTTTGAAGGTGATCGGAATGAAACGGTCGGACTTCTTGCCGAACTCCTTCTTCAACGCGGTGCCCGTCCAGTCGAAGGTAAGGAAGGCGTACTTGATCTTGATCTGAAGCGCCGGATCCAGGTTGTAGACGTAGCCGTACGACGTGGTCGGGAACAGCCTCGACTGCCAGATGATCCGCAGCTTGCCCTTGTCGACCACGCCCTTGTCGGCCATGCGGTCGAGCACGCTGGAAGCGATCGGGGCGGCGTCGTAGTCGCCGTTGGCCACGCCCATGATCGAATTGTCGTGCTTGCCCGAATAGATGACCTTGTAGTCCTTGTCGGGCACAATACCCATGGCCTTGAACAGCGCCCGCGGCGCCTGGTTGCCGGAGTTGGACGACGGCGTCACATGGGCGATCTTGTGGCCCTTGAGGTCCTTGACCTCCCTGATGTCCGACTTCTTTTGCGTGATGAGCTGCAGCCGGTAGCCGAACCGCCCGTCGGCCTTGCCCATGATGGCGATGGGCACGTAGCCCGCCAGGTTGACGCCGAACACCGTCGGCCCCGTCGAGATGCCGGCCACGTGCAGGCGGCCGGAGCGCATGGCCTCGACCTGCGCGGCATAGGATTCGGCGCCGTACCACTTGACCTTCTTGCCGGTCACCTTGCCGAGATAATCCATGAACTCGGTGAACACGTTCTCGTAGACCGACGGGTCCTCGACCGGCGTGTATGAGAACACGAGGGTGTCCGGGTTCAACCATTTGCCTGCGTCCACGGGCGTGTCGGCGACCAGGTCGCCGTCCCAGTCGCAATAGCGGACATCCAGATCGCCCCTGTCCCGGCACTCCTGGGCCGCTGCCGGGCCGAGGACAAATGTCAGCGCCGTGAAACCGGCGACGCCGGCAAGAAAAGACCGGCGCAAATACGATGATAATTCCATGATTACCTCCCCAAATGTAAAACGCGGCGGGAATTCCGCGGCGCATCCGCGATCCCGCGCGCAAATCCCGCGCCATGGCGGCCCCAATCCCGTGTGCGGACAGCCGGCGCGGTTCATCTGCCTGATATTTCTGACATTTACGGCGGCCTAAATCAATGGCGGCGCTAGCCGCGCGCCTCGAGCAGCGCCGCCGCCAGTTCCGCGAAGCCGGCGCCGGACGGGCGCTCCGTCACGTACGCCGGCGTCGCCGGCATCCGGTCCTCCGCGTCGCGCACGTTGGCGGTTCCCACCGCATGGGGGAAGAAGGCGAACATGGGCGCGTCGTTGGGGGAGTCGCCGACGAAGACGAAACTGTCCTTCTCGGCATCCAGGTCGACGGCGAAGGATTCCTTGAACAGGAGACGCGTCATGGTCAGCTTGTCGTAGGCGCCGAACCAGCCGTTGACATGGATGGAGCTGATCTTGGCGGTGGCGCCGGCGGCGGTCATCAGGGCGACGATGCGGTCGATGTCGGCGGGCGCAAGGGGCGCCACGTCCTCGCAAAAGTCGATGGCCAGATCGGCCTCGCGGTAGGGCTGGTCCGACGCCACCGCCGCCCCCGGCACGTCCTTGAGGATTTCGGTACCCAGGGCCTCCAGCCGGCGCCGGCTGGCGGCCCGTTCCTCGTCCGTGAGGAGGAAGCGCCTGGTCATCTTGCGCCTGTCGCGGTCATAGCGGAAATAGAACGCCCCGTTCTCGCCGACCACCGCGTCCACCGGCCACATGCGGGCGATATGGTCGCACCAGCCGGCCGGGCGCCCGGTGACGGGAACGACCACGAGGCCGGCGCCGTGGAGGCGTTCCATGGCCCCATAGGCCTCGGCCGTCAGCCGCCCGCCGGTGGTCAGCGTGTCGTCGATATCGGTGAGCACGCCCTTGACCAGGCGGCGCGCCTCCATGGGGAACGCGTCCAGGGGCCGCATGTGCCGTTGTCTCCCTCGCCGACCGGTTGGAACCGCATGGGCGGCGTCGGCAAGTATAGCCGCCAAAGGCGGCGCCGCCCGACATTTCCCGTGCGCCAACGGGCGCCCCTGGTGGTGGACGGGCGCCCGGGGGCCATTTAACCTGCGAGCGGTGTTGGAACCCACAGTGGCGGTACCGTGGCGCAATGGCAGAGATCAATCGCCAGTTCCTCCTGAAATCCCGGCCCGTGGGCCGGATCAGGGAAAGCGACTTCGAATACCGCGAACAGCCGGTGCCCGTGCCGGGGGCGGGCCAGGTGCTTGTCCGCAACATCTACCTGTCGCTCGATCCCGCCATGCGGGGCTGGATGAATGCCGGCCGGTCCTACATCCCGCCGGTCGAGATCGGCGACGTGATGCGCGGCATCACGGTCGGCCGGGTGGCCCTGTCCAGTCACCCCGGCTTCGCCGAGGGCGACATCGCCAGCGGCCTGCTCGGCTGGCAGGACTACGGCGTCGCCGAGGCGAAGCACCTGGAGAAGGTCTCCCACGGGCTGCCGATGACCGCGTCCCTCAGCGTCCTCGGGCTGACCGGCCGCACCGCCTACTTCGGCCTGCTCGACGTCGGAAAGCCGGGACAAGGGGAAACGGTGGTCGTCTCCGGGGCGGCCGGCGCCGTCGGCTCCGTCGCCGGCCAGATCGCCCGGCTCAAGGGCTGCCGGGTGGTCGGCATCGCCGGTTCCGGGGACAAGTGCGCGTGGCTCACCGGCGAACTGGGATTCGACGCCGCCGTCGATTACAAGACCGGGGACCTGGAGCGCGACCTGCGCCGGCACTGCCCCGACGGCGTCGACGTCTTCTACGACAACGTCGGCGGCGAGACCCTGGATACGGTGCTGCGCCTGATCAACACCGGCGCCCGCATCGTGATCTGCGGCGCCATCTCCGCCTACAACGCCACCGAGCCGGTGCCCGGCCCCTGTAACCTGCGCATGCTGCTGATCAGGCGGGCGCGCATGGAGGGTTTCATCGTCTTCGACTACCGGGACCGCTACGCCGAGGCGACGGCGCAACTGGCCCGGTGGGTCGAAGACGGAAAGATCGCCTACGCCGAGGATGTGGTGGACGGGCTGGAGCAGGCGCCGAAGGTGATCAACCGCCTGTTCGACGGCGCCAACACCGGCAAGCTGATCATCAGGATATGCGACGAGCCGTGAAGGGCACGTCCGGCGCCCGGCGCCGGGGGCGGGCGGAAAGGCGGCGGCCCGACGTCGGGGGGAAGTTAACCCACCGCCGCCCGCACCTCACTTCCAGCCGAAGTTCTTGCTCCACATCTTGACGACCTTGTAGGTGTCGCCTTCCTTCCTCAACACGAACTTGCCGGTGTGCGGCCCTGCACTCGATTGGTCTTGGTTGGCGATCCACGTGTATTTGGCCTCCAGCTCTATCTGATCACCCGCCAGGCGCAGCTTGGTCAGGGTCTTGATCTTGCCCATCGTGCCGCCGAGGCTGGAGTTGGGATGGTCGTAGCTTTCGCCGG
>JBHHXI010000112.1:0-10091 GCA_046756945.1 Rhodospirillales bacterium
CCGCAGTTCTTGTTGACCATGGACAGCACCCGCTGGGCCAGGTTGCCCAGGTCGTTGGCCAGGTCCCCGTTCAGGCGTCCGATCATGGCCCGGTGCGAGAAATCGCCGTCGTTGCCGAACGGCACCTCGCGCAGGAGGAAATAGCGCACCGGATCGACCCCGTAGGTCTCGACCAGCGCCACGGGGTCGATGATGTTGCCAACCGACTTGGAGATCTTCTGTCCCTCGTTGGTCCACCAGCCGTGGGCAAAGACCCGTTTCGGCGGCTCCAGGTCCGCCGCCATCAGGAAGGCCGGCCAATAGACCGCGTGAAAGCGCACGATGTCCTTGCCCACCATGTGCAGGTCGGCCGGCCAATAGGCGGCATATTCGCCGCTTTCGGTCTCCGGATAGCCGACGCCGGTGATGTAGTTGGTAAGCGCGTCCAGCCACACGTACATGATGTGGGCGTCGTCGCCGGGAACGGGAATGCCCCAGCGGAAGCTGGTGCGCGAGACCGAAAGGTCCTGCAGGCCGCCCTTGACGAAGCTCACGACTTCGTTGCGCCGGGTCTTGGGCAGGACGAAACCCGGGTTTCGCCGGTAGAACTCCAGCAACGGTTCCTGCCACGCCGACAGCCGGAAGAAATAGCTGGGTTCCTCCACCCATTCCACTTCGGCGCCCGAAGGCGCGAGCTTCTTGCCGTCGGGTCCGATGGTCAATTCGCTCTCGCCATGGAATGCCTCGTGCCGCACGTCATACCAGCCGGCGTAGGTACCGAGGTAGATTTGCCCCCGGTCTTCCAGCCGCCGCCAAATGTCCTGACAGGCGCGCACATGCCGCTGCTCGGTGGTGCGGATGAAGTCGTCATGGCTGAAATGCATGAAATCCGCCAGATCGCGGAAATTCTGCGATATCTTGTCGGTGAAAGCCTGCGGTTCCATACCCGCCGCGGCCGCCGACGTCTCCACCTTCTGGCCGTGTTCGTCGGTACCGGTCAGAAACTTCACGTCGTATCCGTCCAGGCGCTTGAAGCGGGCCAGCACATCACAGGCAAGGGTCGTGTAGGCGTGCCCGATGTGGGGCACGTCGTTCACGTAATAGATGGGCGTGGTGACGTAAAAACGCTTGCGCGCCGGCATCGCGGCTGTCTCCTGCAGAGTTTTTCCTAATGGACGCAGCGGATGGAGATCAAGGACGGACAGCGCTGTCGAGGGCGAGAAAAACGTTGAGAACCACCTGCTTGCGCTCCAGGCCGGACTCATCGGCCTGGGCCAGCAGGCGGTTGGTCTTTTCCCACACCTCCAGCCATCGATCAAGGCCGCCGGCCCGGAAAAGCCGTTCGATCAGCGCCCGCTCGCGGCCCGGCATCCCTTCCCCGGCGCCCTTGCCCCCCCGCGCGCCGAACAGGATCAGCCGCCCCAGCCACCAGCGCAACAGATCGCCGACGACGCGGAAGGCGTCGTCGGCGCCCGGCCTGGCGACCCGGTCGCCGAAGGCATGGGCGCCGGGAACGTCCAGCCCGGGCAGGGTTTCCAGCAGGTCCACCAGGTCCCGGTAGAGGTCCAGGCCGCCGTCGGCGGCCAGGGCCAGGGCCCGCCCGACGCTCCCTTCCGCCAGCCGGGCCAGCTCGGCCGCGTCCTCGGCGCCCAGGCCGGGCCGGTATTTGCAGGCGAGCGACGCCACCACGTCGTCTGCGAGGGGCTTGAGGACCAGCCTGCGGCAGCGCGAGCGGATGGTCGGCAGCAGGCGGCCCGGGCCATGGCTGACCAACAGCAGCACGGCGCGCCGGGGCGGCTCCTCCAGGACCTTGAGCACGGCGTTGGCGGCGTTGCGGTTCATCTCGTCGGCGCTGTCGATGACGACGACGCGCCAGCCCCCCTCGGCGGCGGTCAGGCCGAGGAAGGCGCCGACGGCGCGCACGTCGTCGACGACGATCTCGGTGCGCAGCCGCCCCTTCTTGTCGTCCCAGCCCCGCTCCACGGTCTTGAGGTCGGCGTGGCCGCCGGCGGCGGCGCGGCGAAACACCGGCAGGTCCGGGGCGACGTACAGGCTGTCGGGCGGGGGTTCGGCGAACAGGGTGCCGGCGTCCCCTCCCCCCCGCGCCAGGAGGAAGCGGGCGAAGCGGAACGCCAGCGTCGCCTTGCCGATGCCCCTGGGCCCCGAGATCAGCCAGGCATGGGCCAGCCGCCCGGCGTTGAAGGCCTCCAGCAGGACGCTCTCGGCCGCGGCGTGGCCGAGCAGATCGGGGTTTTCGCGCGGCGGCGGCGGCTCGTCTTCACCGGACGGCCCGCCGCCCGTAGGCTTTGGGCCGCAGGGCGGGGCGTCCCCCGGCAGGGTCCGCTCGGGGCTCACGCCGCCATCCCGCCCAGGCGTTTTCGGACGAGGGAGCGGATCGCCTTTTGCACGTCGTCGACCGGTTGCGCGGCGTCGACCACGGCGCAGCGCTCGGGGGCGCGCCGGGCGATGTCCAGGAAACCGTCGCGTACGCGGCCATGGAAATCCCGGTCCATGCGTTCGTAGCGGTCCTCGCGCCCGGCATTGGCCGCCGCCCGCTCCAGGCCGGCGTCCGCGGGCAGGTCGAGGATCACCGTCAGATCGGGGGCGAAATCGCCGACCACCAACGCATGGAGCCCGGCGATCGCGTCGCGCCCCAGTTCCAGGCCGTACCCCTGGTAGGCCATGGTCGAATCGGCGAAGCGGTCGCACACCACCCAGCGCCCGGCGTCGAGCGCCGGAAAGATCGTGTGCACGAGATGCTGGCGCCGGGCCGCGAAATGGAGCAAGGCCTCGGTGACGGGCTCCCAGCGGGATACGCCGCCTTCTACTAGTAGAGCTCGGATTTCCTCGGCGCCCGGCGCCCCTCCGGGCTCGCGGGTGACGACGACATCGATCCCGGCCTCGCGCAGGCCCTCGGCAAGCAACGCCGCCTGGGTCGACTTGCCGGCGCCGTCGCCGCCTTCGAGCGTGATGAATTTCCCCCGTGCCACGGTAGTACTAACGGGCGGCCGTCTGGCCGGTCACGGCACCGCCCCACAGGATGTATTTCAGCGCCGCCCCGAGCCGCCCCAGGAGGCCCTTGCGTTCGACCTCGGCGCCGGCGACCAGGGGCACCTGTACCGTTTCCTCGCCTCCCTCGCCCGGCACCGTGACAACCAGCCTGGCGACCTCCGTGCCCATGGCGACGGGGGCCGGAATGGGCCCCTCGAAGACCGCCTTCACCTTCATCTTGGGGCGGGCCTTGCGGGCCAGGGTAATCATCAGGTCCTTGTCGATGACCAGCGGCACCGTGGCGTCCTTGCCGAGCCAGACGTCGGCGTCGGCCACCCTGTCGCCGGCCTTGAACAGGGTGTAGTTCTGGAACTCGCGGAACCCCCACTCGAGCAGGCGTTTCGGTTCCCGGGACCGGGCCTTCTTGGTGGGCAGCCCGTTGACCACCAGGATCAGGCGCCGGTCGCCGCGCTTGACGGTGCCCGCGAGCCCGTAGCCCGACTTTACCGTATGGCCGGTCTTCAGGCCGTCCGCTCCCATGTCCTTGTAGAGAAGCGGGTTGCGGTTGATCTGGCGAATGCCGTTGTAGGTGAAGTTCCGTTCCGAATAGTAGTGGTAGAACTCCGGAAAGTCCTCGATCGTGCGCCTGGCCAGGATGGCGAGGTCCCGTACGCTCATGACATGGCCCGGATCGGGCCAGCCGGTCGCGTTCCTGAAGACGCTGTTCTGCAGTCCCATTTGCTCGCCGCGCCGGGTCATCTCCTCGGCGAACGCCTGTTCGCTTCCCGCCAGGGCCTCGGCGATCACGATGCAGGCGTCGTTGCCCGACTGGACGATGATGCCTTGCAGGAGGTCCTCCACCCGGACCCGTTTGCCGGGGTCCAGGAACATGGTCGAGCTGCCGCTTTTTGCGCCGCCCTTGCGCCATGCCGTCTCGCTGACCAGGAAGGTGTCGTCCAGGGACAGGCGGCCGTCGCGCAGCCGCTCGAATACCAAATACGCGGTCATCAGCTTGCTCATGGACGCGGGCGGTGCGGGCTCGTCGGCGTTCTTTTCGAACAACACCGCCCCCGTCGTCATGTCCACGAGGATGGCCTGGCGGGCGACGACCTCGATGGCCGCCGCCGGCGGGGCGAAGGCAGCCCAGGCGGTGATCAGGCAGAGAAAACCGGCCAGCATGCCAAGGCGGCGGACTGGCATCATCGATCGCGCAAAATTCATGGTTCCCGTTTCACCCTGTTGGTGTTCTTGCGTCCCCCTGCCCTGGTGGCGCCGGGCGCCTCCCGGCCGTGGATGCCCAGGGTATGCGTTCTCACCTGCCCGTCAATCGGGCGAAACCCGGCTCACCCGGTTTTCGCACCCCGGAGAGGACTCAATCGACGATGATCCGGGCGTCCGGATATCCCGCGTCGATCACCCACCTCAGAATCCGGTCGGCGTCGGTCACGCTGGCCAGGGGCCCGGCGCGGACGCGGAACAGATCCCTCCCGTTGACCAGCACCGACGTCACCTTCACCGGCCCCAGGTTGACCAGCCTGGCGCGCACCCGGTTGGCGTTGTCAAACTGGGCGAAGGCCCCGGCCTGGACGAAAACCCCGGTCGGACGCACGGGCACGACCGACACCACCCCCAGCCCCGGCCCCCGCCCGGACCCGGACAACTCCGGCACCATCCCGTCCACGCCTTCGGCGGGGACGCCGTCCACCCCTTGGCCCGCCGGCGACACCCCGGCCGGCACCGGGGCAGCCGCCGCTCCCGGCGGCGGCGCCAGGGCGGCGCTGCTGACGGTGGGACTGGGCAGCCGGGCAACGATGATCGGCGTACCGATCTTTGCCAGGGTCGCCTCGCCCTTCAGGCGCGCCGCCAGGATCCGGCTTTCATTGGCCATGATCTGGACGCGCACGCGGGCCGTGCCATTCCTCTGGAAGCCGAGGAGCTGCGCCGCCCGCCTGGACACGTCGATGATGCGGCCCCGGGAGAACGGCCCCCGGTCGTTCACCCTGAGGACCATGCTGCGGCCGTTTTCCAGGTTGGTGACGCGGACCACGCTGGGCAGGGGAAGGGTCCGGTGCGCCGCCGACAACGCATTCATGTCGAAGATCTCGCCGTTGGCCGTGCGGCCGCCGTGGAACTTGGAACCGTACCAGGACGCGATGCCGGTTTCGTCGTAGCGGTAGTCCACGGCCGGGTAATACCAGGTGGATTGGATCTGGTACGGACTGCCGATCTTATAGGTCGCCGCGGCCGTCGGCGCTTCGTGGACCTCGCCGATCCGCTTGGCCGTATGGGCGATGAGCTGGGTCTCCGCGCAGCCGCCGAGGACCGCCCCGGCCAGGGCGACCATGAGCCAACGCCTCGCATACAGTTTTATACTCATTGCCGCGGCCATCGGTGCCGGGTGATTCCGGGACGGGACGTGCAATTTATCCATCTCCTATCTGCTCGGCAAGGGAACCGACGGCGAGCGCGAAGAACGTCGAGCGGTTCCATTTCAGAATGGCGTGGTAATTGTCGTAGACCACGTACGCGGGGCCGCCGGGTCCATCCGCCAAAACCACCGAGGCCATGAGATCGCGTTTCGGCAGGTCGCCGCCGTCGGCGCGGCGCACGCCGAGGCGTTGCCACTCGCTCAGGCGCTTGCGTATCTTCAGGCTGGCGAGCCCGGTGTCGAACCCCTTGGGCAGCCGCACCGGCCGCCCCCACGTCTGGTCTCCCTTCCAGCCGACCCGGGACAGGTAGTTGGCGGCGGAGGCGAAGACGTCGGCCTTGGTATTCCAGATGTCCTTGCGCCCATCGCCGTCATAGTCCACGGCAAAGGTGACGAACGAGGACGGCATGAACTGGCTCTGCCCCATGGCGCCGGCCCACGAGCCGACCATGTCGGGCAGGGCGATATGGCCCTGGTCCAGGATCTCCAGGGCATTGAGGAGCTCACCGCGGAAATAGGCGCTGCGCCGGCCGTCATAGGCAAGTGTCGCCAGCGCCGGAATGACGCGAAACCCGCCGGTGACCTGCCCGAAATCGGTTTCGATGCCCCAGAAAGCGACCAGAAAGCGCGGCTGCACGCCGTACTTGCGGCCGATTTCCTCGAGCAGCGCCCGGTTCTCGCGCAGCCTCTGTCTCCCCTTCTCCACCCGGGCCCGTGGCACCACGCGGTCCATGTACTGGCGGAAGGTCAGGGTGAACTCGGGCTGCTTGCGGTCCAGCTCGACGACCCGCGCGATGGGTTCGAGACCGTTCAGCGCCGCATCCAGGGTGGCACTGTGGATGCCCCGCTGGGCGGCTTCCTGGCGCAGGCCATCGACCCATTGGGCAAAGGACGGGGTGCCGGCGAGCGCCGGGACGCCGAGAAGCAGGGCGCCGGCGAGGACGCCCCAACACACGCTCCGTTCCCAAACGCGGAATCTTGTCATCGTCCGTTCCTTCTGCCACACGGCGGCCACCGGGGCAATTGTCAAACTTCCGGCGCCGGAAAGAAGGTGTCTGTTTTTCCGGTCAGCCAATAGAACGCCAGGCCCAGCCATTCGTGCAGGCCGCTTGCGAAGGCGTTGATACCACCGGCGAAGTCGAAGGCCAGTGCGAACGTCTCGTCGCCCTCGAAATTGAAATCCACGGGATAGGGTATCACGCGCCACCCCACCCGGCGGAAACAACCGACGGCGCGGGGCATGTGGAAGGCCGAGGTGATGAGAACCCACCTTTCCCCCGGCCTGGGCCCGACCAGCCCGAAGGTGGCGACGGCATTTTCGTAGGTGTTGCGGGATTGGTTTTCGAACACGACGCGGTCCGCGTCCAACCCAAGAACGTCGAAAAAGGGGCGCAGCGCGTCGGCCTCCTTCACCCCCTGGCGGAGAATATCTCCGGAGCCCCCGGTGAATACCAGCCTGGCGTCCGGGTAGCGGCGCGCCAGGGCGGCGAACTCGGTCAGCCTTTCGGCGGTCCCGGTCAGGGCCACCTGGCCCCGCGCCACGGTCACGAACTGGTCGACGACGCCGCCCAGCGCGATGATCCCGTCGATCCGTTCGGGCAGGTCGCCGGCCACCGGAAAGCGGTTCTCCAGGGGAAGATAAAGCCTGGTGCCCAGCGGCAGGGTCGCCATGGCGAGGCCGGCGAGGCCGGCCAGGCTCACCAGCCACCGCCCGGCGCGGCGCCACCGGGTCCACAGCAGCCATACGCCGAGGCCGAGCACGATCAGCAGCAGGTTGCCGGGATTGACGATGAACCATACGACCTTGGAAACGAGGAAAAACATGTCTGAGTGGCATCCCCGGGAGCCGGGCACGCCGGCCCCCGCGGCACCGCGGCCCGGTCCTGCCCCGAACGAACATCGCCGGCCCTTTGGCGGCGCCGACATTTTGACCGGACGGTGGTTAACCGGCTGTTAAAGACGCCGCGATGGAGCGCGCGGGCCGCACGCCGGCGTGCCGGCCCCGGATTATGTTGACTGCCGGAGAGCGCCCGGGGATTCTAATATTCGGCGCGGGGCGTTCATGCCGCCGTGGGGATGGCGAAAGGGTGGGGAATGAGCAAGACCGTCGCCGACATAATCCAGAAATTCGCCGGCCTCGCCACGTCCTTCATGAAACCCAAGCGGCGGGCCCTGGCCCTGGCCCTGGCCTCGGAGCGGCTGGTCCAGGTTCACCGCCTTTCGACGGCGAGGGGCGACGTGGCGTTCTGCTGCCCGTCCGCCAGGGCCCTGCACGACCCCTTGAACTTTTTCAAGGACGAGCCGGAGACGATCCGCTGGATCGATGTCTTCGTCAGGGACGGCGACGTCTTCTGGGACATCGGGGCGAACATTGGCGTTTACACGCTTTATGCGGCCCTCAACCCGCATGTCACCGTGCTCGCTTTCGAGCCGGGCGCGGCCAGCTTCGGCGCCCTGGTCAGGAACGTCGAACTCAACGGCATGGGCGACAGGGTCCAGACCTACTGCCTGGCCTTCGACGAGACAACGCGCCTGGATTTCCTGCACATGGCGAACACGGCGGCGGGCGGTTCCATGCATGGGTTCGGCCAATTGGACACCGTCGAAGGCAGGATCGAGCCGGTCTTCTCCCAGGCGGTGCCCGGCTTTTCCATCGACGATTTCCGGCGCATGTTCGGTGTCCGGCAGCCCGATCACGTCAAGCTGGACGTGGACGGAATCGAAGAGAAGATTCTTCGCGGCGGTGAAGACGCGTTGAAAGGAGTCAAAACGGTCCTTGTCGAGCTTGCCGGCGCCGATCGGGAGCGCGTGGAGGGAGGGCCGTCGGCGGTGCTCGCCGGGTACGGTTTTCGGCAGGCGGGGGACTTCAACAAGGACACCGCCCGCAACTGGCTTTTCGTCAACGGCCGCCTTGGCGCCATACCTTAGAACCTGCCCCCAATCACCGTTCCTTAATCTTTTCCCCGTACCCTCGGCGGGCGAAAACCTCTCGGGGCGGACTCCGGCGCGCGCCGGCCGGCCCCGGTGGAAAAGGCAGGCGCAGGTTCTTAATCGCCGATGATTTCGTCCGTATCCCCGCTGATCGACCTGCCCCGCGCCGACCGGCCGCTTCAGCCGGGCGTCCGCGTGGCCAAGGCGACTCCGGCCGGCGACGGCACCGCCCCGGCGCCGGCGCTCGGAATTCCTTCCCGCCTGGCCGATGGGAAGACACTTCTCGCGGCCCAGGAGCAACGGCCGGGCGCGGACAAACGGCACGGAAAACCGGGCGGCCAACGGGAACTGAGCGACGATGAACAGGAGATCGTCGCCGAACTCAAGCGCCGCGACACCGAAGTCCGCCGCCACGAGCAGGCCCATTCGGCGGCCGCCGGGAGCTATGGCGGCCTGCCGTCCTTTGAATACGAGCGCGGACCCGACGGCCGGCTGTACGCCGTCGGCGGCGAGGTCAAGATCGACACCAGCCCCTTGAACGATCCCGAGGCGACCATCCAAAAGATGGACATCGTCATCCGGGCGGCCCTGGCGCCGGCCAACCCGTCCGCCCAGGATCACGCCGTCGCCGCCCAGGCCAGACAGGCCCGCCAGCAGGCCATCGCCGAAGTGAGGGCGGAGAAGCGGGATGAGCAGGAGGAGGCCGGCGCGCGCCTCGACGCCGCGGCAGGCGGGACCGCGGGCGGCGCCGGCTTTGCCGCCGCCAGCCTGCGCGACGCCCTCGCTGCCTATGGGCGCGCCGCCGGCGCCGCCTCCGTACCCGCCGCGGAAATCGACCGGCCCCGGGTTCAGGCGCTCGTCGCCTGAGCGCCGGCCTTCACGGGTACGGCCCCGCCCGGCGCCGGCGACGCCGATCGACGGGTCGCGGATTTCGGCCGACAGGCGCTACTGGGGAATGTCGGGAGTGTCGGGAGTGTCGGACGGGTCCTTGGATGACGCGAGCACCGTGCCGCTGCCCGACTCTTCGCGGCAGACCGCGCCTTCGGTGACGGCGCGATGGACGGCGCAGTCCTGGCCGACGGCCGCCGACAGGCCGTGATCGGACATGGATTTGCTGGTCATCAGGTAGCTGATTCCGTCCGCGGTCCAGGCGGCGAGTTGCAGGGGCAGAGGCAGGGCACAGGCCCCGACGAAAAGCGGACACACAATAATCAACAGTCGCCGGAGCATTATTGCCCATCTCCCCGAGAAGTGGTTTGCCCGCCGTCGGCGCCGGCGTCGCGGCCGGGCCTTTCGTGCGCCGGGTCCGGCGCAGGGACGGATTCACATATCATCACGGTCAACTGCCGCCTGACCGCCCCGGAGATAATGCCCGTCTGGTCGATGGCCAGCCGGTAAAGGGCGACGGCCCTGGCGGCATCCGGCACCTCTTCCGCTTCGTGGATCAGGTCTGTGCGAGACATGGTGCGTCATCCCGTTCTGGGCTGCACGGATAGTCCAACGCGGCGTGCCGCGGCCTTCTACCGCAGCGATACCCGCTGTCGTTCGATAATGGGCGAAAGCTGTTAAGGAAACCTGAAGAGGGGCCGGGCGCATGGACGAAGACGCCGCCATGACGGGGAACGCGGCGCAGGAGAGTCCTTCAGCATTGCGCCAGGGAAGGATAGTATCCAGGCTTCCACGGCCGGATGGGTGCCCGAGTGGTTGAAGGGACCGGTCTTGAAAACCGGCAGGGGTTAACGCTCCTCGTGGGTTCGAATCC
>JBHHXI010000113.1:0-9938 GCA_046756945.1 Rhodospirillales bacterium
GCGCCGTCTCGAAGCATAAGGCACCAGCAACGCCCTTTTTCAGCAGCCTGCTAGCTAATAAAATACCGCTGTGGCGCCGGCGCCCGCCGGAGGCCGCGGCCGTCAGCCCGCCAGTTCGCGCGAGCGTCCGGTGGCGGCGGCGATGGCCCTGGTGAGAAGCGGCTGCCACCCGTCCGCGGCCATGAGCACTTTCAGGGCCTGCTCGGTGGTGCCGCCGGGGCTGGTGACGCTTTTGCGCAGGGCCTCCGGCGCGTCCGTCGAGCGGCGCAGGAGCTCTCCGGACCCGGACACCGTGACCCGGGCCAGCCTGAGCGCCAGGTCGGCGGGCAGGCCCGCGTCGGCACCGGCGCGGGCCAGGCATTCGACGAGCAGGAAGACATAGGCCGGACCGCCGCCCGAGAGCGCCGTCACCGCGTCGAGCAGGGCCTCGTCGTCGACCCAGGCGACCTCGCCCACGGCTTCCAGCAGGTCGTGGCAGCGCCCCTGGTGATCGGCGGTGACGAGGCCATTGGGGCAGGCCACCGTGATGCCGCGGCGCACCGCCGCCGGGGTGTTCGGCATGGCCCGCACGATGGCCGCGTCCGCCCCCAGCCTGTCTTCGAAATAGCCGATGGTCTTGCCCGCGGCGATGGACAGGAACACGGTGCCGGGGCCGGCGAAGCGCTTATACGCCGGCGCCACGGCGTCCATTTCCTGGGGCTTGACCGCGAAGACGACGACCCCGGGCCGGAGGTCGGCGCCGATGTCCCCCGGCGCGCCGACGACGCTCAGGCCGCCCCGTTGGCGCAGGGAGCCGGCAATGTCCGGACCGGGTTCGACGACGGTGACGGCTTCCGCCTGGATGCCGCGTTCGAGCCATCCCGCAAGGAGGGCGCCGCCCATGGTGCCGCAACCCGCCAGCAGGACCGACGTCATATCAGGCTTCGCCGAGGGTATCGACCATGGCGGCCGATACGGCGTCCTCCGGGGTCCTGCCGCCCCAGATCACGTATTGAAAGGCGGGGTAAAAGCGCTCGCACTCGGCGATCGCCGTATCCACCAGGTCCTCCAGCTGCTCCTGGCTCGGACCCTGGGCCCCGCGCAGGGGCAATGCGTGGCGGAACATGGGCAGCCCTTCGTCTTCCCAGACGCCGAAATGTCCAAGCCAAAGCTTTTCGTTGACCAGGGCGAGGAGCTCGCGCACCGGGGCGCGCCTCTCCGCCGGCACGCGCATGTCGAAGGCGCAGGTGAAATGCATGGCGCCCATGTCCCGGTTCCAGGCGATAAAAAGGCTGTAGTCGCACCAGCGACCCGGCGCCTGGACGGCCATTTCCTTGTCGCCGCGCCGGTCGAAGGCCCAGTTCTTGTCGTGGACGATCTCCTCGAAAATGTCGAGCGGATTGGCCGCCCGGGAGTAGTACGGGAATTCGATACCCTTCATGGCCGCTTCTCCTCAGGCACCGGCCGCGGCGCCACCAAAATTGCGGACTCCAAGGGGCAAAACCGCAAAATCTTGTATATGCCGCATTATATTGTAGTTTTTTGAGAGAGGTGCACCAGATATAGCCTGCCAAAAGCCGGGACCGGGCGCAAGCCCCCAGTGCGGGCGTGCTGTGGATAACCCGCCCGTCCCCGCGGGGTCCCCTGCCGCCCTGGTTTCCGGCTGGATGGGTGCGCGGCCTGTCGCGGCGTACCGGCTGTATCCGGCGGGATGGCGCCTTGAACCTCAGGCCCAAAAAACCCAAGGGTGCGGGGGCGCCGGCGCCTGGCAAAGCCGGCGCCGCGGCGCCCGGGCCACTGGGCCGGGGGTCCGGCCCGTTATCGTTTGCCGGGGCTGCGCTTGGCGGCGGATTTCCTGGCCTTGGCGGCGGGGTTCTTTTTCGTGGTGGCGGATTTCCTGGCCTTGGCGGCCGGTTTGGCGGTCCTGGCGGCGGGCTTTACGCCGAGCCTGGCCTCCAGGCCGGCGATGCGTTTTTCCAGCCTTTCCTGTTCGGTGCGCGCCTTGGCGGCCATGGCCTTGACGGCGTCGAACTCTTCGCGCGGGACCACGTCGGCGTCGTTGAGCAGGCGTTCGACGCGCTGGCGCACCAGGGCGTCGATTTCGTTCTTGACGCCGACCAGGGTGGAGACCGCGCCGTTGGCGACTCGCGCCAGATCATCGAGAATGCGGTTGCTGGTCTGCATGCCTATCCTTCCCTGCCCGCCGGGCCCGATCCGGGGCGCCAGCCCCATTATGGGGCCGGGGCGGTGCCGGCGCAACCGAGCCCGGAGGGACGGACCGCGCGGCGTTGGCCGCCCTCCCGTCGCCCGCCGAAGCGGGCTTCGCGGAGGCAGGTTGCCGGGCGATGCCGGCGGCCCTATAAGAGCCTGTTTCCAGGAGTGGGGCGGACCATGTTTTTGGTGACGGGCGGCGCCGGCTTCATCGGCTCCAATATCGTGGCGGCGCTCGAGGAGCGGGGACTGGGAAAGGTCGCCGTCTGCGACCGGCCGGGGAGCGGCGACAAACGGCGCAACATCGCCAAGCGCGACCTGGCCGACATCATCGACCCCGACCGGCTTTTCGAGTTCCTCGGCGACAACGGCGCGGACATCGAAGCCGTCATCCACATGGGCGCCGTCTCCGACACCACCGCACCGGACTCCGACCGTCTCCGGGATACCAACGTGCGGCTGCCGATGGCGTTGTGGACGTGGTGCGCCGGCCATGGTGTACGGTTTCTCTATGCCTCGTCGGCCGCCACCTACGGGGACGGCGGGCAGGGGTTCGACGACGACAATGCGCCCGACGCCCTGGCCCGCCTCCGGCCCCTCAACCCCTACGCCAGGAGCAAGCACCTGTTCGACCGCGAGGTCGCGCGCAGGATCGCCGACGGCGCGCCCCGTCCACCCCATTGGGCGGGGCTCAAGTTCTTCAACGTGTACGGTCCCAACGAGTACCACAAGGGCGCCCAGCAAAGCGTCGTCGCGCAGATCTACCCCAGGGCCGAGGCCGGGTTGCCGGCGCGCCTGTTCAAGTCCCACCACCCGGATTACGCCGACGGCGGGCAGTTGCGCGACTTCATCTGGGTCGGCGATTGCGTCGACGTGGTCCTCTGGCTTCTCGAAAACGATACGCGGGAAGGGCTGTTCAACTGCGGTACCGGCCGGGCGCGCTCGTTTGCCGACCTCGCCGCCGCCGTATACCGGGCCCTGGGCGCCGAACCCCGGATCGAATACATCCCGACGCCCGAGGCCATCCGCGACAGGTATCAGTACTTCACCGAAGCCGACATGAGCCGCCTCCGCGCCGCCGGATACGACCGGACATTCACCACCCTCGAGGACGGGATCGACGCGTACGTGAAGGGGTTTCTGAACACCAACGACCGGTACCGGTGAGCCGCATCCCGATGGAACCGTCGCCCCCATGACCTTCGTCATCCCCTATCCCAGCATCGACCCGATCCTCTATCAGCTGGGGCCGTTGGTCATCCGCTGGTATGCGCTCGCCTACATCGGCGGGTTGCTGCTCGGCTGGTGGTACATGCGCGCCCTGGCCGCCCAAGCGCCGGTGGCGGCGGAACGGGATGACGTGGACGATTTCCTGGTATGGGCGACGCTCGGGGTGGTGCTCGGTGGACGGCTCGGCTACGTGTTTTTTTACAAACCCGGCTTTTACCTGGACAATCCGGCGCTCATTTTTGCGATCTGGCGGGGCGGCATGTCCTTCCACGGGGGCCTGCTCGGGGTGATCGCGGCGGCGGCGCTGTTCGCGCGCTGGCGCGGCATCCGTTTTCTGCCCTTCGCCGACCTCATTGCCTGCATCGCCCCCATCGGCCTCTTCCTGGGGCGGCTTGCCAACTTCATCAACGGTGAGCTCTTCGGCCGGGTATCGGACGTGCCCTGGGCCATGATCTTCCCCCGCGGCGGCCCCTATCCGCGCCACCCGAGCCAGCTCTACGAGGCGGGGATGGAAGGGGCGGTGCTGTTCGCGGTGCTCTTTTTCCTCAGGCGCCGCGAGGCCGTGCGCCGCCGCGCCGGCCTGCTGACCGGCGTATTCCTCGCCGGCTACGGGATCGCGCGGACCATCGCCGAGCTGTTCCGCCAGCCCGACTTTCACATTGGGTTCCTTTCCGGCGGGACGACCATGGGCCAGTGGCTGTCGGCGCCCATGTTCGCGGTGGGCGTCTACCTGATGGTTCGCGCCCGGCGCGAAACGTAGCCCTGGCCGTGGCCGGTCTGGCCGATCATCTGCGCCGGCGGATCGCCCGCCAGGGTCCGCTTACCGTGGCCCGGTACATGGAAGAGGCGCTGGGCCATCCCCGCTACGGCTATTACCGGCACCGCGATCCCCTGGGCGCCGCCGGAGACTTCACCACGGCGCCCGAAATCAGCCAGATGTTCGGCGAACTGATCGGGCTTTGGTGCGCCGTCGTGTGGGACGCCTTGGGCTCGCCGGCGCCGGTAAACCTGGTCGAGCTGGGCCCCGGCCGCGGGACGCTGATGGCCGACGCCCTGCGCGCCGCCCGCCGGACGCCGGCGTTCCCGGCCGCCGTCGCCGTCCATCTGGTGGAAACCAGCCCGCTCCTGCGCGCCCGCCAGCGCGACGCCCTGCCGGCGGCGGGGCTGGAGCAGGCGCCGGCCTGGCACAAGGGCTTCGACAGCGTGCCCGAGGGACCGCTGCTGCTCATCGCCAACGAGTTCTTCGACGCCCTGCCCGTGCGCCAGTTCCAGCGCTCCGGTGAAGGCTGGCGCGAGCGCCTGGTCGACGTGGAGCCGGAAGGCGACGGCTTCCGCTTCGTGCTGTCGCCGCCCTTGCCCGGGGTGCCCCTGGCGGCGGACACCGTGCCACCCGGTGTCGACGGCGCGCCCGAGGGCAGCGTGATCGAGGTGTGCCCGGCGGCCATCCGCCTGGCCGGGGCCATCGGCGAACGCCTGGCGCGCCGGGGCGGCGCCGCGCTGATCGTCGATTACGGCCACACGGAAAGCGCCTTCGGCGAGACCCTGCAGGCGGTCAAGGGCCACGCCTTTCATCCCGTGCTGAGCGACCCCGGCGAGGCGGACCTCACCGCGCACGTGGATTTCGCCGCCCTCGCCCGGGCCGCGGGCGGCGCCGGGGCGCGCACCTTCGGCCCCGTGGACCAGGGGAAATTCCTCGAGCGCCTGGGTCTCGGCGCGCGCGCTGAAGCGCTGCTTGCCAAGGCGACGCCCGGACAGGCCGCCGAAATCCGCGCCGCCCGCCGCCGCCTGGCGGGCCGGGAACACATGGGCGCCCTGTTCAAGGCCCTGGCCATTACAGGCGCGGGCATGGCGCCGCCGCCGGGCTTCGAATGAGGGGCCGGTGCGAACCCCTTTCCCAAATCCGTCGGATGCACCGATAATGGGGCCATGATTACCATCGACGAGCTCAATAAGGTCTCCGGCGTCCGCCACGCCTTCTTCACCCGCCGGGGCGGCGTCAGCGAAGGGCCGTACGCATCGCTCAACTGCGGCTACGGGTCCGGCGACGACCGCGAGCGGGTGCGCGCCAACCGGGCGCGGGCGGCGCGGAAGCTGGGGCTTGCCGGAAGCGCCCTGGCCACCGCCTACCAGACCCATTCGGCGGCCGTGGCCGTGGTCGACGGCGCGTGGAGCCCCGAGGACGCGCCGAGGGCCGACGGCCTGGTCACAGGCACGCCGGGGATCGCGATCGGCGTGCTGAGCGCCGACTGCGTGCCGGTGCTGTTCGCCGACCGCGGCGCCGGCGTCATCGGCGCCGCCCATGCCGGCTGGCGCGGGGCCCGCGCCGGTATCGTCGAGGCCACCGTGGAAGCCATGACCGGGCTCGGCGCACGGGCCGCCGGCATCGTCGCCGGAATCGGCCCGTGCATCGGCCCGGGATCCTACGAGGTCGGGCCCGAATTCCACGCCGAATTCGTGGCCGAGACCCCGGAAAACCAGGACTTCTTCGCGCCGGGTGAATCGGGCGAACGGTACCTATTCGACCTTCCCGGCTACGTCGGCCGGCGGCTTTCGGCCCTCGCCCTGGCGGCGGTGGAGGCGGTGTGCGTCGACTCGTGCGCCGACGAGGAGCGGTTCTTCAGTTACCGGCGCGCCACCCGGCGCGGCGAAAAGGCCTATGGGCGCGGCCTGTCCGCCATCGTGCTCGACGCCGGCGCCGGGTAGCCGCCATGCCCTACATGATCATCCTCGTCGTCGTCATGGTGCTTGGCCTGGTGGTCACCTGCGTGCTGGCCTAGGTACTAAAGTGCGCCGCGGCGGTGCCGGCGCGCCGCCTCCAAGGCGGCGGCCAGCGCTGCATTGGGAGCCTCGGATTACCGTTTACAGGCCTCGGGGACGCTGATACATTCCGCCGCGTCTCGCCCGGTGGCACGCGGTGCGCCGGCAGGCAAGGGGTTTCCGATGCATTGGTCTGCGAGAGCCCCCGGAGGCGCCCTTTGAGATGAAGATTCTCGCCTGCAATAGCAACCGGCCTTTGGCCGAAGCCATCGCCGCATACCTCAATCTGCCGCTGACCAAGGCCATCGTCCGGCGTTTCTCCGACATGGAGGTATTCGTCGAGATCCAGGAGAACGTCCGCGGCGAGGACGTGTTCGTCATCCAGTCGACGTCCTATCCGGCCAACGACAACCTGATGGAGCTGCTGGTGTGCATCGATGCCCTCAGGCGCGGTTCGGCCCGCCGCATCACCGCCGTGATGCCCTATTTCGGCTACGCCCGCCAGGACCACAAGTCGGGGCCGCGCACGCCCATCTCGGCCAAGCTGGTGGCCAACCTGATCGCCCGGGCGGGAGCCGACCGGGTCCTCACCATCGACCTGCATGCCGGACAGATCCAGGGGTTTTTCGACATCCCGCTGGACCATCTGTACGGGGCCCCGGTGTTCGCCAAGGACATCAAGGAGCACTACGACAACCAGCGGCTGATGATCATCTCGCCCGACGTGGGCGGCGTCGTCAGGGCGCGGGCCCTCGCCAAGCGCCTGGACGCGGACCTTGCCATCATCGACAAGCGCCGCGAACAGGCCGGGATCTCGGAAGTGATGAACATCATCGGCCACGTGAAGGACCGCAGCTGCATCCTGATCGACGACATCGTCGATTCCGCCGGCACGCTCTGCAACGCCGCCGAAGCGTTGATGGAGGCCGGCGCCACCTCGGTATCGGCCTACGTCACCCACGGGGTGCTCTCGGGCGGCGCGGTGGCGCGGGTGTCGTCGTCTCCGTTGAATACCCTGGTCACCACGGACAGCATCATGGCCACGGAAGCGGTCCGCGTCTCGCAAAACATCAAGCAGTTGAGCGTTGCGCCGCTGATGGCCGAAGCCATCAAGCGCATCAGCACCGAATCGTCGGTGTCGAGTTTGTTCGACTGATCGGCCGCCGTCCTGTAAGGACGGCATGAGATTTCAAGCGCCGGCACCCCTGGAGGCCGGCGCACCGGAAAGGGAAAGGAAAAACAGATATGGCACAGGTCGCTACCTTGACCGCGCAGGCGCGCGAACGGGCCGGCAAGGGGGCAGCCCGCGCGACGCGCCGTGCCGGGCGCGTGCCGGCGGTCATCTACGGCAACAAGATGGAATCGGTGCTGATCTCCCTCGATCCCGTGGACCTGGCGCACCAGATCACCGGACCCGGGTTCTTCTCCCGCGTCTTCGATCTCAAGGTGAACGGCGAATCGCACCGGGTCCTGGCCCGGGACCTGCAGACCGATCCGGTCACCGACCGGCCCCTGCACGTGGATTTCATGCGCTTCAGCGCCAGCACCAGGATCAACGTCGACGTCCAGGTGCTGTTCATTAACGAAGAGGACTCGCCGGGACTGAAGCGCGGCGGCGTGCTCAACGTGGTCCGCCATGCCGTCGAAATGATCTGCGCGCCGGACAGAATTCCGGAAAGCATCACCGTCGACCTGAGCGGCCTGGAGATCGGCGACAGCGTGCACATCAGCGACATTCCGATGCCCGAGGACGTTCAGCTCGCCATTTCCGACCGCGACTTCACCGTCGCCACCGTCGCCTCGCCGAGCGCCCTGAAGACCGTCGAGGAGGAAGAGGCCGAGGCCGCAGCCGCGGCGGAGGCCGAGGCGCTGGCGCTGGAAGGCGGAGAAGGCGTCGAAGCCGCCGAAGGGGAGGCCGAGGCCGCGGAAGGCGAGGACAAGGCCGAAGGCGAGGGCAAGGCGGCCGGCGAAGGGAAGACCGAAGCCAAGTCCAAGTCGAAGGATTAGGCCGCCGGGCGGTCCATCGCCATGCTCCTCGTGGTGGGCTTGGGAAATCCCGGCGCGGAGCACGCCAAGAACCGGCACAACATCGGGTTCATGGCGGTGGACGCCATCGTCCGCCGCCATGGCTTCGGCCCCTTCCGCGCCAAGTTCCACGGCGAGATCGCCCAGGGCGACGTCGCCGGCGTCAAGGTGCTGGCGCTCAAGCCGACGACGTATATGAACGACTCGGGGCTGTCGGTGGCCGCCGCCGCCGGCTTTTTCAAGATCCCGCCGGCCGACGTGGTGGTGCTGCACGACGAGCTGGACCTGGCCGGGGGGCGGCTGCGGGTGAAAAGGGGCGGCGGCCACGCCGGCCACAACGGCCTGAGAAGCATCCACGCCCATCTGGGGGCGGACTACCGCAGAATCCGGCTGGGTATCGGCCATCCCGGCGACAAGGACCGGGTCACCGCCCATGTGCTGAGGAATTTCGCCAAGGCGGACGAGGCCTGGCTGGGGAAGCTCCTGGACGCGGTCGCGGACGGGTTCCCGCTGTTGGTCGACGGCGACGATCCGGGGTTCATGAGCAAGGTCGCCCTGGCCATGAAACCGCCGCGGCCGAAGGCGCCTGAACCGCCGGCGGACGGGACCCCGGAGCGGACGCCGGACGGGAACGATGGGCTTTAGGTGCGGCATCGTCGGCCTGCCCAATGTCGGCAAATCCACCCTGTTCAACGCGCTCACCGCCACCGCCCAGGCCGAGGCGGCCAACTTCCCCTTCACCACCATCGAGCCCAACACGGGCCGGGTCGGGGTTCCCGATTCGCGGCTCGAGCGCATCGCCGGGATCGTCAGGCCAAAGACCGTCGTCGCCGCCCAGCTCGAGTTCGTCGACATCGCCGGCCTGGTGCGCGGCGCCAGCAAGGGCGAGGGCCTGGGCAACCGGTTCCTCGCCCACATCCGCGAGGTGGACGCCATCGTCCATGTGCTGCGCTGCTTCGCCGACGACAACGTCGCCCACGTGGAGGGCTCGGTCGATCCCCTGCGCGATGCCGACACCGTCGAAACCGAGCTCATGCTGGCGGACCTGGAAAGCCTGGAACGGCGCGAAGAGCCCCTGACCAAGAAAGCCCGCGGCGGCGACGCCGGGGCCAGGGCCGAGCTGGACCTCGTCCACGGGGTATTGGAGGCGCTGCGGCCCGGCCGGCCGGCGCGCACGGCGGACGTCGCCGCCGAACAGCGCCAGGCCTTCGCCATGCTGCACCTGCTGAGCGCCAAACCGGTGCTCTATGTGTGCAACGTGGAAGAGGCGGACGCCGCCCGGGGCACGGACCTGACGGCCCAGGTGGCCGCCCGGGCCGCCGACCAGGGCGCGGGCGCGGTGGTCATCTCGGCCAAGATCGAGGCCGAGGTGGCGCAACTGGACGACGCGGCGGAGAAGGCCGAGTTCCTGGAAAGCCTGGGGCTGGCGGAGACCGGGCTGGCGCGCCTCATCGGCGCCGGGTACCGGCTTCTCGACCTGATCACCTTCTTCAGCGCCACCGGGAAGGAGGCCCGCGCCTGGACCATACGCACCGGTACCCGGGCGGCCGCGGCCGCCGGCGTCATCCATTCGGACTTCGAGAGGGGCTTCATCGCCGCCGAGACCATCTCCTTCGACGACTACGTGGCCCTGGGCGGCGAACACGGCGCCAAGGAAGCCGGCAAGATGCGTCTCGAGGGGCGCGACTACGTGGTCCGCGACGGCGACGTGCTGCGCTTTCGCTTCAACGTGTAGG
>JBHHXI010000114.1:0-9910 GCA_046756945.1 Rhodospirillales bacterium
GCTCCCCGACGCCTTCGTCGACGCCCAGGAGCTGAGCCCCAACGACCACCTGGTCATGCAGGCGGCGGTGCAGAAGTACGTGGACAGCTCGATTTCGAAGACCATCAACTGCCCGGAAAGCATCTCGTTCGAGGACTTCAAGGATATCTACATGCAGGCCTTCGAGTTGGGCTGCAAGGGCTGCACCACGTTCCGGCCCAACGAGATCACCGGCGCCGTGCTCGAGGCCGGCACGGACTCCGGGGAGGGGGACGGGACCGATCAGCACGAGCTGCCCCTCGAGGTGCCGGCGGCCAAGGCGCGGCCCAGGGACATCGGCGATTCCGGGGCCGTCGTTCACATGTTCCAGCCGCTCGACCGGCCCGAGGCCCTGCCCGGGGCCACCTACAAGGTGCATTGGCCGGAAAGCGAACACGCCATTTACATCACCCTTAACGATCTCATCGACGATAACGGCCGCCGCCGCCCCTTCGAGGTGTTCATCAATTCGAAGAACATGGAGCACTACGCGTGGACGGTGGCGCTGACGCGCATGATCTCGGCGGTGTTCCGGCGCGGCGGCGACGTCTCCTTCGTCGTCGACGAGCTCAAGGCCGTGTTCGACCCGCGCGGCGGCCACTGGATGGGCGGGCGGTATATCCCCTCGCTGCTCGCCGCCATCGGCGAGGTCATCGAACGGCACATGATCGCCATCGGCTTCCTCGCCGCGCCGGGAACGCCGGCCGGGGCCGAGGCCCGGGAAAAGGCAGCCGTCGCCGCCATGGGCGCCGGACCCGGTGACGGGGCCGGGGCCAACGGCGCGCCGTTCCGCCAGTGCCCCAAGTGCGGCCAGGCAAGCCTCATCCACCAGGAAGGGTGCGATATCTGCACCATTTGTACGTATTCCAAGTGCGGCTGAGGCGGCGCCGCGTTCAGGGCCGTTTCCCGGCCTTCGCCTCGGCCAACGCCAGGATGCGGTGGAGCGGGCCGTCCGGGATGCCCAACTGGTCCAGGTGGGCGATGGTGTTGCGCAGGTAGTCGAGGCCCGAGCCCTCGAGCCCGCACCCCTTCACCAACAATTCCGCCGTCCGTTCGGCCGGCAGCCTGCCGGCGTACTGTTCGTGGTCCCGGCGGGCGAGGAAGACGTACGCCGGGACGCATTCTCCGTCCTCCAGCCGCACGTTGACGAATTTCGGCGCATACACGCCGGTGACCAGTTCGCGCTTGTCCAGGTACGCCGTCACCGCGTCGGCGTCCTCCGCCGCCACGCGGAAGGCCCGGCCCAGGCAGGAGCCGCCCCGCTCCAGGCCGAGCACCAGGCCCGGGCGCTCCGGCGTCCCGCGGTAGCGGACGGAATAGACGCAGAGCGCCCGGTGGTAGCCGCGCAACAGGGCACGCCGCGCATCTGCGTGGGGAAAGTCCGGCCGCCACATGAGCGAGCCGTAAGCGAAAACCCAGATACCGTCCTCCGCGCAATATGCCCCGGATCGGCGGCGAGGCTACCCCCTCGATCCCCGGCGCGCAACGCACTATAAAGGCTTCGTCGTAGTCACGCGCCACACGCCATCCGCCACTCCGCCATGGACCCAACCGGCATGCGCCGCGGCCGAACGGCCGCCATGAGGGCCCTCAAGCCGGGGTTGACCGGCCTTGCGGTGTTGGCCGCCCTGTCCATCGCCTACGTGGTCTTCTGGTTGTTCATGGCCGGTGAGCTGCGCGACGGTGTCGCCCGCTGGTCCGGGGAGCGCCGCGCCGAGGGCTACACGGTGCTCTTCTCGCGCCTGCGCATCAGCGGCTTTCCGCTGCTCCTGCGCCTGGACCTGGAACAGCCGGGCCTGGGCGCGCCGGACGGGGGCATCCCGTGGACCTGGGAGGGCGAACGCGCGGTCGCCGAGATGCGCCCGTGGAACCCGGGGCGCGTCGACATCGGCCTGTCCGGCGCCCACACGCTGCGTCTCGTCGTGGCCGGCAGGCCGGTGACGTACACGGGCACGGCCGGGGGCCTGACCGGCGTCCTTGCCCTGGCCGGCGCCTGGCCGTCGAGCGCCGAGATCCACATCAGGGACCTGGACCTTTCGACCGCCGACGGGGCCGAGCGCGTGGTGGTGAAGCGGGCCGACCTGACGGCGCGGCGCACGGTCGGCAAGACGTCCGATGATCGCGGCGCCGCCCTCGACGTGCGCCTGCGGGCCGAAGACGTGCGCGTGCCGGAAAGGCTTTCACTGCCGCTCGGCAGCCACCTCGCCAGGCTGACGGTGGCCGCCGGCCTGCTCGGCTCCATCCCGGCCGGACCGTGGCCGCAATCCCTGGGCACGTGGCGGGACGCGGGCGGCACCGTCGAGGTGGAGCGCCTCGCCATCGCCTACGGGCCGCTGTCGGCGCAGGCCACCGGGACCGTCGCCCTGGACGGCAACATGCAGCCCATCGGCGCCTTCACGGGCAAGGTCCAGGGCTTCCTCGAGACCGTGGATGCGCTGAGCAAACGGGGCCTGGTGCGCAGCCGCGACGCCGTCACCGCCAAGATGTTTCTCGGGGCCTTTGCCAGGACTCCCGAAGGGGGCGGGCCGCCGACGGTCAACCTGGCCATCACCGTGCAGGACCGCACGCTTTTCGCCGGTCCCGTGCCGCTTGCCCGGCTGCCCGCCATCGACTGGAGGGATTGGCAGCCGCCCCGGTGACGCCCCCGGCGCAGGACCCGTGGCCTCCGGGCGGAATTCTTGCTATTATTGCCGCCCATGAGGTACCGCTGGATCATCGGCGCGGCCGTCGCCGTGGCGGCCCTTGTTTCCCTTTCCGGCCCCGGCCTGGGCGGAGAGGATGGCGTCGTCGCGCCCAAGCACACGCCGTTCCTCGCCGGGCAACTGCTGGTGGCGACCCAGAAGCTGGGCGATCCCCGCTTCGCCCAAACGGTCATCTACATGGTCAACCACGACGCCAAGGGAGCCATGGGACTGATCGTCAACCGCGCCATCGGGGTCGGCCCCCTGGACAAGCTCCTGAAAGGGTTCGGCATCGAGGGCGGGGACGCGGCGGGAACCATCCGCCTGTACTATGGCGGCCCGGTGGACCTGGAGCGCGGTTTCATGCTCCACAGCACCGATTACAAGGGTCCCGGCACGCGGGTGGTGAACAAGGGGGTGGCGATCACCACCCAGCTTGAGGTGCTCAAGGCCATCGCCAAGGGCGAGGGGCCCAAACGCAGCCTGTTTGCGCTCGGCTACGCGGGCTGGGGTCCGGGCCAGCTGGAAGGCGAAATCGCCCGCGACGACTGGGTGACGGCGCCGGCGGACGAAAACCTGATCTTCGGCGACGACCTGGAGAACACCTGGGACCGGGCGATCAAGAAGGCCGGCGTGGCGTTGTAGGGAACCGGCGGGGGCGCCGGCATGGCGGCCCCCTGTTTCAATTTAAATCAGGCCTGCTTGGCGTCGATGACGCCGCGGCGAAGGGTGCGGGTCCGGGTGAACCAGTCCTTCAGCGTGTCCCCTTCGCCCCGGCGGACGGCGCGGCGCAGGGCCGTCAGGTCCTCGCTGAAACGGCCCAGCATTTCCAGCACCGCGTCCTGGTTGGTGAGGCAGATGTCGCGCCACATGACCGGGTCCGAGGCGGCGATGCGGGTGAAGTCCCGGAACCCCCCGGCGGCGAACTTGACCACCTCTTTCTGCAGGTCCTCTTCCAGGTCGGTGGCGGTGCCGACGATGGTGTAGGCGATCAGGTGGGGAAGATGCGAGGTGATGGCCAGCACCTGGTCGTGGTGAAGGGCGTCCATCACCTCGATCATCATGCCGGCGCGCCGCCACAGCTCCGCCACCCGGTCCACCGCCCCCTGGTCGGCGCCCGCCGCCGGGGTGAGGATGCACCAGCGGCCTTCGAAAAGCTCGGCGAAGCCGGCCCCGGGCCCCGAGTGCTCGGTGCCCGCCACGGGATGGCCGGGAACCAGGTGGACGCCGTCGGGCAGGCGCTCGCCGACGTCGGACAACACCACCTGCTTGACCGACCCCACGTCGCTGACGATGCATCCCTTTTTCAGGCGCGGCGTCATGGCGGCGGCGATTTCGCCATAGGCGCTGAGCGGCGTACACAGCATCACCAGGTCGGCGCCGTCGACGGCGTCCAGGCAATCGAGGCTGACGCTGTCGGCCAGCCCCAGCTCGACCGCCGTGTCCAGGGTCTGGCGGGTGCGCGCGCAGACGGCGATGTAGCGGGCCAGGCCGTCCCGGCGCACGACCCGGGCCAGGGACGAGCCGATCAGGCCGAAGCCGATTAACGCGATGCGCTCGAACAGCACGGCGGTGCCCCCCTTCCCCATGGCTCAGCCGGTGAACGCGCTCAGGGTTTCGACGAAGGCGCCCATCTCGTCCTCCCGGCCGATGGTGACGCGCAGGCAGTCGGACAGGCCGTAGACGCCCATGCGCCGGGCGATGATGCCGCGGCCCTTGAGAAAGGCATCCGCCGCCTCGGCGTCGCGGCCGGCGTCCGCCGGGAAGCGGACGAGGACGAAGTTGCAAATGCTCGGCGAGACCTCGAGTCCCATGTCCCGCAACCGCCCGGTGGTCCACGCCCGGCAGGTTTCGTTGTGGGCGCGCGCCTTGTCGGTGAAGGCGACGTCGGCAAGGGCCGCCAGGCCGGCGGCCTGGGCCGGCGCCGACACGTTGAAGGGGCTGCGGATGCGGTTCAGCACGTCGGCGACGCCGGGCGGGCAGTAGGCCCAGCCCAGGCGCACGCCGCCAAGCCCGTAAATCTTGGAAAACGTGCGGGTCATCACCACGTTGTCGCCGCCCTCCACCAGCTCGACGCCGGGCGTGTAGTCGTCGCGGGTGACGAACTCGGCATACGCCGCGTCGATGACCAGGAGGACGCGTTCGGGCAGCCCGGCGCGCAGGCGCCCCAGCGCCTCGCCGCCCAGGTACGTTCCCGTGGGGTTGTTCGGATTGGCCAGGAACAGGATCCGGGTCTTGTCCGTCACCCTTTCGAGAAGCGCGTCCACGTCGGCGGTGAGGTCGGTTTCCGGGGCAGCCACGGGCGTCGCCCCGACGGCCTTGGCGGCCAGGGGATACATGAGGAATCCGTACTGGCTGTACAGCACCTCGTCGCCGGGCCCGGCGTAGGCGCGGCACAGCAGCGAAATCAATTCGTCCGAGCCGGCGCCGCAGACCAGGCGCGCCGCGTCCACGCCGTGGTGGCTGCCCAGGGCGGCGCGCAGTTCCGTGCAGGCGCCGTCGGGGTAGCGGTGCGTCTCCGCCGCCGCCGCCTTGTAGGCGGCCACCGCCTTGGGGCTTGGCCCGAAGGCGCCTTCGTTGGAGGCGAGCTTGATGACGCGCTCGACGCCGGGCACGGCCGATTCGCCGCCGACATAGGGCGTGATGGTCATGATGCCGGGACGCGGCACAAGAACGCTCATGACGGCCGCTCCCCGCTGTCGCGCGCCCCGCTCCCGGACTCGTCATCGCCCGCCGGCGCGGCGGCCAGGTCCTCGGGCGTCAGCGCCGTGGCGTAGCCGCCCAGCCGGATCACCGATTTGACCGGCCGCCCCAGGGAGTCGAGAACCCCGGGCAGTCGCGGGTCGTCATCCGCCACGAAATCGTCCACCTCGGCCAGATGCAGCCAGTCGCCCGACCCCTCGGCGTCGTGCCAGACGGCGACGAACGTGGTCGGCAGCCCGCCATCGGAAAGCGTCGTGGCGAGACGGTCCAGGCCCATCTCCCGTGCCGCTTCGAAGCACAGGAACGACCGGTCCCGGCCCGTCGGCTCCTGGATCACGGGACAGATGACGAGCGCCTCCAGGTCGCCGTCGCGCCCGTTGCCCGGCCCGGCGAAGGGCAGCCGGGCGATGATCCTGGGCATGTCCGGGTTGGACGACGCCAGGTGGTGCCACCATGGCGCCCCGTCGTCCCGCCTGGGCAGGGGCAGGACGCCCACCGTTGCCTCCTGGCTGCGCACCGCCTCGATGACCCGGCGGACGGATTCGTGCCCGGTCATGGGGGTGAAGGACCCATACTGGTCCCGCGCCAGGTCCCAATACCCGCTGGTCTCCGCGGGCATGTGGACGGCGACGGAAAACGGCCCCTCGAAGGACAGGGTGGCGACGATCAGCTCGCGCCACATGCGAGTCAGCTCGCGCTTGGGAAACGGCCCCTGGTGGCGGGACGCCAGGCGATAGAGGATTTCGGCCTCGCGCGCCGGCCGGATCTTGACCTTTTGCCCGCGCTTGAGGTCGCGCACCTTCTCCACCACCGTCGTGCGGCGCATGATCAGCTCATGCAAGGTGTCGTCGATGGCGTCGATCTCTCGCCGCAACGCATCCAGTGATCTATCCGCGCTCATCATGGGTTACCGGTGCGAAATTTCGAGGGACGGACGGGGCCGGGACAAAGGCGGCATAGTGATACTGGCATGGACCCCCAAAATCAAAGAAAACATTGACACGGCGGGACGTGATTCCTAGCTATGATGGCCCTTTTCGGAGGCGGAGCCGGCCATGACCGTGACCCAGAGCCACGCCACGGAGCGCAAGGACGCCCAGCCCCTGCCCGGCCACCGGGTGAGGCTGGGCGTGGACCGGCCCCTGCGCCTGGGCTGCGGGGCGGAGCTTCACGACTTTCCCGTCGCCTACCAGACCTACGGCTCCCTGAACCGGGACAAGTCCAACGCCATCCTCGTCTGTCACGCGCTGACCGGCGACCAGTTCGTCGCCGAGCCCCATCCCGTCACCGGCAAGCCCGGGTGGTGGAATCTGATGGTCGGGCCGGGCAAGCCCCTGGACACCGAACGCTACTTCATCATCTGCGCCAACATCCTGGGCGGCTGCATGGGCACGGCCGGGCCGAAGGAGATCAACCCGGCGACGAACAAGCGCTGGGGCGTGGACTTCCCGGGCATCACCATCGCCGACATGGTCGGCGCCCAGGCCCTGCTGCTTGACCACCTCGGCATCGAGCAGCTTTTCGTTGTCATCGGCGGCTCCCTTGGGGGCATGCAGGTGCTGCAGTGGGCGGCGACCTTTCCCGAGCGCGTCTTCGCCGCCGTGCCCATCGCCACCGCCGCCTACCACACGGCCCAGAACATCGCCTTTCACGAAGTCGGCCGCCAGGCCATCATGGCCGATCCCGACTGGTGCGGCGGTGATTACGAGAGTAACGGCATGCATCCCCACCGCGGACTCGCCGTCGCCCGCATGGCCGCCCACGTCACGTACCTGTCCGAGACCGCCCTGCACCGCAAGTTCGGCCGCCGCCTGCAGGACCGCAAGGCCGTCACCTACGGATTCGACGCCGATTTCCAGGTGGAAAGCTACCTGCGCCACCAGGGCATCACGTTCGTCGACCGCTTCGACGCCAACTCCTATCTCTATATCACCCGGGCCATGGACTATTTCGACCTGACGGCGGAGTACGGCGGCGTTCTCGCCAACGCCTTCCGCCGCACCAAGAGCCGCTTTTGCGTCTTTTCGTTCACCAGCGACTGGCTGTTCCCGACCGAGGAAAGCCGCAAGATCGTCCACGCCCTGAACGCCGTCGCCGCCAACGTCAGCTTCGTCGAAATCGAGTCCGAGGACGGCCACGATTCGTTTCTTCTGGAGGCGCCGGAGTTCCACAGGCTGTTGAACGGGTTCCTCAACGGCGCCGCCGAGCACCGCGGCCTGCCGCGGGCCGGGTGATGGCCGCGAACACGGCCCGGTCCATCCGCGCCGACCTCCAGCTCATCGCCGACATGATCGAGCCGCATTCGCGCCTGCTCGATGTGGGCTGCGGCGACGGCGCGCTGCTCGA
The DNA here is from genome assembly GCA_046756945.1 of Rhodospirillales bacterium. GTDB lineage: Bacteria > Pseudomonadota > Alphaproteobacteria > Rhodospirillales > 2-02-FULL-58-16 > JACZQZ01. Next base: position 7,749 of record JBHHXI010000114.1, read on the forward strand.
CTACCTGGACCGGCACAAGCACGTGGACGGCCGCGGCATCGAGATCAGCACCGAGGGCGTCGACGCCTGTGTCAGCGCCGGCCTGTCCGTGATCCAGGGGAACGCCGACACCGACCTCGCCGATTACCCCGACCAGGCCTTCGACTACGTGGTGCTCTCTCAGACCCTGCAGGCGGTGCAGGCGCCGAAGACGGTGCTCGGCCACCTGTTGCGCATCGGGCGGCGGGCCATCGTTTCGTTTCCCAACTTCGCCTACTGGCGGCTGCGCTGGCACCTGGTGGCGCAGGGCCGCATGCCGGCGAGCAATTCCCTGCCCTATCAGTGGTACGAGACGCCCAACATCCACTTCTGCACGATCAAGGATTTCGTCGAGTTGTGCGACGCCATGGGAATCACCATCGAGCGCAGCATTTCCCTCGATCACAAGGGAACGATGCGGCGTATCGGCTCCATCGTGTTCTTCGCCAACCTGTTCGGCGAGCACGCGGTGTTCCTGCTCAGCAAGTAGCGCAGGCGGTCGAGTACCGGGGACGTCACAAACCTTGTGACCTGTCTGGCCCCCCTCAGGTGCCGGGGCTCTTTCGCGCCAGGCGCACATAGGCGCGGCGGCGGCGGGCCGAGGGTTCGGGTTGGCCGGCGTAGATCTCTTTCGTCGCCTCGGCCATGATCACCCCGGCGAAGGCGGTAAACCAGCGCTGGCCGATCTCTTCGAAGGCGGGCGCCGACGACAACACCATCCGCGAGCGGGTCGGCGGCACGTAGAGGGCGGCCGTGGACTGCACCGGCGTGAACATGGTTTCGCGCAGCAACCGCGTGATCTGGCCCGTGGAATAGGGCAGTCCGTGGCCAAAGGGGGTGCGCTCGAAGCGGGCCCAGATGCCGCGCCGGTTGGGCACCACCACCAGCAGACGGCCGCTGTCCGAGAGCACCCGCCAGATTTCCCGCATCATGGGGCGCACCCTTTCGGTGCATTCGAGCGCATGCACCAGCAGGACGCGGTCCATGGACAGATCGGGAAGGGGCAGCTCCACCTCGTCGGCCAGTGTCGTCAGCCCGTCGCCATCGGCCGGCCAGCGCAACACGCCCTGCATGGCGGGCATGGCCGCCAGCACCCGCTCGGCCTCGGCGCGGAAGGGGCCGAGATAGGGCGTCGCGAAACCCAGGCCGAGCAGGGCAAGCCCCCGCACGTCGGGCCACTGGGCGCGGATCCGGGCGCGGATCATGCGCCGCGCCGCCGATCCCAGGCTGGTGGCGTAGAAATCGCGCAACTCAACGGCGTCCGTCCACATGGCGGCCACGAGCATATACCAGAAGCGGGCCGATTGGCACCGTGCCCGCGCCCGGCACCGGCCGGCCCCCTGACGGGGTGGTTTGCCGGTTTGAAACCGTGGCGGACATATTGCGCCTAGAATTGGGAACGGATACTTTCGGCCAATACCGGTCGTTCCGAACGATTTGACATTCTCCGAAGACCCACGCCAGGCTTCGCTTCTCTGTCTGACGGTGTCGTAGCGCAACTCAACTCCCTTGCAAAAACCGAGCAGGTCGTGTTTCTCCGCCGAGGGCGCCGGCACCGACCGCACGGTTGGCGACAGGCGTCACTATGTAATATCCGGCGTACGCCTGTGACGTATCATGGACCCCTCTCTTTCGGTCAATGTTGGGCGAGAGCCACGCTAAATGGAGAAAACGATGGAACCGTTGAAGGACGCGAGCCATCTCTATGAAGTCGAGCGCCGGGCCTATCATTTGGAGCGTCCCGGCTTCCGCATCAGCGAACTCCGGATCTCGCCAACTCAAAACGTGCCGTGGCATTGCCACAGCAAAATCCGGGACACGTTCTACGTCATCGAAGGACACCTCAGGATATTCCTGCGCGACCCCAAGGAGGAGGTGCGCCTCGGCCCCGGTGATATCTATCCCGTGGAACCGCGCCGTCCGCACCTCGTCACCAATGGTGGGGACTGCTCGACGACCTTCCTCGTGCTACAGGGTGTCGGTGAATACGATTACGTCCCGCTCGTGTAGAAACTCGTGGAAGAGCCAAGTGACCCGCGCCGCCTGGCTCCGGCATGCGGCCGACGCCGGGGTCCTCAGGCTTCCCGGAAGCCGCCGGCCTGACGCGTTGCGCTACGGTCACGGGATCGATCCGGAGATATACG
>JBHHXI010000115.1:0-9870 GCA_046756945.1 Rhodospirillales bacterium
CTCACCACTCAGGTCAAAGTCAATCCTGGCGGTTTCGCCCGCCGACACCAGCAGGGCATGGGCAGGAACAGGCTGTAGGGTCAGATACCACGCCAGGGCGGCATACAGGAGGCCACGGGCTTTTCCGGCCGATCGCATTCCCGTTTCCTCCCCCTTCTCCGCCGGTTGTTCCGGCGCGGTAACCGCGCAACGAGGCATCTTGTCGGTGTGTCGAAATGTTTCCGCGTTCGCCCGGCTCTCCCGCTACCCAAGCCGACACAGATCGAAGAGCGAACGCATATTAACCATACTAATTCATGGAAACAAGGATCAGGCGTAGTCATCCTGTTTTTCCGGGACGCTTATCCCCATCCCGGGGCGCTGCGGGCGGGAAATCGGGACGGCCCGGCGGCGCCGGCGGCGCGGTCGCGAAGATGATGCATCCGCTTGCCGGGGCGCCGGGCGGGCCGACGGCCGCGAAAGCCTTGGAACACCTGGATTTCCCGGATTCCCGGACGATCAACCCCATGGGAGGGGGATGGGGTGGCTGAGGGGAATCGAACCCCCGACCCCCAGATCCACAATCTGGTGCTCTAACCAACTGAGCTACAGCCACCATCGCGGGGTCCCTGATGTAGACCCCTCCCCGCGGCCCGTCAAGCGCCCGCCGGGGCCGCCTATTTCGCCCGGAAACCGTCGCGCACCCAGCGGTAGGTCCGGTAGCAGACGAAGGCCGCGATGACGACGACGACACCGATCACGGCCATTCCCGCCTGGCCGCGTTCCTGCCGCCACCGGCGTTCGGCCATCACCCTTTCTCGGCACAGATAGGCGAACACGACGAACCCTTCATCGCATTCCCGCGCCATCTCCGCTTTGATGGCTTGGCCCTGCTCGGTGGACTCCGGCGGTGGGTCATAGGGACCCGACGCGAAGCGGATGAAGCCGAAAACCACGGCGACGACGATGAACGCCACAATGCCGAGGCGTTCGAATCCTTCCTTGTAGCGTCTGACCGGCCCCATCCGGCGATTATACACCGGCGCGGCGAAAATGCCCGCCGCGGCGGTGCGCCGTGTTCCGGGCCGGCCGCGGGGACGCCGGGAGGAACGGCGACCGGGCCGGTGGTCTATCGTTGCTCTTTGCGCCGCCGTATACCATAACCTGCTGCCAGTCCACCCACGCGGCACTGAGAGGGATCGCCATGGGACGCATGGCCGCCGGAATGTCCCGGCTGGGAACGGAATCGGCCTTCGAGGTCCTGGCCCGCGCCAGGGCCCTGGAAGAGGAAGGCCGGGACATCATCAATCTCGGCATCGGCCAGCCCGACTTCACCACCCCGGAGAACATCGTCGAGGCGGCGGTCAAGGCGCTGCGCGACGGCCATCACGGCTATACCCCGGCCGGCGGCATCGGGCCCCTGCGCCAGGCCGTCGCCGCCGACATCGAGCAACGCCGCGGCGTCGCCGTCGACCCGGGCCACGTGGTGGTCGTGCCCGGCGGCAAGGTGACCATGTTCTTCGCCATCATCATGTTCGGCGAGCCGGGGGTGGAGATCCTCTATCCCAACCCCGGGTTTCCCATCTACGAATCGGTCATCAACTTCACCGGCGCCAAGGCCGTACCCATGCCGCTGCACGAGGAGACCGGCTTCTCGTTCAACGCCGGCGAAGTGCTGGAGCGCATCACCCCGGCGACGCGGCTGATCGTCCTCAACAGTCCCGCCAACCCCACCGGCGGCGTCGTCCCGCGGGCCGAGATCGAGCGCCTCGTCGAAGGGCTCGAGGCGCACCCCGGCGTCACCATCCTCAGCGACGAGATCTACAGCCGCATGCTGTACGACGGCCGCACCCACGTCAGCCTGCTCGAGTACGAGACCATCCGCGACCGCCTCATCCTGCTCGACGGCTGGAGCAAGACCTATGCCATGACCGGCTGGCGCCTGGGCTACGGTGTGTGGCCGGCGTCCCTGGTGGCAGCGGCGACGCGCCTCGCCATCAACTGCCACAGTTGCGTCAACGCGGCCTCCCAGTACGCCGGAATCGAGGCGCTCACCGGCCCCCAGGACTCCGTCGAACGCATGGTCGCCGCCTTCGCCGAACGGCGCGGCGTCATCGTCGAGGCGTTGAACGCCATTCCCGGTTTCCGCTGCTCCGAGCCCGGCGGCGCCTTTTACGCCTTCCCCGACATCACCGGCACCGGCATGGGCGCGGCGGAGCTGCAGGACAAGCTGCTGGCCGAGGCCGGCGTCGCCACCGTCGCCGGAACCAGTTTCGGCGCCTACGGCGAGGGCTACCTGCGGTTTTCGTACGCCAACAGCACGGACAACATCCGCCAGGCCGCGCGGCGCATCGGCGAATGCCTGTGAGGCCCTTCAGGGCGTGTTTGATTTTTAGGCAACTGCATGATAATTAGGCACAAAATATGGCCATTCCGCTGCCTGAACGGTGCGGTGACCCTTCGTTTTCCCCGGATTTCCGGGGAATCACCGGTCGACGCCGGTTGGCACGCGCCATGCTACCGTTTGGCACGCGCCATGCTAATGGACAAGCTAATGGACAAGGCGGGCAATCACCTGGCCAGATGACCGCTGCCGGGCGCGCCGGCCGGGCCCATCAGACGGAGGGGCGCACGACCCGATGAAAAAGATCGAAGCCGTCATCAAGCCCTTCAAGCTGGACGAGGTGAAGGAGGCGCTGCACGACATCGGCCTGCAAGGCATCACCGTCCTCGAGGCCAAGGGTTTCGGCCGCCAGAAGGGCCACACGGAGCTGTACCGCGGGGCCGAGTACGTGGTCGATTTCCTGCCCAAGGTGAAGATCGAGCTGGTCGTCGACGACCAGTTGCTGGAAAGGGCCATCGAGGCCATCCAGCGGGCGGCCTACACGGGCCGCATCGGCGACGGCAAGATCTTCGTTTGCCCGGTGGAAGAGGCCATCCGGGTACGCACCGGGGAAAGGGGCAAGGATGCCATCTAGCAGCACGCTTAAGTCGTTGGTCCATTGGAAAACCGCCATTTGTTGATTGCGCGAAGATTACGGGAGGAGGAACCCCAACCATGTCGTTGAACTGCAAGAACCCAGACGATGTCCTCAAGGCCATGAAGGACAACGACGTCCGCATGGTGGACGTGCGTTTCGCGGACCTTCCCGGCGTCTGGCAACATTTCTCGGTGCCGCCGCACTGCGTCGACGCGGACACCTTCGACGAGGGCATCGGCTTCGACGGATCCTCGATCCGCGGCTTCCAGGCGATTCAGGAAAGCGACATGATGGTGGTCCCCGACGCGGAGACCGCGTTCCTCGATCCCTTCACCGCGGTGCCGACCCTGGTGCTGATCTGCAACGTGCGCGATCCGGTGACCGGGCAGCCTTACAGCCGCGATGCCCGCTACATCGCGCAAAAGGCGGAGGCCCATCTGAAAAGCGCCGGCGTCGCCGATGTCGCCTATTTTGGCCCCGAAGCCGAGTTTTTCGTGTTCAACGACGTGCGCTACGGACAGGGCACCAACTACGCCTTCTATACCGTTGATTCGACCGAGGGCAACTGGGCGACCGGCAAGGAGGAGGACCCCAACCTGGGCCACAAGCCGCGCCCCAAGGAAGGCTACTTCCCCTGCCCGCCCACGGACAGCCTGCAGGACATCCGCACCGAGATGGTGCTCACCATGGAGGAGATCGGCATCCCCACCGAATGCCACCACCATGAGGTGGCCACCGGCGGCCAGGGCGAGATCGCCATGCGCTTCGCGGCCCTTACGCGCATGGCCGACAACCTGATGAAGTACAAGTACGTGGTCAAGAACGTGGCCCACACCTACGGCATGACGGCGACGTTCATGCCCAAGCCCCTGTTCGAGGACAACGGGTCCGGCATGCACGTCCACCAGAGCCTGTGGAAGGGGGACAGCAACCTGTTCTTCAGCGAATCCGACTACGCGGGCCTGAGCGAACTGGGCCGCTACTACGTCGGCGGGCTGCTCAAGCACGCGGCGGCGCTGCTCGCCATCTGCGCGCCGACCACCAATTCCTATCACCGCCTGGTTCCCGGCTTCGAGGCGCCGATCAACCTGGTGTATTCGCAGCGCAACCGGTCGGCGTGCTGCCGCATCCCCATGTACACGTCCGACCCCAAGGCGAAGCGCGTCGAGTTCCGCCCGTCGGACCCGTCGACCAACGGCTACCTCGCCTTTTCCGCCATGCTCATGGCGGGGCTCGACGGCATCGAAAACAAGATCGACCCCGGCGCCCCCATCGACAAGAACCTTTACGACCTGCCGCCCGAGGAGGCGGCGGCGGTGAAATCGACTCCGGCCTCGCTGGAAGAGGCCCTGGACGCGCTCGAGGCCGACCACGCCTTCCTGCTCAAAGGCGACGTCTTCACCAAGGACATCATCGAGATGTGGTTGTCGTACAAGCGGGAAAACGAGATCGATGCGCTGCGCGTGAGACCGCACCCGTACGAGTTCTTCCTCTACTACGACATCTAATACCAAGGACCGCTCGGCGGGCCGCCCACCGCCGGGGTATTTCCGGTCCCCGCCTACCGGGGAAGCGCGACCGCCTGTTCCCGGCCCCCGTAGCCGTGCACCTTGTCGTGGGCGCGCACCGTCACCCGGTCGACCCCGGCCGGGATGCGCAGCCCCGAGAGACTACGCGTGAACGGCTGCTCGCCTTCGTGGGGATGGAACAGGACCCGCGTCCCCAGCACGGTGCCGTCGGGGGCGACGACGTCCCACCTGTCCGCGTAGTGGTCCCAGCCGGTGTCGGCATGGCGCACCGTGACGTCGAATTCATAGGTGCCCGCGGCGCTTTTCGTCGCCTTGACATCGAGCACGTCGGCCTCCCCGGCGACGGCGGCGGCGGGCACGAGCGCCAGCACGAAAAGAATGATCGACGGTCCACGCATCGGCGTTCCTCCCCTTGGCAGTGCGTATCCAGACACCTTCCCGCGATCAAAACCCCAGGATTTCCCTAGGATAAATGTTGCCCGTTCGTTCGGGTTATGTCGGTCGTCTATTCCTCCGGCCGCCGGGCCGTTGCCGGTCAGGATATATCCGCGACAGGGCCCATGTCCCGCACCGGTCCCGTCCGCCTGAAACCCGACAAGTGGTCGGGGACATTCCGGGGAAACCCCGGCGGCAGCCGGTTTTCAAGGCGGCGGCAGCCGGCGTTTCGTGCCGTCCGCGTCGAGGGCGACGTAGGTGAACACGCCCTCGGTGACCTTGAACCGGTCCCCCGCATGGCGGTCGCGGAGCACCCAGGCCTCGACCAGAATTGTGATCGACGTGCGGCCCACGTCCTGGATTTCCGCGTAGCAGCATACCACATCCCCGACATGGACGGGACGGTGGAAGACCATGCCCTGCACCGCTACCGTGGCGACGCGGCCCTTGGCCCGGGCGCCGGCGGTGATGCCGCCGGCGACGTCCATCTGGGACATCAGCCAGCCGCCGAAGATGTCGCCGCTGGGGTTGGTGTCCCTCGGCATGGCGAGGGTGCGGATGGCCATTTCGCCCCGCGGTTCAGCCGCCGGGTCCGCCGCCACGGCGTGCCCGGCGGGTGTGTCGGTCGATTTCCCCATGGCTACAACATCTTGTTATTTATTTCCCTGCCGCTACTGTATCATGCTTGCTACGGGCCGGAAGGGTTTTTAGGATAGGCGCCGCTGCAAGGACATTCACGGATGGGCATTGTGCAACAGACGGCACCCAAGCGAGAAGACTATTCGGCCAAGGACATCGAGGTCCTCGAGGGCCTGGAGCCGGTGCGCCGGCGTCCCGCCATGTTCATCGGCGGCATCGATGAGCGGGCGCTCCACCATCTGGTGGCGGAGGTCCTGGACAACGCCATGGACGAGGCGGTGGCCGGCCACGCCACACGCATCGATCTGAAGCTGGCCGCCGACAACTGGGTCACGGTGAGCGACAACGGCCGCGGCATCCCCGTCGATCCCCACCCCAAGTTCAAGAATACGCCGGCCCTCGAGATCATCCTCACGACGCTGCATTCGGGCGGCAAGTTCGGGGGCAAGGCGTACAGGACGTCGGGCGGCCTGCACGGGGTCGGCCTTTCCGTGGTCAACGCCCTTTCCGAATCCCTGACCGTCCAGGTGGCCCGCGATCGCCGGCTGTGGACCCAGGCCTACAGCCGCGGCAAGCCGAAGGCGCCGTTGAAGGCCTCGGGCGCGGTGCAGAACCGCCGCGGCACCACCGTGACCTTCCGTCCCGACCCGGAGATCTTCGGCGCCCGCGCCCGGTTCCACCCGGCCGTGCTCTACCGCATGGCGCGCTCCAAGGCGTACCTGTTCCGGGGGATGGAGATCCGGTGGTCGTGCGATCCGGCCCTGCTCAATAAAAAGGAAGGCGACACGCCGGCCCGCGAAATCCTGCGCTTCCCCGGGGGCCTCGGCGACTTCCTGAGCTGGAAGCTCAAGGACCGCAAGACCATCACCCCCGCCCCGTTTGCCGGCGAGGCCGAACTGAACGGCCTTGCCGGCAAGGTGGAATGGGTGGTGGCGTGGCCCGAGGACGAGGACGAATTCCTCGACTCCTATTGCAATACGGTCCCCACCCCCCTGGGCGGCACCCACGAGGCGGGCATGCGCGCGGCCCTGACCAAGGGACTGAAAGCCTACGCCGAACTCGTCAACAACAAGCAGGCGGCGAAGATGACCGGCGACGACGTGGTCGGCGGCGCCTGCATCATGCTCTCGGTGTTCATCCATGACCCCCATTTCCAGGGCCAGACCAAGGAGAAGCTGAGCACGGCGGAAGCCGCCCGCCTGGTCGAGACCTGCATGCGCGATCACTTCGACCACTGGCTTTCGGGCGATCCGGAATCGGCCAAGGTCCTGCTCGAGCGGATCCTCATGCGCGTCGAGACCCGCCTGCGCCGCCGCCGGGACCGGGAACTGAAGCGCCAGTCGGCGACCCGGCGCCTGCGTCTGCCGGGCAAACTGACCGACTGCACCCGCAAGGGCGCCGAGGGCACCGAGGTGTTCCTGGTCGAAGGCGACTCCGCCGGCGGCTCGGCCAAGCAGGCGCGCGACCGCGAGACCCAGGCCGTGCTTCCCCTGCGCGGCAAGATCCTCAACGTGGCCAGCGCCTCGGAAGACAAGCGCCGGGCCAACCAGGAGCTGCGCGATATCGTCGAGGCGCTGGGCTGCGGCACCGGCGATGCCTACGACGACGGCGCGTTGCGCTACGAAAAGATCATCATCATGACCGACGCCGACGTGGACGGCGCGCACATCGCCTCCCTTTTGATGACGTTCTTCTTTAAGGAGATTCCACAACTGTTGGAAAACGAACACCTTTTCATCGCCATGCCGCCCCTGTACCGCATCAACCAGGGGGCCAAGACGCTGTATGCCCGCGACGACGCCCACAAGGACGAACTGCTCAAAAAGGTGTTCACCGGCAAGGCCAATATCGAGATCAGCCGCTTCAAGGGATTGGGCGAGATGCCCGCGGCCCAGCTCAAGGAAACCACCATGGATCCGGCGAAGCGCATGTTGCTGCGCGTCGTCGTGCCCCAAGGCCACCGCGCCGGCGAAATCGCCGCCGCCAAGGACACCGAAAAGCTGGTCGACGCCCTCATGGGCCGCAGGCCCGAACTCAGGCTCTCCTACATCCAGGAACACGCGCGCTTCGTCGACGACATCGACGTCTGAACACCCGGCGCGCCGAACCCTTCCCCCCATCCAGTGGATGAAAAAAAACGCCGGGCCTGGGGCCCGGCGAGTTTAACAGGGAGGTATGGAACCGCCCGCAAGGGGGGGGGGAGGAGTGACGGGCGGGACCAGGGGCAATCGTGCCACAGGAAAAAGGGCAAATATATTGAACGGGCGTATAGATCGGAGCCTGCATGCGTATAGGTTCCGACCGGGGAGGAATGGGGCCGGTACGCCACACCGGTCAGGGGAACAGCGGCTCCTGCTCCAGTCCGTCGGTCTCGGTAAAGCCGCACATCAGGTTCATGTTCTGCACCGCCTGGCCCGACGCCCCCTTCACCAGGTTGTCGAGGACCGAGACGATGATGGCCCGCCCCGCCAGGCGGTCGGCGAACACCCCGATCAGGCAGTGGTTGGAGCCGCGCACGTGGCGCGTCGCCGGCGCGATGCCCTCGGGCACGACGCGAACGAAGGGCTCGCCCCGGTAGCGTTCGGCCAGCATGGCGCGCAGGCCGTCCGCGGTGGCGCCGCCGGCCAGCGTGACATAGATGGTGGACAGGATGCCCCGGTTCATGGGCACCAGATGGGGCGTGAAATTGACCGGGACCGGCTTCCCCGCCGCCCGGGCGAGGCCCTGCTCGATCTCCGGCGTGTGCCGGTGGGACGCCACCCCGTAGGCGTGGATGCCCTCGCCCACCTCGGCGAACAGGGTGCTCTCCCTGAGCCCGCGGCCGGCGCCGCTGACCCCCGACTTGGCGTCGATGATGATGTCGTCGGGCACGATCCCGCCGGCCTCGATCAGGGGCACCAGCGCCAACAGGGCGGCGGTGGGATAGCAGCCCGGACAGGCCACCAGGCGGGCCCCGGCGATGGCGTCGCGGGCCAGTTCGCTGAGGCCGTAGACCGCGTCCTTCTGCAACGCCGGCGCCCGGTGGGGGTGGCCGTACCAGCGGGCGTAGGTGTCTTCGTCGGCAAGCCGGAAATCTGCCGAAAGGTCGATCACCTTGAGAGCGGACGGCAGCGCCGCGATTACGTCCTGCGTGGTGCCGTGGGGCAGGCCGCAGAACACCACGTCGATGGCCGACCAGTCCACCCGGTCCAGGGCCACCAGGTCGGGCAGGGCGGCGCCCGCAAGGTGGGGAAAGACGGCGCCAAGGGGCTGGCCCGCCTTGCGCTCGGCGGTGAGGACGCCGATCTCGGCCTCCGGATGGCGGACCAGGAGCCGCACCAGTTCGGCGCCCGTGTATCCGCTGGCGCCGACGATGGCGACCCTGACCGTGTTCGTCCCGGCCGGTTTCGCGTTGCCCGTCATGGTTCCATCACCCCGATGCCGAAAGAGCGTCCCGCAGGGGACGCCCTTTGACAAGGCAAAACCACGTCCCCGCGATTCCTAGTTCGCGCGCAGGTCCCCGCGCAAGCGGAGGCCGCGTACCCCTGTCATTGCTCGCCGTCGTAACCGCATCGGACCCAGCCCGCAAATTCCTGAAATGCCGGAGACAGGGTCGCTTGATAGACGCTGGGCGCGCAAAGAGCAAGACCCGGCCTGAACGGCGGCGTGCCGGTGTGTTGTAAAACCGGCGCGACAAAAGTGTCCCGATGCGGGAGAATCGGACGGTGGAACGCGCTTTTCGGCTTCCCACGGGCGGATCGACAAGTTAACATGCACTCCGTTTACAGAGTTTTCTGTTCTACAGGTCTTTGTTTACAAATTTTTCTGGTATAATGTCGACCAGACGGACGTGCAGAGGATTTTTTTATAGGGCAGGCACCTGACCGAAATCACGCTAACGGCAATCACGCCTAAGGGGAGGAATGTGAATGAGCACCGGATCCGTGGAGGTCGTGTACCGTGGCATCTTTCAAAAGACGTTGGCCAAGAACATTTGCCGCGGGATCGTCTTTGCTGCCAGGAAGGAAGGGAAGATCGGCATCGCCTTCGGGCGCTACAGCGACTCGCCCGAACGCAACGGCATCCCGGCCAAGCAGTTCGCCGTGGTCTCCGATACCGATGAGGAGTTGGAGGAGCACCTGGCCAGGTACGAGCCCGACAACAACGACGTGACCATCGCCTGTGACGACACCCTGTGCAAGGGCGTCGAATCCTGGGCCTGGTATGGGCTGCAACCGATCAACAAGCTGCTCGCGGGCGACGGCACGCTTCTGGTCACCTCGACCCAGTCGGCCAACAAGCTGATCAAGGCCATCCACCGCAAGGGG
>JBHHXI010000116.1:0-9765 GCA_046756945.1 Rhodospirillales bacterium
GGCGCGCCGCGCTCCTAGCCGGAAACCTCGGAAGACCGTCGTATGGTGCGCGAAATCGTGCAAGTAAGTACTACAGGGCCGCCAGGCGCTGCTGGGCCTGGTCCAGCCTGGCCCGCGCCTGGGCCGCGTCGGCGCGGCGCTGGCGCTGTTCCTCGATGACCTCGGCCGGGGCTTTCTTGAGAAAGCCGTCGTTGGCGAGCTTCTTGTCGAACTTGGCGATCTCGCCGTCCAGCCGCGCCATCTCGCGCTCGAGGCGCGTCTTCTCCTTGGCCACGTCGATGACGTCGGCGAGCGGCAGGATCACCGTCGCCTCGTCGAGGACGATCTGCACGGCGCCCCTGGGCACGTCGCCGTCCGCCGCCTCGGCGGCGGACAGGCGCGCCAGGCCGCGGATCAGGTCGCCATGGGCCGCCAGCCGCGCCCGGGCGGCGTCGCCGGCGTCCTTGAGCAGCAAGGGAAACCGCGCCCCCGGCGGCACCCGCATTTCGGAGCGCACGGAGCGGACCTCGGAGATCAGGCGCACCACCCAGTCCATTTCGGCCTCGGCGCCGGTGTCGACCAGCGCCGCGTCGGGGGCGGACCAGGACGACGACATCAGCATGCCGGCGCGCCCGGCGTCGGTTTGGCGCCACAGCTCTTCGGTGATGTAGGGCATGAACGGATGCAGCATGTGCAGGAGCTGATCCAGGACCCAGGCGGCCGTGGCCTGGGTTTCCGCCCTGGCGTCGTCGTCGCCGCCTTGTAAGACCGGCTTGGTGAATTCCAGGTACCAGTCGCAGAACGTGCCCCAGGTGAAGTGATAGAGGGCGCCCGCCGCCTCGTTGAACTTGTACGCCTCGATGGCCCGCACCATGCGGCCGGCGGTGGTCACCACGTGGCCGACGATCCAGCGGTTGACCGTCTGCCGGCACGCCGCGGGATCGAAGCCGGCCCGCGGCCGGCACCCGTTCATCTGGCAGAACCGGGCCGCGTTCCACAGCTTGGTGGCGAAGTTGCGGTAGCCCTCGACCCGGCTTTCCGCCAGCCGGATGTCGCGGCCCTGCACGGCCAGCGCCGCGAGGGTGAACCGAAGCGCGTCGGTGCCATAGGAGTCGATGAGGACCAGGGGGTCGATGATGTTGCCCTTGGACTTGGACATCTTCTGGCCCTGCACGTCGCGCACCAGGGCGTGGATGTAGACCGTCCTGAACGGCACCCGGCCCAGCAAATGGAGGCCCATCATCATCATCCGCGCCACCCAGAAGAAGATGATGTCGAACCCGGTGACCAGCACGTCGGTGGGGTAGTAGCGCTCGAGCTCCGGGGTCTCTTCGGGCCAGCCGAGGGTCGAGAACGGCCACAGGGCGGACGAGAACCAGGTATCCAGCACGTCCTCGTCGCGCCTGAGTTCCACCGCGCGGCCGTAGTGCTTTTCGGCGGCGGCATGGGCGTCGGCGTCGGTGAGCTCGACGAAGATCTCGCCGTCGGGGCCGTACCACGCCGGGATCTGGTGCCCCCACCAGATCTGGCGCGAGATGCACCAGGGCTGGATGTTGCGCATCCACTCGAAGTAGGTCTTCGCCCACGCCCCGGGCACGAACCGGGTGTCGCCGTTTTCCACCGCCTCGATGGCCGGCCGGGCCAGGGTCGCCGCGTCGACGAACCACTGGTCCATCAGCCACGGTTCGATGACGACGCCCGAGCGGTCGCCGTAGGGCAGCGTCATCAGGTTGTCCTCGACCCGGTCGACGAGGCCGAGGGACTCCATCTCGGCGACCACCTTTTCCCGCGCCTCATAGCGATCGAGGCCGCGATAGCGCTCCGGCGCGTTGTCGTTGAGCCGCGCGTCGCCGTCGAGCACGTTGATCATCTCCAGGCCGTGGCGGCGGCCCACCTCGAAGTCGTTGAAGTCGTGGCCCGGGGTTATCTTCACCGCGCCGGTGCCCTTTTCCGGGTCGGCGTAGTCGTCGGCGACGACCGGGATCGGCCGGTCGACGATGGGGAGCACGCACGTCTTCCCGACCAGGTCTTTGTAGCGGCCGTCGTCGGGGTGCACGGCCACCGCGGTATCGCCGAGCATGGTCTCCGGGCGCGTCGTGGCGACGCAGACGTATTGGCCTTCCCGGCCTTCGACCGGGTACCTGAAGTACCACATCCTGCCGGTGACCTCGCGCTGCTCCACCTCCAGGTCCGAAATCGCCGTGTGCAGCTTGGGGTCCCAGTTGACCAGCCGCTTGTCCTTGTAGATCAGCCCCTGGCCGAAAAGATCGACGAACACCTTGCGCACCGCCGCCGACAGCCCCTCGTCCATGGTGAAGCGCTCCCGGGACCAGTCGGGAGAGGCGCCCAGGCGGCGCAGCTGGCGGGTGATCGTGTCCCCCGATTCGGCTTTCCACTGCCACACCCGCTCGATGAATTTCTCGCGGCCGAGGCTGTGCCGGGTCAGGTCCTGCGCTTCCAGCCGGCGCTCCACCACCATCTGGGTGGCGATGCCGGCGTGGTCGCACCCGGGCTGCCACAGCACGTCCAGATCGCGCAGGCGGTGATAGCGGACGAGAATGTCCTGCAGGGTGAACGTCAGCGCATGCCCCATGTGCAGGCTGCCGGTCACGTTGGGCGGCGGCATCATGATGCAATAGGGCCGGGCGGCGGACGCCCTGTCGGCCGCGAAGGCGCCGGAACTTTCCCACAAGGCGTAGATTTTTTCCTCGACCTCGGCGGGCCGATAGGTCTTGTCCAGCATCGCTGAACCACCCTCTTCGTCTGTCCGGAAGTGATTTGGCCGGCCGGAGCTCACCGGAGAAAGGCCCGAAGCCTCAGTCGTCCAGCCTCTCGGCCCGGTTGACCATGAGGTCGATTTCCTTCTTCACCAGGCGTTCGATCAGATAGGGCAGATTGCGGTCCAGCCACTCCCTGAGGATCGGACGCAGCATCTGCCGTACCATCCCCTCCATGGTCAGGTCCCTGTTTCCCACCGCGATGTCCCGCTGATCCAGGATGGCGCGGGCGAGCTGCGAAAGGACGTCGGTGGACACCTGGACCGTCCTGCCGGACACGATCTCCTCGGGCGACGCGACCATGGACGGGGTGAGATCGAGGACGTTGTCGGGCTCCGGTTCGGGCTCGGGCTCGGGTTCGACCAGATCGATAACCGGCTCCGGTTCGGGCTCGGGCTCGGGCTCGGGCTCCGGCTCGGGCTCGGGTTCGGGTTCCGGTTCGGGCTCCGGCTCCGGTTCGGGTTCCGGCTCCGGCTCGGGTTCGGGCTCCGGCTCGGGTTCCGGTTCGGGCTCCGGCTCGGGCTCCGGCTCGGCCGCCTCTTCCTCCTTGGCGCCTTCCTCTTCCGCATCCTCGGACAGGATCCGGCGGATGGAGGCAAGGATATCCTCCATGGAGGGTTCCTGAGCCGACTCCGGTTGGGTGTCCTCTTCGCTCATGGATTGGTCACTCGCTTCGCGGCTGCTGTTCCCGAGACTAGTCCACGGACCCGCGGAACGCCACCGGCAACTTTATACGACTCTAAGTGCGGATGGCATGGCGATTCCGCAAGCTTGCCGTTACTTGTAGCCACCACGCGCCGCGCCCGTATCCGTTTCCTCGGCCTGGCCCTTGCTGCTGCCGCCGAACCATTTGCCCCGGACCTCCCGATAATGCCGTTCCGGGTCATAGAAATCCACCGGCAGGTTCAACTGGCGCGCGGTCAACCGGCCGACGGCCGCCTTCAATTCGAATGCCGCCACGACCTCGTCGCGTTGCGCCTTGACCAGGTCGACGTTGGCCTTGAGGAGTTCCTGCTCCGCGTCCAGGATGTCGAGCACGGTGCGCGCCCCCACCTCCGCCTCGCGCTTCACCCCTTCCAGGGCGATCCCGTTGGCCCGCACCTGGGCGGTAAACGACACGATCCGGGCCCGCGCCGTCTGCAGCGCTTCCCACGCCTGGGTCACTCCCTGCACCACGTCGCGGCGGGCCTGGGCGACATCAAGGCGCTCCTGCCCCACGGTCTGCTTCGCCTCGCGCAGGCGCGAGTACACCGCGCCCGACTGGTACAGAGGCATGGTCACGGTCGCTCCGATGGATTTTTCGTCGAACCGGCTGGTGTTGTTGAAGGTCTCGAAATCACGGCTCGCCTTGGCCTTGAGGTTGACGGTCGGCAGCAGTTCGCCGCGCACGCCCGCGATCTTGTCCCGCGCCGCCTTCTCGTCGAAAAGGGCTGAAACCACGTCCGGGTGGTTGTCGCGGGCAAGGGCGAACGCCGCCTCCCTGTCCCGAGGCAGCCCGCCCAGGGGGGCGGGCGCGGTCAATTTGCGCGGCGCCTCGCCGACCACGTTGCGGTACACCGCGCGGGACGCCACCAGGTCGCCTTCGGCCTTGATGCGGTCCGCGGTGGCGCCGGCGAGGCGGGCCTCCGCCTGGCTGACATCGGTGCGCGTGACATCGCCGACGCCGAAGCGATCCCTGCTCGCCTGCAACTGGCGTTGGAGGACCTTCTCGTTGCCGATGTTGAGTTCCAGCACCGCCTGGTCGCGCACCACGTCCATGTAGGCGGTCGCGGCGTCCAGCAGCACGTCCTGTTCCGTCGAAAGCAGGCGGGCGCGGGCCGCCCTGACCGTGTTCTCCGCCTCGCGGGTGGCGGCCAGGGTACGCAGGCCGCGGAACACGGGCTGGGTGATGTTGAGGGCCACGCCGCGCGGGGTGCGGACCTGATCGGCGCCCCCGGCACCGGTGGAGCGTATGTTGGCGAAGGTGTCGGCGCGCTTGATGTCGCCGGTGACGTCGATCGTCGGCCGCCAGTTGGACAGCGCCTGGGGCACCTGCTCGTCGGTGGCGCGAAGACCGGCCCGTTCCGCCCGCAGCACGGGGCTGTTGGCGTAGGCCGCCGCCAGCGCCTCGTTCAGGGTCTGGCCGTGGGCCTGTCCGGCAAGGACAAACGGTCCCACCAACAGGCCACAGACGACGGGCACCCAGAATTTCATACAGCCCCCTCCCTCAGGCCCGCCATTTTTTGGTTTTCCGGACCGGCCGACGGGTTCAGTCTATCCACGTCGGGAGAGGAAGGCAAAGACCAGGGGCCCGGTTTTAGGCAATCCGCTAGAAGGTGAACGTGGGGGCGGGGGCGAACCCGGGCAGGAACGGCGTGCCGGCGTCGAACATCTCACGGCGCGACACGGTGCCCCCGTGGCGCGTGAACAGCGTCCCCTTGCCCAGGCCGTCGCCGGCGATCACCGCCACCAGACGCCCGCCGTCGGCCAGTTGATCGGTGATGGCGGACGGCACCCGGGAGACCGCGCCGCCGAAAAAGATCACGTCATAGGGGGCCTGCTTGGGATAGCCGTTTTCCAGCCGCCCGGTGACCACGTCGACGGTGTCGAGCTCCAGTTCGGCCAGGGTCTCGGCGGCCCGGGCGGCCAGGCCGGCGTCGCTTTCCAGGGCGACCACGGTGCTCGCCATCGGCGCCAGCACGGCGGCCGCGTAGCCGGTGCCGCAGCCGATATCCAGGACCACGTCGGTGGACCGCACTTCCGCCGCCTGCAACAGCAGCGCCAGCACCAGGGGCTCCATGAGGTAGCGCCCCGGGCCGATGGCGATGTCCTCGTCCACGTAGGCGATGCTCTGCAGCTCCTTGGGCACGAAGGTCTCGCGCGGCAGCTCGGCCATGGACGACAGCACCAGGGCATCGGTCACCCGGTTGGGGCGAATCTGGCTTTCCACCATGTTGTGGCGGGCGGCGGCGAAATCCATGGCAATCCTGTCGGTCGGGCCTGTCGGTCGGGTGGTCAATCGTGGCCTGAGCGCTATATAAAACCGTCATCGGCTGAATACAATACCGGTACGCCCATTCGGGCGCCTTGACCGGTGACGGTGCAGAGACTAGGTTCCCCTTCCCTTGCGGCGGGGCATGGGATATGCCCTTGCGGGCTCCCTGCGGTTTCCGTAACTTGGCGCGGTGGCGGAGTGGCTACGCAGCGGCCTGCAAAGCCGTGTACGCCGGTTCGATTCCGGCCCGCGCCTCCAGTTATTCCGGCGTAGCTCAGTTGGTAGAGCAGATGACTGTTAATCATCGGGTCGCAGGTTCGAGTCCTGCCGCCGGAGCCAATACAAACAAGGGCTAGCCGGAAACGGCCAGGCCCTTGTTTTTTTTCGTGTCCGCGTCGTGGCCAAAAAGAAGCCCCGCCCGTCGGCGGTGGGTCAATCGTAGCTCACCTCACCCGCCCCGATGGTGACGCGAACGGCATCATCTTTCTGGTCAAGCACCATGCAGGTGATGGGCATTTGGGCCCCTTCGTCCTCGATGTGTTCGGCAAGGACTTCGCCCGCGCTGCCGTCTCCGCGATACCTCATGACCAGCACGGTGCCGTTGCGGCTGGCCCCGACGAAGATGAACGGCGGCTCCATGCCCTTTTCTTCACATTTGTGGAGAATTTCGCCCAGGGTCGCCGCCATGTCCGTCGTCGGTTGGTCCGTGGGAGTTTCGTCGTCCGCCATCGTCCTTATCCTTTCACCCGCTCGAAGGCGGGGTTTCGATACTGGGGAAAATTTCCCCGGTTTAAGCCGTGCCCGCCGGCCAATGCCGGTTAACCATCGTGTCGTTGGCTCGAATCCAACCGCCCGAGCCAATTGTGACAAGGGGTTAGCCGAAATCGGCCAGCCCCTTGCTCTTTCGTATGCATGCCCGCGACCGGGTGCCGGTGCGGCCCGCGGGCCGCGGCCGTCGACGACGCCCGGCTACCGCCACCTGGCGGGGCCGCAGACTTTCCCGACTTCGCCACCCAATAGAATTTTCAGGTCCATTTTCACGCTTTCGGACTCCGCTTCCATCAACGTCTGAAAATCACGATCCTTGCAGAAATACCGTATATCCTCCTCGCTCCGCAGGCCGCCGAGCTCCTTGGCCTGGGCCAGAAGCCGCATCGCCTTTCCCGGGTTATTTCTTATGACCTGAAACGCGGCATAATTATATCTGGCAACCGGATCATCCGGGAACAGCTTGATAGCCAGCGTCAGGAGTTGTTCCACCTGGTCGAGCTCTTCCTCCGTATTGGCGCGCAAAACCACGCCCGCCCGGCGCAGCTTGGCGACCAATGATCTCGTATCGGGCGTTTGAACAAGCCGGTCATATCTTTTTGCGTGGTACCGTGCCTTTCGAAGATATTTCTCGTCATTGCCCTTGTCGTACAGATGTCGATACGACGCCCTGAGCAGACGATGGATATTGACGTCGTTTCCGTCGTAGTCGGGAAAGGCCTTGGTCACCGCGTCAAATTGTCCGTCGCCGTACTGTCTGGCCGCGCCAAGAAGTCTGGTCATATGGCGAATCAGGTCTCTCTCGTCCGCCGCCACCAGCGCCACCGGAAATTTGTCCGTGTCGGTCAATTCTTTTTCAATGCGGCCCAGCGTCGGGAGAATCGTCTTGTTGAGATGCAGTTCATCCAGCCGGACGGAGTCGAACAATCGCAGGAATTTTTGATGTTGCTGGCGTATGTAAAACTTTACACGTTTCTCTTGAAAATTCTTCTGACTTAGCCTCGCCTTCTCGGTCAAATCACGAATTTCGTCTAACTTTGTTTGCGTTAATTTGATCTGATCTTTTATCTTGTTCTGCTGATCCTTAATTTTTTCCTGCTGTTCCTTGATGCGGCTTTCTATGGAATTGGCCCGATCAACGATCGTATCGAAGGTGACCAGGCTGATCCAGACTCCGACTCCTCCCGCAATAATAGAAGAAACGACTACGACTATAACAAATGCAATGACCAGGTTTTTTATTGCCGTTCGGCGACCTCCTGTAAATTGTCCGTCACTCATAATTTTGTGTCCGTCGCTGTGTTATTGCCGCCCCCGCCCGGAACAGGTCCGTCCAGCGGGGCCAGGCACCAGCAATTCAAAAAATTTATGCCTCCACGCGGCCAAGGACTATTCCGATTTACGCCGCACCCCGGCCTCGCGAGGTCCCGGGATTTGATCGGGGGACCACCTTGGCGGCAACGTTGGTATCCTCTGTCACAACAGGTAGGGTACTAGCACATTGGACGCTCGAATCGAAGGCGTTGTGCCACGGCTTCGAACGCGGCGGCGGCGCGGCCGGTTTCGGACCTCCACGCCAGGGGAAAATGCTGTTAAATCCTGTTGTGAGAACGGAGTCGTGCTAACGTCGCCGCGCCGCGATGTGTACGGCAGGTCCCATCCGGGAGGTGGACGATGTACGAAGACCTAGCCCTCTATATCGACGGAGAATGGTGCCAGGGCAGCACCGGGGAGTCCGAGGACGTCATCAATCCGGCGACGGAGAAGGCGCTGGGGGTCCTGCCCCACGCTTCGCCGGCGGACCTGGACCGGGCGCTGGACGCCGCGGACCGGGGGTTCAGGACCTGGCGCGCCGTGAAACCACTGGAGCGGGCCGCGATCCTCAAGCGCGTCGGCGAGCTGATCCGCGCCCGCGCCGACCGCATCGCCCGCATCATGACCCTGGAACAGGGCAAGCCGCTGCCCGAGGCGCTGGCCGAGGTCCAGATCACCGCCGACAGCTACGAATGGGCGGCCGAGGAGTGCAAGCGCACGTACGGCCGCGTCATCCCTTCGCGTTTCGACGGCACGCGCATGATGGCGGTTTACCAGCCCATCGGCCCGGTGGCGGCGTTCTCGCCGTGGAACTTCCCCGCCCTGATGCCCGGTCGCAAGGTCGCCACGGCGCTCGCCGCGGGCTGCTCGGTGATCGTCAAGCCGGCCGAGGAAACACCGGGCACGGCGATCGCCATCGTCCGGCTGTGCGAGGAGGCGGGCGTGCCCAAGGGCGTGGTGAACGTCGTCTTCGGCGTCCCCGCCGACGTCTCCGAACACCTGATCCGGTCGCCGGTGATCCGCAAGATCTCGTTCACCGGATCGATCCCGGTGGGCAAGCACCTGGCCAAGCTGGCCGCCGGGGGCATGAAGAAGGTGACCATGGAGCTCGGCGGCCATTCGCCGGTGGTGGTCTTCGACGACGTGGACGTGGAGACGGTGGCCCGGGTCGCCGCCGCCGCCAAGTACCGCAACGCGGGCCAGGTGTGCATCTCGCCCAGCCGGTTCTACGTGCACGACTCCGTGCACGATGGCTTCGTCGAGAAGTTCGTCGAGATATCCAAATCCCTGAAGCTCGGCGACGGGCTGGACGACGCCACCCGGATGGGACCGATGGCCAATCCGCGCCGCATCGACGCCATGGAGGACTTCGTTGCCGACGCGCGCGACCACGGGGCGACGGTGCGATGCGGCGGCGCGCGGCAGGGCAACCAGGGCTTCTTTTTCGAGCCCACCGTGTTCACCGACGTGCCCGACGACGCCAAGGTGATGCGGCTGGAGCCCTTCGGACCGCTGGCGCCGATCGTCCGCTTCGAGTCTTTCGACGAGGTGGTCGAGCGGGCCAACGGCCTGCCCTACGGCCTGGCGGCCTACGCCTTCACCGCGTCGTCCCATCGGGCGATGGACATCGCCGACGCGCTGGAAGCCGGCATGGTGGCCGTCAACAGCATGATCGTCGCCTCGCCCGAGACCCCGTTCGGCGGCGTCAAGGAAAGCGGCGTCGGCCACGAGGCCGGGATCGAGGGCGTGCTCGAGCACATGGTCCTCAAGATGATCTCCCAGACCGGCGCCTGAGGGCGCGCGTACCGGCGCGACGAAGCTTCGGCACGCAAGATCGGCGAGCGTGGCCCCACGACCGGTCGCACCGTCGCCGTCAGCCGCGGGGCGCCCCTAAGGCCTCAGTCGAGGGTGAGTTCCATGCCCTCGCGGGCGACCACGGTGCCCGACCAGGTC
>JBHHXI010000117.1:0-9632 GCA_046756945.1 Rhodospirillales bacterium
CCAACGTGAAGGGCATCCTGGTCAACATCTTCGGCGGCATCATGCGCTGCGACGTCATCGCCGAGGGCGTCGTCGCCGCCGCCCGCGAGGTCAGCCTCGACGTGCCCCTGGTGGTGCGCCTGGAAGGCACCAACGTGGAGCAGGGCCGGGACATCCTGGCCCGCTCCGGCCTGCCCATCGTGTCCGGCGAGGACCTGGGGGACGCCGCCCAAAAGGTCGTCGCCGCGGTCAGGGAGGCCGCGTAATGGCGATTCTGGTCAATTCCGACACCCGGGTCATCTGCCAGGGATTCACCGGCGCCCAGGGAACCTTTCATTCCGAGCAGGCCATCGCCTATGGCACCGCCATGGTCGGCGGCGTGACGCCGGGCAAGGGCGGCACCACCCATCTCGGCCTGCCGGTGTTCGATACGGTCGCCCAGGCGGCCGGGAAGACCGGGGCCGACGTGTCCGTCATCTACGTGCCGCCGCCGTTCGCCGCCGACGCCATCCTCGAGGCCGTCGACGCGGGTCTGCCGCTGGTGGTGTGCATCACCGAAGGTATCCCGGTGCTCGACATGGTGCGCGTCAAAAGGGCGCTGCACGGCTCGGGCACGCGGCTCGTCGGCCCCAACTGCCCCGGGGTGATCACCCCCGGCCAATGCAAGATCGGCATCATGCCCGGTCACATCCACAAGCCGGGCCGGATCGGCGTCGTGTCCCGTTCGGGCACCCTTACGTACGAAGCGGTCGCCCAGACCACGACCAGCGGTCTGGGCCAGACCACCTGCATCGGCATCGGCGGCGATCCGGTGAACGGCACCGACTTCGTCGACTGCCTCGAGATGTTCCTCGCCGACGACGAGACCGAAGGCATCGTCATGATCGGCGAGATCGGCGGCACGGCGGAAGAAGAGGGCGCCGAGGTGGTCCGGGCGTCGAAGACGAAGAAGCCCGTGGTCGGCTTCATCGCCGGCCTGACGGCGCCCCCCGGGCGGCGCATGGGGCACGCCGGCGCCATTATTTCCGGCGGAACGGGCGGCGCCGCCGACAAGATCGAGGCCTTGAAGAGCGCCGGCATCCACGTCGCCGATTCGCCGGCGTCCATCGGCAGCACCATGTTGAAGGTAATGGACGGTTAACCGTTCGCGGTTATCAGTGTTCAGCGCAGGACCGTCCGGTCCTGGATCACACGGAGGGAAGACGCGCTTGATTGCGGCGCCTTTTCCGGAGCCATGGCAGCCACAATTGATTCGTTCCTGACCGGCACCAACGCCGCCTTTATCGCCGAGCTTTATGCCCGCTATCTGGACGACCCCGCCACCGTGGACGCAAGCTGGGTCACCTATTTCTCGGGCCTGGAAGAGGACGGCCGGGCCGTCCTCGACGAGATGCGCGGGGCCAGCTGGGCGCCCTCGGACGCGGGCGTCATCGGCCGCGGCGACGGCGACGGCGGGGGTGCCCCGGGGGTCGCGGGGGCGCCCCCCGCGTATCCAATGACCGGGGGGACACCCCCCGGTGGCCCCCCGGGGGCGCCCGCGTCGGGCCCGTCCCCCATCCCCACCGGCACCGTCAGCGGATTGTTCGGCGGCGACCAGGTCAGGGCGGCGACCAAGGATTCCCTCAGCGCGCTGATGTTGATCCGCACCTACCGGGTGCGCGGCCATCTCATCGCCCGCTTCGATCCCCTGGGCCTGGAGGGCAAGACCCACCACCCCGAGCTCGATCCCAAGTCCTACGGCTTTACCGACGCCGACTTGGACCGCCCCATCTTCATCAACCACGTGCTGGGACTGGAGACCGCGACCATGCGCGAGATCCTCCAGGTTCTCCGCGAAACGTACTGCGGGTCCATCGGTGTCGAGTTCATGCACATCATGGAGCCCGAGGAGAAGGCCTGGATTCAGCGGCGCATCGAGGGCATACGCAACCAGACCCAGTTCACCCTCAAGGGCAAGCGCGCCATCTACCAGCGCCTGGTCGAGGCCGACGGTTTCGAGAAATTCCTCGATGTGAAATACACCGGGACCAAGCGCTTCGGGCTCGACGGCGGCGAGAGCATGATCCCGGCGCTCGAGCAGATCATCAAAAGGGGCTCGCAACTGGGCATCAAGGAGGTGGTGCTGGGGATGCCCCACCGGGGCCGGCTGAACGTGCTGGCCAGCATCATGTGCAAGCCCTACGTGGCCATTTTTTCCGAGTTTCAGGGAGTCGCCTCCGGCCCCGACGATGTCCAGGGCTCGGGCGACGTCAAGTACCATCTGGGCACCTCGGCGGACCGGGTGTTCGACGGCAACACCATCCATTTGTCCCTGGCCGCCAACCCCTCGCACCTGGAAGCGGTCAACCCGGTCGTCCTCGGCAAGGTGCGGGCCAAGCAGAACGAGCGCAACGACGAGGCGCGCAATCAGGTCATGGGCCTGTTGATGCACGGCGACGCCGCCTTCGCCGGCCAGGGCCTGGTCCCCGAGACACTGGACCTTTCCCAGTTGCGCGGCTACCGCACCGGCGGCACCATCCATCTCATCGTCAACAACCAGATCGGCTTCACCACCAGCCCGTCCCACTCGCGATCGTCGCCCTATCCGTCGGACGTGGCCAAGGGGATCCAAGCGCCTATCTTCCACGTCAACGGCGACGACCCCGAGGCGGTGGTGCACGTGGCCCGCATCGCCACCGAATTCCGCCAGGAATTCAAGCGCGACGTGGTCATCGACATGTTCTGCTACCGCCGCCACGGCCACAACGAGGCCGACGAACCCATGTTCACCCAGCCCATCATGTACCGCGCCATCGCCGCCCATCCGACCACCCGCGAGCTCTACGCCAGGCAACTGATCAGGGAGGGCGCGTTCACCGAAGAGGACGCCGGGCAGATGGTCGCCGACTTCCGCGCGCGCCTGGAACAGGAATTCGAGGCGGCCCCCGGGTACAAGCCCAACAAAGCCGACTGGCTGGAAGGCAAGTGGAAGGGGCTGGTGCAGATGTCGGGCGAGGAGGAACTGCGCGACGACGATACCGCCGTTCCGATCAAGGTGCTGCGCGAGGTGGGCATGGCGATCTCGCGCCCGCCGGAAAACTTCAACGTCAACCGCAAGATCCTGCGCCAGCTGGACGCCAAGCGGAAGATGATCGAGAGCGGCGAGGGTATCGACTGGGGGACGGCCGAGGCGCTGGCCTTCGGCAGCCTCCTGGTGGAAGGCACGCGGGTGCGCCTGTCGGGCCAGGATTCGGGAAGGGGCACGTTCTCCCACCGCCACTGCGTGCTTGTCGACCAGGACACCGAGGAACGGTACTTCCCCTTGAGCGAGATCCGCGAAGGCCAGGCCACCTTCGAGGTCATGGACAGCCCCCTTTCGGAAGCCGGCGTGCTCGGCTACGAATACGGCTATTCGCTGGCCGATCCGCAAACGTTGGTGCTGTGGGAGGCCCAGTTCGGCGACTTCGCCAACGGCGCCCAGGTGATCATCGACCAGTTCGTCGCCTCGGGCGAATCCAAGTGGCTGCGCATGGCGTCCATCGTGCTGTTGCTGCCCCACGGCCACGAGGGCCAGGGGCCGGAGCATTCCTCGGCCCGGCCCGAACGCTACCTGCAGCTGTGCGCCGAGGACAACATGCAGGTGGTCAACCTGACGACGCCGGCCAATTACTTCCACGCCCTGCGCCGGCAGATGCGGCGCAACTTCCGCAAGCCCCTGATCGTCATGGCGCCGAAATCGCTTCTCCGGCACAAGCTGGTGGTCTCGAAGCTGGCGGACATGGCGGCCGGCACCGGCTTCCACCGGGTGCTGCCGGAAACCGATGACCTGGTTGCCGACAAGAAGGTCCGGCGCGTGGTCCTGTGCTCGGGCAAGGTGTACTACGACCTCTGGCAGGCGCGCGGTGACGCGGGCATCGACGACGTGGCCCTCGTCCGCGTCGAACAGCTCTACCCGTGGCCGCGCAACACGCTGGTCAAACAGTTGCGCCGGTACCCGGACGCCGAGGTGGTGTGGTGCCAGGAGGAGCCCGCCAACATGGGCTACTGGACCTTCGTCTTTCCGCGCCTCGACAACATTCTGGTGGAGCTTGGCGGCAACAAGGCGAGGCGCCCCGTGTACGCCGGGCGCCCGGCCGCCGCATCGCCGGCGACGGGCATGGCCAAGGTCCACCAGGAGGAACAGGCGCGGCTGGTCAAGGGGGCCCTGACGGCGGCGGTGAAATCGTTGCAGCAGCCCTTCCGGCGCAAAAAGGGATAAACCGGATCCGGCCCGACACAGTTGGAATTTGGGGACGACATGGCGATGGAGATCAAGGTACCCACACTCGGCGAATCGGTGGTCGAGGCCACCGTGACGAAATGGTTCAAGGCGGTGGGCGAAGCGGTGGCGGTCGACGACCCGCTGGTGGAGCTGGAAACCGACAAGGTCACGGTGGAGGTCAACGCCCCGGCCGCCGGCACCTTGAGCGAGATCGTCGCCGCCGAGGGCGCCGATGTCGAAGTCGGCGCCCTGCTCGGCACCATCGCCGAGGGCGCCGCCGCCGCGGCACCCGCGCCGGCGGCCAAGGAAAAGCCGGCGCCGCCCGCCGCGCCGGAACCCGCACCCGCACCGGAACCCGCACCCGCACCCGAACCCGCGCCCGCGCCCCAGCCCGAGCCGGCGGCCGCCCCGGCGCTGTCCCCGGCGGTGCGCAAGATCGTCCACGAACACGGGCTCGATGCCTCGCAAATCCCCGGCACCGGCAAGGACGGCCGCCTGACCAAGGGCGACGTGCTGGCCTTCGTCAAGAGCCAGGCCGCTCCGGCCGCCGCCCCGGAACCGGCCCCTCAACCGGCCGCCGCTCCGCCCGCCGCTCCGGCCGCCGAACCGGCGCCCGGCGCCCAGTTCCCGCCCAGGCCCGCCGGGCCGCGCGAGGAACGGGTGCGCATGACGCGGCTGCGCCGGCGCGTCGCCGAGCGCCTCAAGGAGGCCCAGAACACCGCCGCCATGCTGACCACCTTCAACGAGGCGGACATGACCGCGGTGATGGAGATACGCGCCCGCTACCGCGACGCCTTCGAGAAAAAACACGGCGTGCGCGTCGGCTTCATGTCGTTCTTCGTCAAGGCCTCGGTCGTCGCCCTGCGCGAATTCCCCGCCGTCAACGGCGAAATCGACGGCGACGACATCGTCTACAAGAACCATTACGACATCGGTGTCGCCGTCGGTTCGCCCCAGGGCCTGGTGGTGCCGGTGGTGCGCGACGTGGACGCGCTGAGCTTCGCCGACATCGAAAAGAGCATCGCCGATTTCGGCCGCCGGGCGCGCGACGGAAATCTCGCGTTGGACGACCTGCAGGGCGGCACCTTCACCATCACCAACGGCGGCGTCTTCGGCTCGCTGTTGTCGACGCCCATCCTCAATCCGCCCCAGTCGGGAATCCTCGGCATGCACAAGATCCAGAAGCGTCCCATGGTCACGGCGGACGACTCCATCCAGGCGCGGCCGATGATGTACCTGGCGCTCAGCTACGACCACCGCATCGTCGACGGCCGCGAGGCGGTGTCCTTCCTGGTCCGCGTCAAGGAATGTATCGAGGATCCCCAGCGCATCATGCTCGATGCGTAAATCCGCACGCGGCGGCGAAGCGAACACGAAACAGGGCGTAATCCATGACTGAAAACACATTCGATCTGGTCGTCATCGGCGGCGGTCCGGGCGGCTACGTGGCCGCCATCCGGGCGGCGCAACTGGGCATGACCGTCGCCTGCGTGGAGAAATACGCCACCCTCGGGGGCACCTGCCTGAACGTCGGATGCATCCCGTCGAAGGCGCTTCTGCAGTCGTCCCACCACTTCGAGGAGGCGGCGCACACCTTCGCCGCCCACGGGGTGAAGACGGGCGCGGTGAAGCTCGACCTGGACACCATGATGGCGCGGAAAACCCAGGTCGTGGCGGACCTCACCAAGGGTGTCGGGTTCCTGCTCAAGAAGAACAAGGTGACCCGGTTGGTCGGCGTCGGCGCCATCACGGCCGCCGGCCAGGTCACCGTGACCGAGGGCAGGAAGAAACACGTACTGACGGCCGGGAACATCGTCATCGCCACCGGCTCCGATGTGGCGCCGCTGGCCGGCGTGGACATCGACGAAAAGCGGATCGTCAGCTCCACCGGCGCGCTGTCGCTCAAAACGGTTCCCAAGACCATGGTCGTCGTCGGCGCCGGCATCATCGGGCTGGAACTGGGGTCCGTGTGGCGGCGCCTGGGCGCCCGGGTGACGGTGGTGGAGTTCCTCGACCGCATCCTGCCCGGCATGGACGGCGAGGCGTGCCGCCAGATGCAGCGCATCCTCAAGAAACAGGGCCTCGAATTCCGCCTGTCCACCAAGGTGACCAGGGCCAAGGCGTCGAAGACCGGCGTCACGCTCTCCGTCGAGCCGGTGGAGGGCGGCACGTCCGAGACCCTCAAGGCCGAGGTGGTCCTGGTCTCCGTCGGCCGGCGGCCCCATACCGGGGGCCTGGGTCTGGCGAAGGTCGGCGTGGAGACGGACGACCATGGCTTCGTCAAGGTGGATTCCGGCTTCCGCACCAACGTGCCCGGCGTCTTCGCCATCGGCGACGTGATCGGCGGCGCCATGCTGGCCCACAAGGCGGAGGAAGAAGGCGTCGCCGTGGCCGAGATCCTGGCCGGCCAGGCCGGGCACGTGAACTACGAGGCCATTCCCGGCGTCGTCTACACCTGGCCCGAGGTGGCGAGCCTGGGCCGGACGGAGGAGCAGCTGATAGACGCCGGCGTCCGGTACAGGGTCGGCAAGTTCCCCTTCACCGCCAATTCGCGGGCGCGCTGCAACGCCGACACCGACGGCTTCGTGAAAATCCTGGCGGACGCCGGCACCGACCGGGTGCTCGGTGTCCACATCGTCGGTCCCCAGGCCGGCGACCTGATCCAGGAAGTGGTCATCGCCATGGAGTTCGGCGGCTCGGCCGAGGACATCGCGCGCTCGTCCCACGGCCACCCGGGCATGAGCGAGGCGGTCAAGGAAGCGGCCATGGCCGTCGGCGGACGGGCCATCCATATCTGACGGCGTGGCGGGGCCAAGACCGCCGGCGGGACCAAAACGGACCGTCCCTACGGACACGGGCAGGTGGCGCCCCTCCCTCCCTTACACCAACGCCGTGCTATTGTGCGGAGGCGGAAATTCGGGCATTGTGGCCGCGATTACAGGGCCGTGCGCAAGAGAGGGGGGCGCGGCAACAGAATGACGGTCAGGAGGGGAACGGGACCATGGGGGAATCCTATTCTTTGCATAGTTACATAGAGGACCTGCGCCGAATTACGCGGGAAACGGACGACGAGGACGGGATCATAGGCCGCGTCGGGCCCCTGGCGCGGCGTCTGGCCCTGGAAAAGGGCTGGCTCCGCCAGGAGCATTACGATGCCGACCCCGGGCAGGGCTTCGGCGTCCATCTTCTGCACGAGGAGCCCGACCATACCCTGGCGGTGTTCGTCGTTTCCTGGCTGCCCGGTCGCGGGGCTCCGGCGCACGATCACGGGACCTGGGCCGTGGTGGCGGGCGTTGACGGCATCGAGCGCAACATCCGCTACAAGCGTCTCGACGACGGAAGCCGTCCGGACTATGGGGAGCTGGAGGTCAAGCACGATTTCAACGCGGGCGAGGGCGAGCTGATCTGCATGAAGACGGGCGGCATTCACGCCGTGCAGAACGAAACCGACCGCGTGACCCTGTCGCTCCACACCTACGGCATGCACGTCAACCACACGAGCCGTTCCCGGTTCGATCCGGAAACCAACGAAAAAAAGGACTTCATCGTAGACGTCCGATAGGCGCCGTCCCGTCCGCCCCGGCGCCCACGTGCGCCGGAACGGCGGCGCCTGGTCGCCCGGCGGCGGACCGGGGTTTGCCCATGGCGTGGCGTCCTGGGTTAATATGACGCCATGTCCCGCGCCCCCTCCCCCGTCACGTTGATCGCCGTGTTCTGTGTGGCCGAGATCTTCGGCATGGCCGGCACCGCCGCCTTTCCGGCGCTGCTGCCCACCTTCATCGACACCTGGGCGCTGAGCAATACCGACGCCGGGTGGATCAACGGCATTTTCTATGCCGGCTATCTGTTCGCGGTCCCCGTTCTCGTCAGTCTCACCGACCGGGTGGCGCCCCGGCGGGTCTTCTTCCTGTGCACGGCGATCGCCGCGCTGGCCAACCTGGG
Source organism: Rhodospirillales bacterium (assembly GCA_046756945.1). Classification (GTDB taxonomy): domain Bacteria; phylum Pseudomonadota; class Alphaproteobacteria; order Rhodospirillales; family 2-02-FULL-58-16; genus JACZQZ01. Next base: position 8,162 of record JBHHXI010000117.1, read on the forward strand.
CTTCGCCCTGGCGGCGGAGGGATTGTGGACGGCGCTGGCGTTTCGGCTGCTTGCCGGCGTCGGCCTCGCCGGGACCTACATGCCGGGCCTGAAACTGCTCGGCGACCACCTGCGAGACCTGGCCGCCGACAAGGACCAGAGCCGCGCGGTGGCGTTCTATACGTCAAGCTTCGGCATCGGCACCTCGCTGTCGTACTTCCTTGCCGGCGAGGTGGCGGCGGCGCTGGACTGGCGGTGGGCCTTCGGCCTCGCCGCCGCCGGTCCCGTCGTCGCCGCGGCGCTGATGGCCGCGATCCTGCCCCGGGAAGACCCGCTGGGCGCCCAGGTGCCCGACACCCACCTTCTCGATTTCCGCCCGGTGCTGCGCTGCCGGGCGGTCATGGCCTACGTGCTGGCCTACACCGCCCATAATTTCGAACTGTTCGCCTTCCGCTCCTGGATCGTCGCCTATCTGGTGTTCGCCGCCGCCACCGGCCCGGGCGCCATGACATGGAGCGCCACGGCCATTGCCGCCTTCGTCAATCTGCTCGGCCTTCCCGCCAGCGTGCTCGGCAACGAGCTGGCCCGGCGCATCGGCCGCCATCGCACCATCACCATCGTCATGCTGACCTCGGCGGTGCTCGCCGGGTTCCTCGGGTTCGCGGCGGGCGCGCCGTTCACCCTGGTCGTCGTTTTGTGCATGGTCTACGGGGTTACGGTGACGGGGGATTCTGCCGCCATCACCGCCGGCGTGGTCGGCGCCGCGCCGGCGGGCTACCGGGGCGCCACCATGGCGGTCCATTCCTGTATCGGATTCATCGGCGCCTTCGCCGGACCGCTGGCCTTCGGCGTGGTCCTCGATCTGAGCGGAACCGGAGCCACGGGCGGCGAAACCATCCAGTCCTGGGGGCTGGCCTTCCTGTTCAGCGGCCTCGTCGTGGCCCTCGGCCCGGTGGCCCTGGCCGTGCTCGGCCGCGAAAAGTCCTGAGCCGCCGTGGCTAACGCCGCCGGGCCCGCGGATGGGCCTTGCGGTAGACGGCCGTCAGGTGCCCCGCGTCGACGGCGGTGTAGCGCTGGGTGGTCGACAACGAGGCGTGGCCGAGCAGTTCCTGGATGGTGCGCAGGTCGCCGCCGCCGGACAACAGGTGGGTGGCGAAACTGTGGCGCAGCGCGTGCGGCGTCGCCGTCTCCGGCAGGCCGAGGAGCGCCCTCAGGCGCCGCACCTGCCGCTGCACCACCCCCGGGTTCAGCCGTTTGCCGCGCACGCCCAAGAACAGCGGATCGTCGTCGCCCAAGGGGTAGGGACAGGCGGCGAGGTAGTCGTCGATGGCCCGCGCGACCATGGGCAGCACGGGCACCATGCGCTGCTTGCCGCCCTTGCCGGTGATCACCATGGTCTCTCCCGCCTTCGCCGCCGGCGCGGCTTCGGTGGGCAGGCCCGCCTTCGCCGCCGGCGCGGCTTCGGTGGGCAGGCCCGCCGGCGCCTGGCCGC
>JBHHXI010000118.1:0-9471 GCA_046756945.1 Rhodospirillales bacterium
GGCTCCTCGGGATGAGAATTCTCATATAATCAATCACTTACCCGGCAGGCTGAGGAGGCGCGACCCTTTTTCCGCAGCCTGCCAGGGGCCGCGGATGGGACGCCCCCGGGACCACGAAAAAAAAGACCCTGGACGGCACGCCGAAAAATATATAAAGATATGTTTATATATGCAATCTTATCAGGTTGATGGCATGGATCCCTCGCAAGGAGGACCGCGGTGCAACCCCTGTTGACGGCTTTGCGGGCGGTGGCGGAACCGACGCGCCTGCGTCTGCTGGCGCTCAGCGCCCTGGGCGAGCTGAGTGTCGGCGAGATGGTGCAGGTCCTCGGCCAGAGCCAGCCCAGGGTGTCGCGCCACCTCAAGCTTCTCGCCGAGGCCGGCCTGCTCGACCGCTTCCGCGAGGGCAGCCGGATCTACCACCGTCTGGTCCGCGACGGGCCCGGGGCCGAGATCGCCCGGCACCTGATCGCCATGTTGCCCGAGGACGATCAGGATCTGGCCCTCGATCTGGAGCGCCTGGCCGGGGTCAAGGCGGGCCGCGCGCGGGCGGCGGCGGCCTATTTCCGCAGGAACGCCGCCCGTTGGAACGAACTGCGCTCCCTCTATGTGGACGAACGCGAGGTCGAACGGGTGCTCGCCGGGTTCCTGCCCGCCCAGGGCATCCGCGACCTGCTCGACGTGGGCACCGGAACCGGGCGCATGCTCGAGCTTTTCGGCCCGCGGGTGACCCACGCCCAGGGCATCGACCTGTCGCGCGAGATGCTGGCCGTGGCGCGGGCCAACCTGGAACGGGCCGGCCTGAAGAACTGCGCGGTGCGCCAGGCCGACATGTTTCAGCTGCCCTTTCGGGGCGCTTCGTTCGACGCCGTGACCATCCATCAGGTGCTGCACTATGTCGACAATCCCGGCCCGGTGATCGCCGAGGCGGCGCGGGTGCTGCGCCCCGGCGGGCAGATGCTGGTGGCGGACTTCGCGCCCCACGACCTCGAGTCCCTGCGCAGCGAACACGAACACCGCCGGCTCGGGTTCGGCGATTCCGAGGTCGCCGGATGGTTCGCCGCTGCCCATCTTGTAACCAGGGAGGTCGTGCATCTGCCGGGCGACCCCCTGACCGTGACCGTGTGGCTGGCGGCCAAGCCGGAGGAGACCGCCGGGTGATGGCTTCGACGAAAAAAAAGACCGCGGGGGCGCCGGCCGCCCGGCCCTCCCTGGCCGTGGCGTCGCCCCTTCCCCGCGACGTCCGGGTGTCGTTCGAGTTTTTTCCGCCGAAGACGGAAAAGATGGAGGACATCCTGTGGGACAGCATCCAGCGCCTGGCGCCCCTTGAGCCGGCGTACGTCTCGGTCACCTACGGCGCCGGGGGCTCGACCCGCCAGCGCACCCACGCCACGGTGGTGCGCATCCGCCGGGAAACGGTGCTGGAGCCGGCCGCCCACCTCACCTGTGTCGGCGCGCCCCGCGACGAAATCGACGAGGTGGCGCGGCGGTACTGGCGCTCGGGCATCCGCCACGTCGTCGCCCTGCGCGGGGATCCGCCCGACGACGTGGACCGCTATGAGCCCCATCCCGGCGGCTATGCCTATGCGTCCGACCTGGTGGCGGGGTTGAAAAGGGTGGCCGACTTCGAAATCAGCGTCGCCGCCTTTCCCGAGGTTCACCCCCAGGCGGCCAGCGCCGAGGCCGATCTGGACAACCTCAAGCGCAAGATCGACGCCGGCGCCACCCGCGCCATCACCCAGTTCTTCTTCGACGCCGACATCTACCTCAGGTTCCTCGAGCGCGCCCGCGCCGCCGGCGTCACCGTGCCCATCGTGCCGGGCATCCTGCCGGTGACCAATTTCGCCCGCGTCGTGCAGTTCGCCGCCATCTGCGGGACCCGGGTTCCGGGCTGGATGGCCGATCTTTTCGAAGGGCTGGACGACCGTCCCGATACCCGCAGGCTGGTGGCGGCGACGGTGGCGGCCGAACAGTGCCGGGCGCTGTATGCCAACGGCGTCAACGACTTCCATTTCTACACGCTCAACCGGGCCGAACTGACCTATGCCATCTGCCACATGCTCGGCGTGCGGGCGAAGGCGGAGCCGACCGGCCAGGAGCTGAAGGCCGCCCCATGAAGGACACCGAAACGACGGCCCTGCTCGAGGAATTGCTGGCCCGGCGCATTCTCGTGCTCGACGGCGCCATGGGAACCATGATCCAGGCCCATGGGCTGGACGAGGCGGGGTACCGGGGCGAGCGGTTCGCCGATCACCCCTCGGACCTGAAGGGCAACAACGATCTGCTCACCCTCAGCCGGCCCGACATCATCGGCGACATCCACACCGCGTATCTGGAAGCGGGCGCGGACATCGTCGAGACCAACACGTTCAACTCGACCTCCATCGCGCAGAGCGACTACGGCGCCGAAGACCTGGTCTACGAGCTCAACCGCGAGGGCGCCCGCATCGCCCGCGCCGCCGCCGATGCGGTCCAGGCCAGGACGCCGGACAAGCCGCGCTTCGTCGCCGGCGTTCTCGGGCCGACCAACCGCACCGCGTCGATCTCGCCCGACGTCAACGACCCGGCCTACCGCAACGTGACCTTCGACGAACTGGTGACCGCCTATAGCGAATCCATCGCCGGCCTTGTCGATGGCGGGGCCGACATCGTGCTCGTCGAGACGGTCTTCGACACCCTGAACTGCAAGGCGGCCATCTACGCCATCCACAAATATTTCGACGACCACCGGGTGCGCCTGCCGGTGATGATTTCGGGCACCATCACGGACGCCTCGGGGCGCACGCTCTCGGGGCAGACGGCGGAGGCCTTCTGGAACTCGGTCGCCCACGCCCGTCCCCTGAGCGTCGGCTTCAACTGCGCCCTCGGCGCCAAGGACCTGCGCCCCCATATCCTCGACGCCGCCCATGTCGCCGGAGTCTATGTCAGCGTTCATCCCAACGCCGGCCTTCCCAACGAGTTCGGCGAATACGACGACACCCCGGAATACATGGCCGGCCAGCTCAGGGAGTTCGCCGAGAGCGGCCTGGTCAACATCGTCGGCGGCTGCTGCGGCACGACGCCCGCCCACATCGCGGCCATCGCCGACGCCGTCGCCCCGGTGGCGCCGCGCAAGGTCCCGGAGATCGAACGGCATTGCCGGCTCAGCGGCCTGGAGCCCCTGACCATCGCGCCGGTCACCGGGTTCGTCAACGTCGGCGAACGGACCAACGTGGCCGGCTCGGCGCGCTTCGCCAAGCTGATCCTGGACGAGGATTACGATGCGGCGCTGCAGGTGGCGCGCGACCAGGTGCTGAACGGCGCCCAGGTGATCGACGTCAACATGGACGAGGCCATGCTGGATTCGCAGGCCGCCATGGTGCGGTTCCTCAACCTGGTCGCCTCCGAGCCCGATATCTGCCGGGTGCCGGTGATGATCGACTCGTCCAAGTGGTCGGTGATCGAGGCCGGCCTCAAATGCGTCCAGGGCAAGGGGGTGGTGAACTCGATCAGCCTCAAGGAAGGCGAGGAGCCCTTCATCGCCCAGGCCCGGGAGATCCTCCGCTACGGCGCCGCCATAATCGTCATGGCCTTCGACGAAGACGGCCAGGCGGACAGCAAGGCGCGCATGCTCGACATCTGCACCAAGTCCTACGAGATCCTGACCAAAAAGGTGGGCGTGCCGCCCGAGGACATCATCTTCGATGCCAACATCTTTCCCGTCGCCACCGGCATCGAGGAACACAACAACTTCTCCGTCGACTACATCGAATCGGTGCGCGAGATCAAAAAAAACCTGCCCTACGCCCTGACCAGCGGCGGCGTCAGCAACATGTCGTTCTCGTTCCGCGGCAACAACCCGGTACGCGAGGCCATGCACGCCGTGTTCCTGTACCACGCGGTCAAGGCCGGGATGGACATGGGCATCGTCAATGCCGGCCAGCTGGCGGTCTACGCGGACATCCCCGACGATCTGCGCGAACGGGTCGAGGACGTGGTGCTGAACCGGCGCCCCGACGCCACCGAGCGCCTGGTGGAGATCGCGGATTCGGCCGAGGGACAGGCGCGCGCCAAGACCGAGGACCTGAGCTGGCGCCAGGCGCCGGTCGCCGAACGCCTGGGCCACGCGCTCGTCGAGGGCATCACCGATTACATCATCGAGGACACGGAAGAGGCGCGCCTGGGCGCCGACCGCCCCATAGAGGTCATCGAGGGCCCCCTCATGGACGGCATGAACGTGGTCGGCGACCTGTTCGGCTCGGGCCAGATGTTCCTGCCCCAGGTGGTGAAAAGCGCCCGCGTCATGAAGCAGGCGGTGGCCCACCTGATACCCTTCATGGAGGCCGAGAAACGAAAAAGCGAAAGCACCAAGGGCAAGGGCACCATCGTCACCGCCACGGTCAAGGGCGACGTGCACGACATCGGCAAGAACATCGTCGGCGTCGTGCTCCAGTGCAACAACTTCGAGGTCATCGACCTCGGCGTCATGGTGCCCTATGCCAAGATCCTGGAGACGGCGCGCGAGCACGACGCGGACATGATCGGCCTCAGCGGGCTGATCACGCCGTCGCTCGAGGAAATGGCGTCGGTGGCCCACGAGATGACGCGGGAGGGCTTCGACCTGCCGTTGCTGATCGGCGGCGCGACCACGTCCAAGGCCCACACGGCGGTCAAGATCGCGCCCAACTACCGGGGCCCGACGATCCACGTGGTCGACGCCTCGCGCGCCGTCGGCGTCGCCAGCAACCTGATGAGCGACACCTTGAAGGACGATTTCCTCGCCTCCGTGGCCGGAGAGTACGAGGCGGTCCGCGAACGGCACGCCGGCCGCAAAAAGAAGGCCCGCCAACTGGGAATCGCCGACGCCCGCAAGGCCAGGCACCGCATCGACTGGGCCGCAGCGAAGCCGCCCCGCCCCGCCTTCCTCGGCCTCAAGGCGTTCGCCGGCTACGACCTGGACGAGCTGGTCGGCCGCATCGACTGGACGCCCTTTTTCCGCACCTGGGAGCTCGCCGGCACCTATCCCGGCATCCTCGAGGACGAAAAGGTGGGCGAGGCCGCCCGCGGCCTGTTCGCCGACGCGCAGGCCATGCTCGAGCGCATCGTCGGCGAGGGCTGGCTGACGGCAAACGGCGTCGTCGGCTTCTTTCCCGCCAACACCGTCGGCGACGACGACGTGGAGCTCTACACCGACGAATCGCGCAAACGCGTGCGCGCCGTCGTCCACTTCCTGCGCCAGCAGATGATGAAGTCGCCGGGACGGGCCAACTTCTGCCTTGCCGATTTCATCGCGCCGAAAGAGACCGGGATCGAGGACTATATCGGCGCCTTCGCGGTCACCACCGGCATCGGCATCGAGAACAAGCTCGACGAGTTCAAGAAACAGCACGACGACTACTCGGACATCCTGCTCAAGGCGCTGGCCGACCGGCTGGCCGAGGCCTTCGCCGAGCGCCTGCACGAGCGCGTGCGCAAGGAGTTCTGGGGCTACGCCAAGGACGAGGACCTGGACAACCGGGCCATCATCGGCGAGGCCTACCAGGGCATCCGCCCGGCGCCCGGCTATCCGGCGTGCCCGGACCACAGCGAGAAACCGGCGTTGTTCGAACTGCTGGAGGCGGAAAAGCACGCCGCCATGACCCTGACCGAAAACTTCGCCATGCTGCCGGCCGCGTCGGTGTCGGGGTACTACTTCTCGCACCCGGACTCCCAATACTTCGGCATCGGCCGCATCGGCCGCGACCAGGTGGAGGACTACGCCCGGCGCAAGGGCGTGTCCGTGGACCAGGCGGAACGGTGGCTGTCGCCCATCCTCATCTATGACCGGTGAAGCCGCGGAAGGGGCTTGGTGGTGAATGCGTTTTTTCTTTTCCCCTGCGTCCCTTTGCGTCCTCGTATGTTTCCGGCAAGTTTGGTGTCTGGGATACTGCAATTAAGGGGACACCTTACTTAATTCTCTGCGTCCCTTTGCGTCCTCCGCGTTAAGATTTTAAACGCCGCGGACACGGAGGATCGCGGAGGAATTCAAAAATGAACGCGCCGTAAGATGCGGCGCCGGGCAACAAAACCCTCTTTGGATGATTCGCCGTCCCGGTGTGTGGTAGCATCGCTGGGTTGCCGGGGCCCGTTTCTCACGAATGGGATGACGCCGCCATGGGGTTCCTGATCGGCCTGTTCGCCTTCGCCCTGGTTTCGGCGCCGGCTTCGGCGCAGGAACGCTATGCCCCCTGGGCGGGAGCGGAACCATCGGTGTCCGCGGACCGCGAGCGCCTGCAGGGGTTTGTCGACCGCCTGAACGCCCTCGTCGACGAAGGGGAAAAGGCCCGCGCCGCCGACCCCCGGTTCCTGCGCGACCTGCGCGGCCTGGCGCGCGGCTACGACCGGCCGTGGCGCAGGCTCGTCCTCGCCGACGACTTCGGCGACGGCAACTTCACCGCCGATCCGGCGTGGACGGTGACGGCGGGGCGCTATTGGGTCGAGGGCGGCTGGGGGCTCAGAAGCAAGGTCGATTCCGCCGCCGCCCAACCCCAGCAGCGCAAGCAGGGAAAACGCTCCGGGCGGGATGCGGCGCTGGCCATTCTCGGCACCATCCTCGGTCAACCGGCGGGGCAGGGGGAAGGCGGGGGACCGGCGGCAACCGGCGTCGCCGCCGCCGCCGCGATCCACGCCGGCGCGCCTATCACCAACGCCTTCTCCATCGAAATCGAGCTCAGCTCCTGGCTCGGCCAGGGGCGCCTGGAGTTCGGCCCCTACCAGGGGGCGCAGCGGGGCGCCGGCTACCGGCTGGCCTACACGCCGGGCGGCGCGCTGGAACTGCTCAGGGTTTCGCCCTGGGGCTCCAGCGTCGTCGAGCGCGTGGCCGGGCCGGTGACCCTGGAAGACAAGAAGCCCCACCGCATCGAATGGACGCGGCGCGCCGACGGCGAGATGGCCGTCGCGCTGGACGGCAAGGCGCTGTTCACGGCGATCGACCGCGGCTTCACCGATCCCTTCGACGGCTTCGTGATGGTCAACCGGGGCGGCGACTACATCGTCAAGCGCCTGGCAATCTACGGGACGGAGTAGGCCGGGTGCCCCTCATTCCGCCGGCCGGCTTCGGCCGCCGCCGCCCGGCGGATGCGGGATCGAAGGCGAGCGGGGCCGGGAGCGCAGGGACGGCCGCGGCGCCGGCCGGCGCGGCGGGTCCGGTCGAGTTCACCGGCCGGCGCGGGCCTTTGTTCAAGCGGCTTGTCAAGAACGCGGTGTTCAACCTGCTCACCCTTTGGATTTACCGCTTCTGGGCCAAGACCTGGATCCGGCGCTACTTCTGGAACAACATCCGCATCAACGGCGATCCCCTGGAATACACCGGCCTGCCGTCGGAGCTGTTTATCGGTTTCCTGATCGTCCTCGCCATACTGGTGCCCCTCGGCCTGGCCTACGAGGGGGCGCGGATGGTGCTCGAATCGGCGTCCGAAGACGCCCGGAGAATGGTGGATATCGCCTATTTCCTGGTACTGTTCGTCCTCATCCAGGTGGCGTTCTACCGCATGTGGCGCTATCGCCTGACCCGCACCACCTGGCGCGGCATCCGCTTCGGGCTGGACGGCTCGACCCGGCGTTTCCTCGGCCTGTCCGTCGCCTGGAGTTTTTTCACCGTGGTCACGCTGGGCATGGCCTATCCGTGGATGCGCGTCGCCCTCATGCGCTATCGCATCCAGCACACGCGCTTCGGACAGACCCGGTTCGATTTCGCCGGTTCGGGAAAGGCCCTGTTCGGGCCCTTTTTGCTCGCCTTCGGCCTGCCCGTGGTCCTGACCGTGGCGTTCCTGGCGGCCAATCCGGACCTGGGCGGGGGCGTCGTGGCTTTCGTCGGGGCCGGCGCGCAGCCCGAATTCCCGGACGGCGAGTTTCGCGCCCCGGCATTGCTGCTCGTCTGGCTCGCCGTGCCGTTCCTCTATATCTGGTACCGCGTTTGGGAGTTCCGCTACATGGTCGGCTGTACCGGGTTCGCCGACGTGTCCTTCGCCTCGGCGGCCGGGTCCGCGCGGATCATCTGGATGAGCGTGCTTACCGTCGGCGCGATGATTGGCCTTGCGGCCGCCATCATTGGCCTTGTGGCCGTCGTCGCCGGCGGCGTGTTCTCGACGGCGGCGGACTCGTCGCCGGCGGCGGCGTTTGGGGTCCCGCTGGCGGTCGTCCTCGTTATCATCGTCATGCCCATCCTCAGTTACCTCATCCTGCGCTACGAGATCGTCGCCCACGTCTGCCGGACCCTGGAGATCAGCGACATGGCCGCGTTCGGCCGGGTCGTCCAGTCGACAAAGGATGTGCCCGCCACCGGCGAAGGCCTGGCCGACGCCTTCGACGTGGGAGCGATATAACCCGTGGACGTGGCGGCGACCTACAACGACGGACGGACCGCCGTGAGCCGGCCGGTGACGCTGCGCATCGAGGCCGGCGCGCTGGTCATCCTCGATAGCGAAGGCGCCGCCGTCGACCGCTGGCCGGCGGCCGACGTCCACCTCGTCGACAGGCCGGGGCGCGGCCAGCCGGTGCGCCTGAGGTGCGGCTTCGACCGGGACGACCGGCTGACCCTGGCCGACGACCGGGACCTCGATGGGCTGGACCGGCACTGCCCGGGCCTCGGGCGCACGACGCCCGGGTGGAGCCGCTACTGGCGGCCGGTGCTGGTGTGGGGCGCGGCGGCCGTCGTCTCGGTGGCGCTGGTCGTTACCGTGGTGATCCCGCGCCTGGCGCAGGAATTCGCCTTCGCCATTCCCGCCGCCATGCAACAGCGGATCGGCGAGCAGACGGCGGAACAGGTCATCCGCCTTCTGGCGGCGATCAACACGAATGAAGACGACACCAACCGGGTGTGCGCCGGCGCGGCCGGCGAAGACGGCCAGGCCGCCCTCGACGCCCTCGCCGCCAGGTTCGCCGGCGGACTGGACGAGCCGGTCGCGCTCAGCATACGGGTCGTCGACACCGGCATGGTCAATGCGTTGACCCTGCCGGGCGGTCATATCCTGGTTTTACGCGGCCTGCTCGACTTCGCCGGCAACGGGGACGAGGTGGCCGGCGTGCTCGCCCACGAGATCGGCCACGTGGCGCGCCATCACCCGATCAAGGTGGCGATCGAAATGGCGGGCACGTCGCTTCTCGTCGGGCTGCTCATCGGCGACGTCGGCGGCGGCACCGTGATCGCCGGCCTGGGGCAGCTGTTGCTGGCCACCCAGTACACCCGGGAGGCCGAGCGCGAGGCCGACGCCATCGCCACGGCGTTGATGAACGGCGCCGGCTACGACGCCCGGCACCTGGGCGCTTTCCTGGAAAGGCTGGAGGCCAGGAAGGGGGACCCTTCGGAGGCGCTTGCCTTCTTTTCCACCCACCCCCCGTCGGCCGACCGCGCCAATACCATCCGCCGGAACGCCCGCCGGGGCGCCCCGGCCCTTACCGACGCCGAGTGGACGGCGATCCAGGCCATGTGCGCCTGAGCGCCGGGTGAGCCGG
>JBHHXI010000119.1:0-9454 GCA_046756945.1 Rhodospirillales bacterium
GGCGGCGGCGATGATCGCCGACGGCACGATCACCCGGTTTTTCGATCCCGCCGCAACACCTGTGGACGGTCTTCCGCCCGAGGCCGGCACGCGGCGTTGCCACGGGTCGCCCACTGAACGACCCGCTTAGATGGCACAGCCCGCGGGAAGGACATCGCCGTGACCGTCTTCGTGCACGTCGGCTACCCCAAGACGGCGAGCACGTGGCTGCAGACGCGTGTCTTCCCCGGTCACCCGGATCTCGACTACTGGCGCCAGGTTCCCGGCTTCGATTGGGTCGATGGAATCGTGGAACTCCATGACTTCGAGTTTGATGCGAAGGCGCTGCGCGAGCGTTACTTTGCCGGCCGGGACACCCGGTCCGGGCGGCATACGCTGATTTCGTGGGAAGCGCTGGTTGGCGACGCATTCGCCGGTGCATGGGATACCTGCCGCAACGCCGACAGGTTGCGCGCCGTCCTCGGTGAGGCGAGAATCATCGTCTCCATCCGCGAGCAGGTTTCCATGCTCGACTCCCTTTACAAGCAGTACCTCGCTCAGGGCGGAATCGGCAGCGTCAAGTTGTTCCTGGGACTTCGGCCAGCCGGCCGCACGCACTTCTCGCTGAACTACCTGCGTTACGACCGGGCCGTCGGGTATTATCGGGCGTTGTTCGGCGAAGACTCGGTTTACGTCTGCCTTTACGAGGAGCTTTTGGAATCACCGGACACCTTCCTGCGGGGGCTGTCGGACTTCCTTGGAATCGACGGCTTCGACGTCGACGAGCGGAGCATGCGCAAGAAGGAAAACCCGGGATTCTCGGCTTTCTCGACGGCCGTCGCGCGCGTCGCAAACCGTTTCCTATACAGCGATTTCAACCGGCTCCCGCTCGTGCCGCCGGGACTCGTAAGTGTCCCGGGAATGCGGGCATTCCTGAAAAGGGCCGACACGGCCTTGTTCGGAAGGCTGTTTCCGGCAAAAAGCGTCATCGATCAAAATACACGTGTTTTCCTCGAAGACTATTATCGCAGTGGCAACCGCGCCCTCGCCGAAGAGCTCGGCCTGCCCCTGGCGCAATACGGGTATCCCGTATGAGTCCAACCCGCTCCGCCAAGGACCTTTGCCCGTGGACGCCAACCCGGTGACGTGATGGGCTTCTTCTCCATCTTCAGCCGCTTGCCCAATGCCTGGGGCACCCTAGCCCTGATCGTCCTCTCCGGCATGGCCGAAGGGTTCGGCCTGGTGCTCTTCGTGCCGCTCCTGGAACTGATGACCGGCGGCTCGGCCGAGGACCTCAAGTGGCCGTTCACCGTCATCACCGATGTCTTCGGGACGGTGGGCCTGCCGATCACGCTCAATTCCATGCTCGTCTCCATCGCCGTCCTGATCCTGGGGTCTCTGGGCCTCGGCTACGCCCAGCGCCACCTGGCCTTCCGCGCCAAGCACCAACTGATCCGCAGGCTCCGCCGGGACCTCATGGACGCCCTCTTCCACGCCACCTGGAGCCACTTCACCCGGCAGTCCCACGGCGAGGTGATCAACCAACTGATTCAGGAAAGCCACCGCGCCGGCAATGCATCCCTGTCCGCGGTGCTGTGCGTGGCGACCGTCATTCAAGTCACCTTATACCTGCTGTTCTCGGCCATGCTGTCGTGGGAACTCATGACCATTACGCTGCTTTATACCGGCTTCGTGGTATTGGCGGTGCGGCCCCTGCAACGACGGGCCAGGGTTCTGGGCGAGGCTAACACCCGCGCTAACCGGGACATGGGGTTCTACGGCGTCGACTTTCTGAGGGGGGCAAAGCTGGTCAAGGTCACCACCAGCGAGGGGAGGGTGCTCGACCGCATTGCCGACCACATCCGCGCGGTGTTCCATGCCAGCTTCCATGCCGAGCTGAACGGGGTGCAGATCTACTTCCTCGTCCAAGCCCTGCCGGTGGTGCTGATCGCGGGAATCATCGCCGTCGCCCACGGGGCGCTCGGCATAACCTCTTCGCTGACCCTGGTGTTCCTGCTGATTCTCGCCCGCCTGGCGCCGCGGGTGGCCCAGCTCCAGCAGCAATACCAGGGCTACAACGTCGCCCGCCCGGCCATGCGGGTGGTGGACGAGGCCATCGCCGCCGGCCGCGCGAACCAGGAGGACCTTGGCGGTGGCAAAAGGCTGGCGCGTCTGTCCGAAGGCATCACGCTCAACAACGTGAGCTACCACTATGCTGACGGCGAGGAGACGGTGGTGGACGGCGTCAGCCTGACCATCGGGCGCAACCAGATGATCGCGGTGGTCGGCAGTTCCGGGGCCGGCAAGTCGACCCTGATCGATCTGATCGCCGGGCTGCGCGTTCCGGATTCGGGGAACATCACGGTCGACGGAGTGGATTTGCGGGAGATGAATCTTCGCTCATGGCGCTGCAAAATCGGCTACGTCACCCAGGACGTCATGGTCTTCAACGACACCATGCGCAACAACCTGGTGTTCACCCACTCCGACAGCACCGAAGATGACATCCGCCGCGTCGTCGACATCACCCACCTGCGCGACGTGGTGGAGGGGCTGCCCCAGGGGCTCGACACGGTGCTCGGGGAAGGAGGGGTGCGCCTGTCAGGGGGTCAGAAGCAGCGCCTCGCCCTGGCCCGCGCCCTGGTCGGCGATCCGGAGCTGCTGCTGCTTGACGAGGCGACAAGCGCCCTGGACACCCAGTCCGAACGCATGATCCAGAAGGCCGTCGAATCCATCGCCCACAAGTTTACCATCGTGATCGTCGCCCACCGCCTGTCCACCGTGAGCAAGGCCGACCGCATCTGCGTCATGGAAGGCGGACGCATCGTCGAGAGCGGCTCTTACGATGAACTGCTGGCCCAGAACGGCCGCTTCGCGGAACTGCACGAACATCAGTTTGCCTGACACCCCAACTTGAATGGTTTCACGGCCCTTCGAACGCCCCCCTTCGCCACGAACATCTGATTGAAAACGTCCAAGACGCCTCGCGATCGCTTGGACCTTTCGCGTGACAGGCGAATTACCCTTCGGGCAACCGGTGACAAATTTGGACGACGTAGAAGCCCAGTACATCGGGCTCCTGCGGTTCCAGGGAAAAGGCGTCTCCGCGTTGCGCGCGGCACGGGCGAGCATGGCCGCCAACCGCCGCCCCTGGCGGGAAAAACGCTCCGTTGCCAACGCCCATATGACCGACCTGCTGATGGAGATGATACTGACCGGCACCGACATTCATGCCGTGCCCGTCGACGGGGGATGGCTGGAGTTCGATACTGTCGGCGATTACCGTCGGTACGCCGCGATGATCGCCGACGGTACCATCACCCGTTATTTCGATCCTTCGAAAACCCCGACGCCGTGAACGCCGATCGCCCCAACGTCTTGTTCCTCACGGTCGACGCCCTTCGGGCCGACCGCACCAGCCTTCTTGGCTACGACCGCCCGACCACGCCGCGCTTGGACGCCCTTTCCAAGAGCGCCTTGGTCTGCACCAACGCCGTTTCGCCCGCCGCCTTCACCCAACCGTCGTTCCATGCCTTCCTCACGTCGTCGCCGCCGTTTTCCTATGGCGGGTACGATAATGGCGCATTCGACCGTCCCGCGACCGTGTTTCAAGCGTTCCACGAGGGTGGCTACGAGACGTACATCCTGTCTACCTTCCAGTGGATCAGCCGGATGCTTGGCTATGACCGGGGCATCGACCATGAATATTGCCTGTACGTCATCAACACCCTCACAGGTGTGGCGGGGGTCACCTTGAGATCTCATACCGAGAATTTCCGTGACGGGCGGATCAGTGGTGAAGCCCTGGCGGCGGCGGCGGAGCCCGTCGTGGAACGGCTGTTCGACGCCATCGAGCATTATTGCGCGAAGCGGGCCGAGGACTCGGCAATCGACCGGGCCGACTTCGCCCATTCCCGTCTGGTCAACGACGGGTACGACTACCGGCGCGTTGAGAAACTGGTGAGCCGCCATCGCGCCGAGTTCGACCGGGACGAGGTTGCATACGTGCAGCGGTACATGAGCCGGCCGTTCTTGGCACACGAGTGGCTGGCCGCGGAATGGCGGCTATATCGGACCTTTGGAAAGCTGGTGCGCGAAAGCGTTTTCGAGGCCGGCAATTGCGTGCTTGACATGGTCAACCCGCGCCGTGCCGCGCTCCGCCGCATGCGCTACAAGCGCTACGTGGACGGCGCCGCCCTGGCCGACAGGATCATTCGCATTCTCGGAAATCGAACCTCGGAAAAGCCGTTTCTCTTGTGGGCCCATTTCATCGACACCCACGTCCCATATTGCGCGGGCACCGGACCCCGCTGGGATGAGGAGACGCCCGACTACCTTGAGTCCCTCGGCCACTCCCGCGACCTGGATGTTTCCGTGGGCGTCCGCGGCCGTCCGCAAACGCCGGAAGAATGGGCCACCTGGTCCGCACTTTATGACGCCGCGGTTCTTTACGTGGACACGCAGATCGGACGTGTCCTGGATGCGCTTGACCGCTTGGGTTTGCGTGATAACACCTTGGTCGTTGTCTGCGGCGATCATGGGGAAGAGCTGGGCGATCACGGCGACATCAGCCATCACTTCCGCTTTTACAGCCATAACGTCCGTGTGCCGCTGATCTTTTTTCACCCGGCCATCGACGGCCAACGGATCGATGGCCTGACGACCCTGTTGGACGTGGCGCCAACCCTGGCAGGCCTGACCGGTGTGCGTCCCGATCCCGGATGGGAAGGCGAAGAGATCACGAGCGCCAGCGTAAGGGACCGCGGCCACGTCGTCCTGGAGGTATTTCATGGCGGCAACTGCGCCTTCGACGAAAAGCCGCTGTATATGGCCGTCCGCAGCAAGCGTTACAACTACTTGTGGAAGGAATACCGGGACCCCACCGACCGCTACAGCCCCGAGGGCCACGAGCTTTATGATCTCGAGGCCGATCCCCTGGAACAGAACAATCTTTACCGGCCCGACCATCCCGCCGTAGTGCAGTTCGATCCGGTGATCGCCGGCCGGCTGGTGGAAATTCCGGAGATTTCGTCCGAACGGCTCGTCGCCGCCTTCGGCACGGTCGGAGAGGAGGCGGTGCGGCGCAAAAGGACGGCCGCCGCCCTCGTCGTTCGGCCGCGATCCGCCGGATGAGGCACGGGGTTTCCAGATCGGTGTCCGCGGTGCCGGCGCTTGGCACGTTGATTCCATGATTACCTGGCTGATCGGGCTGTCGGGGTCCGGCAAGACAACCCTGGCACAGAGTCTTTACGACCGCCTCAAGCCCACCTGCCGGCACCTGGCCCTGGTGGACGGGGACCAGCTCCGCGAGGTGTTCCCCGACGACGTGGACCACACGGTAGAAGGCCGGCGGCGCAACGCGGCACGTCTTTCCCATCTCTGCCGGTTTCTTGACGGCCAGGACATTCACGTGGTTGCCGCCGTGTTGTCCATCTTTCCCGAATGGCAGGCATGGAACCGGGAACACTTCTCCCGCTATTTCGAGGTATTCCTCGACGTGCCCCTGGACGTGGTCAAGGCGCGCGATACCAAGGGACTCTACGGCGGTGCCATTCCCAACGTGGTTGGCATGGACATCCCCTTTCCGCGCCCGGCCAACCCGGACCTGATTGTGGACGCGGCCATGCAGGAAAAAGGCGTAGAGGCCTGCCGCGACCTGATCCTGACCCGGATGCGTGCACTGAACTGAGCCCCAAGGATGGCAATGACGTTGATGGCCGTTCTCGGCGGGTTGGCCGCGCTCGAGATGGTGGCCGCCGGTCTTGTGCGTTGGTTGCGCCCGGGCTGCAAGTGGATCATCACGCCCGCCGATGAGCACCCGCCGATCCCCGCAGATGGCCTTGCCAAGTTCCTCGACCATGGTTGGGACCCGGAACTCGGGTGGGTACGAAAGCCCGGTACGAGTAACCAGGAAGTGGGTGCCGACGGCCGTGTTGTCGGTTTCCACATCGATGGGCGAGGGGCGCGCCGCAATCCGGGCTTCGAGGACCGGGCGCCGCAAATATTGGTCTATGGCGATTCCTATGCGTTCTGCCGTCAGGTCAATGACGATGAGACCTGGCCCCATGAGCTGTCGCGCCGGCTTGGCGTCAACGTCGCCAATTTCGGCGTCGGCAATTACGGATTGGACCAAGCCCTGCTGCGGCTCGAGCGGGAATTCGACCGGCACCCGGCGCCACTGATCCTCATGGGCGTGGTGCCGGAAACCATCGTCAGGGTCATGAGCGTGTGGAAGCATTTCAGCGAATACGGCAACAGTTTTGCCTTCAAGCCCCGGTTCGTGCTGGACGACGGCGCCCTCAGGCTGATTCCGAACCCCGCCGACAGGCCGGAAAAGTTCCAAGCCATTGAGGCCATGCTGCCACGGCTCAAGGCCGAGGACTTCTTCTATGAGCGCAAATTTTCGCGCGACCTGTTGAAGTTTCCCTTTCTCTGGCATCTTTTCCAGCGCCGCCGGCGCCACTTCCCGTTGCTCATGGCCGCCCTGCACGACCGCTTGTCCGGCGGCGGCAACGAGCGCGCCTTCACCGTCGTGATGGAACAGAACATCGCGCTCGCCGCCGAGCTATACCGGGAGGCCGAACCGCTCGACCTCATGAGCGCGATCGGCCGCCGTTTCGCCGGCTTCGCGCACGGCAAGGGCACGAAACCGGTGCTGGTCCTGCTGCCCCAGTTGATGGACCTGAAGCGCATCCTCCTGGGCGATCATTACTATCGGTCGCTCGTAGACAGGCTGAAGGACAGGATGACCGTGGTCGATCTGGCCCCCGCCCTGCTCGATAGCGGGGCCCCGTCGGAGCTCTACATTAACGACAAATACGGCAGCCATCTGTCGGCCGCGGGCAACGCGCTGGTCGCCGACGTCCTCGCGGGCATCTGCCGACGCCTTGCCGCGGCGTGAAGGCGCTTCGCGGTGAAACTGGCCGTTTCCAACATTGGGCTTACCCCTTACGACCATCTGGACCAACTGCGCCGTCTGCCTGATTTCGGGCTGCACGGCCTTGAGGTGGCGCCGAGCCGCGTGTGGCGCGACACTTGGCACGGGCTGAAGCCCGCCGACGTCGCGGCTTATGGGCGCGCCGTCACCGACGCCGGGCTTCGCGTGGTCGGGCTGCACGCGCTGCTTTTCGACCACCCTGACCTGGGACTATTCCGCGACGCCGAAACCCGCGCGCGAACCCTGGAATTTCTGGTGCACCTGTCGGGACTGTGCCGCGACCTTGGTGGGCGGACCCTGATCTATGGCGGCGGGCGGCGGCGCGGCGATCTCGCCCCGGACGACGCCTTCGCCGAGGCCGTCGAATTCTGCGGCACCCTTTGCGCCCGCATCGCCGATCACGGCACCTCCTTCTGTTTCGAGCCGCTCGGCCCGGAGGATTCCGATTTCATCAATTCGGCCTTTGACGCCCTGTACGTGGTGGAAGCGGTGAATCACCCCGCCCTGCGCATGCAGCTGGACGCCAAGGCACTGGTGGCCAACGGGGAAGCCACGTTCAAGCCTTTCCGGGCCGCCGCGCCGTATTTGGCCCATTTCCACGCCAACGAGCCGGGCCTTGGCCTGCTTGGCGCCACCGGCACGGTGGACCACGAGGCGCTGGGCGGATTCTTGCGTGACATCGGCTACGAGGGATTCGTCTCAATCGAGCAACGCATGCTCAACGAGAAGGATCCCCTTTCCGACGTGGCAAAAAGCGCAGCGGTTCTGTGCCGCTGTTATCTTTAGCGTCACCGCCGGCTGGCGCTTGGCGGCGGCGACCGGCTCCAGAAGCCATATCCATGAAACAGCGTATCCTCAACGCGCTTGACCGGCCCTTCCCGGGTGCCGTGGTTCGCCACCTATTCGGCTTCCTGCGCCACCAGCCGAAGGTCTTGGGCCTGACCAATCCCCTTTATGTCTCCCATTATTTTGTCGAGCGAGACGGCTGCCGGTACCTGGCGGCGGGCGACACCTATCTGGCTCTTCAGTCCCTGGCGTCACAAATTGTCAAGCTGGACCCGCGCGTCTTCGAGCCGGAAATCGCTTTTCTGATCAGAACCCTGGTCCGACCCGACGATATCGTTGTGGACGTCGGCGCCAATGTGGGGGTGCATACGGTTGCCTTCGCCCGCGCCGCACACCGGGGCCATGTCTACGCTTTCGAGCCGGTCGGCGAGATGGCCGAGCGCCTGTCCCTCAATTGTTCGCTCAACGGTCTGGACAATGTGACCGTCATGAATTTCGCACTCGGCGAAGAGGCTGGCGAGGTAGAAATGAACGTCAATGTTGCCGGTGCGGGGATGGAGGGGACCAGCTCCTTCATCGATTCGGTACATGTCCAAAAACATCCGCATAATTACCGGCCGCGCAAAATCCGGGTCCGCCGGCTCGACGACGTGATGGCGCAGATCAAAACCAAAGGGCGGATTGGCTTTATCAAGATCGACACCGAGGGCTTCGAGCCCATGATCTTGCGGGGCGGCCTGAAGACGATTCAACAGCACCGCCCGGCGATGATCATCGAGGCCCACAGTGTCCGGCTGGCAAAGGCGGGATTTTCCTTCCAGTGGTATTTGAAGACCTTCCCCGACTATCACACCTTGATTGCCTATTCGACCTCTCCGGCAAACCCCTATCTGAGGCTTGAACCGCTGGGCGACGAGCCGCCGGAGATTGCCGTCAATCTCTTGCTCCTACCGCGGACACCAAGCTGGGAGCCGACGGCCTGACAGGCCGTCGCGGCTGATACCCGATCATGAGCGCGACGTTACGGCGCCGGTAGCTGATTGGAAGGACCGCCGCCGAGGTCATGCGCGTTGCCACGCTATGGGAGCTGGATATCCCACGGGGATGCATAGAACAGGCTGTGCACCTGTGCTCGAAGGAGAACATGAAGAGCAAACTTGCAGAGGCGGAGGTTGAGGCCACGCGACGCGTCCGCTTCGAGAAGACCAAAATCGACTTCACCCATGGCCAGATGGATTACATGCGGCGCAAGTCGCAGCGGGGGCGCTATACGGATTTCGGCTATGCGCTCAAGCCATAGGTCCCCGAGCCGCGGGCGTGGGGAAGCCGCCGGTGGCCCGGAGGCGGAGGCGAGGCCCGGATGATGGCCGTTGGGGCCGTGGTGCTGGTTTTCGCCGCCTCCCTTGGGGCCGGCGCGGTGGTCCTCGCCGCCGTCGGCGTGCTCGGGGATTCGCGCCGCGGCGAGGCGGTGGCGTGGAGCTTCGCCGCCGGCTTCGGGGTGATCGGCTGGCTGGTTTTCTTTCCCGCCGCGCTCGGCCACATCGCGTGGGCCGAGTTGTTGGTCCTGTGCCTGGTGGCGGCGGCCGGCATGATCCTTCTGCGCCCTGCCTTCGCCGGAGCGAAGCCCCGGCTTCGCGCAGGCAGGCGCGCCGCGCCCGGCCCCCGGCCGTCGCCATCCCCCGATTGGATCGGGCGCACCCTGCTGTGCGCCATCGCCGTGGCCCTCGTCTTCGACGTGCTGGAAGGGGTGTC
>JBHHXI010000120.1:0-9236 GCA_046756945.1 Rhodospirillales bacterium
GGCCCCCGGACGTCGTCGCGCGCCGCTTGTGATGCTCCAGCATCACGGCGCGCCGTGCTCCTAGCCGGAAACCTCGCAAGACCGTCGTATGATGCGCGAAATCGTGAAAGTAAGTACTGGTCACGGCGAACGTCCCGTCAAGCGGAAAGAGGTGATATCGGGACGCGCCACGATTTCCCTGACCAGGGTCAGCAGGGGCGTGCCGGTCAGGGGATAGTCGGTCTTGATCGGCCCGGCCGCCTTGAGGGCCGCATACTCGCCGCCCGCGTAATAGGCGGCCAGAAGCAGGTCGTCGTCGGAGGTGAACGGGCCGCGCTCGCGGCGGATGCGGTCAAGGGCCGGCTCCATGAGCTCGCCCGGGCGGCGGGTGACCGGTTCGGCGCCGTTGCCGATGCGGTCGAGAAGGTCGGGGTCGATCGGTCCCGGGACCTCGCCATAGTATCCCAGGACATACTTGCGTACTTCGTCGGGCACCGTGGCGTACCGCTTGCCGCCCATGACGTTCAATACGGCCTGGGTGACGATGTACTGGGCGAACGGACTGACGACGATGGGATAGCCGAGCTCCGCGCGCACCCTCCCCGCTTCCTCCAGGATCTCGTCGAGGCGATGACCGATGCCGAGGGACGCGAGCTGCGCCTTGAGGTTGGTGATCATGCCGCCGGGTACGTGGTGGTGGAAATGGAAGGCGTCGAACTCGTTGGGAGAGCCGACCGGCTTTCCTTCGCGCCCGGCAATGTAGGCCAGACGGTCGGCCGCGGCCTTCACGCACCCGAGGTCGATGTCGACGCCGAATCCCTGGCGCCTGGCGTTGGACACGAACAATTCCGTGGGCGGATGGGAGGCCCCGTTGGCCACGGTCGAGGTGGCCGTGTGGACCACGTCGGCGCCCTGCTCGATCGCCCTGAACGCCACATAGGGCCCGAGCCCGGACAGGCAATGGGTATGGATCTGCAGGGGCAGCCGGCCACAGGCTTTCTTGGCCGCCGGTATCAGGGTTTCGACCCGTTCCGGCGTCAGCAGGCCGCTCGGATCCTTGAGGAACACGGCATCGACGCCGAGCTTCACGATCTGGCGGATCTTTTTGGTGTAATAGGCGTCGGTGTGCACCGGGCTGTGGGTATAGACGAAGCCGCCGACCACATAGAGACCGACCTTCCTGGCCGCCCGCACGGGCACCTCGAGATTGCGGATGTCGTTCAACGCGTCATATGTCGTGTGGTAGCGGATACCACTGGCGAAGATGCGCTCGGCGGTAAGCTCGACGACGTCGTCGGAGAACAGCTCGAAGGTGAACAGGCTCTGGCCGCGGTGGTGCACGATCAACGGTGTCTTCGTCACCCAGCCGCTGAGAATGCGCATGCGCTCCCACGGGTCCTCGCGAAGGAAACGGACGCAGACGTCGAACACCGCGCCGCCGACCAGGTCGATCGCTTCGAAACCCGCATCGTCCAGCAGGGGCGCCACCTCCTTCATCATCGCCGTGGTCATGCGGGTGGCCCACAGGCACTGGTGGGCGTCGCGCAGGGTCACGTCGATCAGCGATATCTTTCGCCCGCCACCCATCTCAATGAACCGTTTCCTGCCCGACCCGGCGGGCGCGACCGTCGGCATCGCCACCGTGCCCGGCGAAGGACCCGGTCGCCCTCCCACCGCGGCATATGACAGGCCTTCGGCAGCCTGCTAGACTCCACCTTCTCCCGGCGCGGTGTCGGTTACCGGTGAGCGACCAGGTGATGCCAAAAGGTCCGCACGTCTCACGGGTCGCCGGCACGGGTGTCAAAATTCCACCATGCAAGACAATTGATTTCGTAAAACGCATTTTCTAATATCTCTGGGCCCATGAAACCTGTCAAGCACACTCGGTCGAAAACGCCCCCGCCCACGCGCCGGGGCGGGGGCGGCGGAACCCCGACGGCGGTCGCGCCAGGCCCGGGGACAGGCCGCCCGGCGCACGCCGGTGGCCGGGATGGCGCCCGATGCCGCTTTCACGGCCTTACAGCGGGGAGACCATGGGCGAAGACGTAACCCGGCACGCCCGGCCGACCACCGGGACGTCGTATTCCGGCGCGCACCGGGGCGGCGCCGTGGGTGGGTCCGGGCGGAAACGTGGACGGCCGACAGCCGGCGGCGTCGGTGAAAAGGGCGGGTCGATCGCCAAGGCCCTGGCCATCCTCGAGGGCATAACCGAGGACAGCAAGCCAACGGCGATGTCCGATCTTGCCGTGGCTCTGGACCTGCCCAAGCCCACCGGGCACCGCATCGCGAAGGTGCTTGAGGAACAGGGATTTCTCGGACGCGAGCCCGGCACGCGCCGGTTTGTCGAAGGGCAGCGGCTGGTCGAGCTGGCGCTGAAGGTGCTGAGCGCCTTTGCCCAACGTGCCCCCCGGCACGCCATCCTGCAGGCGCTGTCGGAAGAGGTGGGCGAGACCTGCAATCTTGGGGTCCTGGCCGGCAATCAGGTGGTTTATCTCGACCGGGTCGAGGCGGTGTGGCCGTTGGGGCTGAGTTTCAGCGCCGGTTCGCGGGTGCCCCTGCATTGCACCTCCATCGGCAAGCTGCTCCTCAGCCATCAGCCGCGGCGCCAGCGGCAACGGTTGATCACCAGCGTTCCCTTCAAGCGGTATACGGAGAACACGATCACCGAGCCGGACCGGCTTATGGCCGAGCTCGAGCGCATTCGCGAGCACGACGCGGCGACGGACAATCAGGAGTTCCTGGCCGGCGTCGTCTGTGTGGCGGTGCCGGTGGCGGGTCCGGGCGGCCGGATCTGCGCCGGTCTCGCCATCTCGGCGCCGGAAGCCCGGCTCACCCTTGCCGAAGCGCTGCGCCATGTTCCCACCATGCGCAATGCCGCGGCGCGTCTCTCCGAGACCTTGTCCGCCCAGGAAACCGGCCCGGACCCGGAAGATTAGCCGGGAGCGGCGGCATGGCGCTGAGTTACAAAGAGATCGCCGAGATCGTAAAGCTGATCGATGCAAGCTCGTGCGACGAGTTCGTCATAGACATCGACGACCTGAAGCTTGCCATTCGTCGCAAGTCGGCCTCAGGGGAACAGACGCCGGCGCACAGGGATTCCCGGATACGGACGCAAGGGCCGCCGGCCGGCGAGGCCCCGTCCCCCGACGCCGCCGCCACGGAAGACTCCACTGTTTCGGCGGGCGCCGCCGCCGCGCCCCGGACCGGCGCCCGGACCAACGGTCTGGTCGAGGTCCGATCGCCCATGGTGGGAACGTTCTATCGCAGGCCCCAGCCCGAGGCCGATCCCTTCGTCGACGTCGGAGCGGAAGTCAAAAAGGGCGACCCCCTGTGCCTGGTCGAGGTCATGAAACTGTTCACCACCGTGTATGCGGACGAGGCCGGGGAAATCGTCGAGATCGCCGCCGAGGATGGCGGACTGGTGGAATACGACCAGGTGCTCTTCCTGGTTCGGCCGACCTGACCCGGCCGCCGGGCGCCCCGCCGAGGCCGCCGCGCTTTCCGGCTATCTTTCGTCGGCGACGGGCGGCGATATCTTCGCCGGCGCGAAGACCCATACCCAGACGACCATCGCCGCCATGAGCCCGAGGAAAAGCGCATCGACGAGGAACCGGTCACCGACCATGGCCGAAAACCCGAGCAGGGAAACGACGGCGAAACCGCACCGCTCCAGGCGGGCGAGGGCGCGGCGCATGTGGCCGTAGGCGGCCACCGAGACCGTCCACTGGATGAGCACCACCTCCAGCACCGCCGGAACGACGGCCCAGGAGACATCGGGAAAGGACGTCAATTCCGGATTGTAGACGAAGGCGAACGGGATAATGAACGTGGTCAGCGACAGTTTCATGGCGTGGACGGCGGTCTGCAGGAACCCCGCGTCCGATAATTTCGCCGCCGCCAGGACGCTGACCGCCACCGGCGGCGTGAGGGTCGAAAACACGGCGAAATAGAATACGAACAGATGCGCCTGCAGGGCCGGAATGCCGAGCTGCTGCATGAAGGGCACGATGGCCAGCGCCACCACCACGTACGCCACCGGCGTCGGCAGTCCCATGCCGAGCGCCAGGGACACGATCATCGCCCCGATCAGCAGGATGATGGCGGTATCCGGCAGCACCGTGAGCAGGACCGTGCCCAGCCGCCCCGACAGATTGGTCGTGATCATGACCTGGCCCAGGGGCCCGATGGCGATCAACAGCAGCGAGAGCAGGGTGACGAGGATCAGGCCCTCCTCCAGCGATCCGGCGAAGGTTTTCCATGTCGGCCGGTACTTGCCTTGAAACATGCAGAAAAACAGCGCCACCCCGATGCCGACGAGGCCGGCGAAGGACGGCGAATAGTATAGAAGGAGCATCACCAGGACGATGGCGAACGAGCCCAGGAAGGCGGGGAGCATCCTGACGATCAGCGCCATGTCGACCGGGTCGTCGAGCTTGGGCAATTTGTACCGGCGGGAGTAGACGAGGACCCCGATGGCAACGCCGCTGAGAAACAGCATCGCCGGGATCATGGCCGAGAGGGCGATGTCGATATAGGGACGGCTCAGAAAGGCCGCCATGATGAAGGCGGCGAGGCCGAGGATCGGCGGCATGATCTGCCCCGAGGTGGAGGCCACCGACTCGATGGCGCCGGCCATGGAGGCGTGGAATCCGTTCCGTTTCATCATGGGGATCGTGAACCGCCCCGTCAGCACCACGTTGGACACGGCCTGGCCCATGACCGACGCCACGATGCCGCTGCCGATCAGGGCGGGAAAGGCGGCCCCGCCGCTGATGCGGCGGCCGCTGAGCTTGCCCACCTCGATGACCATCCTGAGGACGCCGACGCCGAGAAGAATCGCCGCGTACAGGATCAAAAAGAAAATGCTGTCGGCGGCCAGCTGCGCCAGCCAGAAGAATCCCTGAGAGACCCCCAGCCCCAGGTAATTGACGACGAAGGCGGGGGTGTATTCCGGGTGGGTAAAGAGGACGCTTTCGATGTTGTGGCCGAAAAAGAAGTACAGAATGGCCAGGGTGACGATACCGGTGAGCAACGGGCCCCAATGGATCCACGTGAGCAGCAAAACCCCGACCGTGAACACCAGCGCCATGAAGACATCGAAGTCGTCGAAAAAGGGCTGGATGGTTTCCAGCCGGATCGCGGACAGGCGAATAAAGCCGGCGCCGGCGACAGCGATGGCCATCGCCGCCAAGGCGATCGCCAGCCGCGCCCAAAAAAACAGCCCCGTCTCGCCGCGGAGCCGCGCGTCAATGGCGTTGCGAACGGCAATGAGGCCGGAAATGAAGACGATGGCCAGTACGAAGTTCGAATAGTGTTCCGACGAATTGCGGATGAATCCGAAGACGTTGACGCCGATATACAGGGTCAGCCCGATTCCCGCGAACCAGAATAAAACGGTGACGGCGCGGCGGATTGTCCCCCAGGTCTTGTCCATTCTTCTCTCGTGCCGGCGGCGGCGCCCGCTGCGCAATGTGGGACGTCAGTACCCGTTCTTCAGAAGAGAAAATCCCCGGGCGCCGCGCGCGCCCGGGGAGACCCTGGCGCGATCAGTCGCCCGGATACGTGACCGGTGGATAGTTCTTGACCTTGTCCCACCAGCCGAGTTCCACGTAGGCCCGCTTGGCCCCGGGGTGCACGTTCTTATCGGAAAGGCCGTGCAGCATGAGTTCCGGCGACCAGAACTTCCACAGGGCATGCAGTTTCCTCATCTTAGGACCGATCTTCGCCACCGCCTTGACGATGTTATACGCCGCTTCCTCGGAAAAATCCGGATGCACCGCCTTGAAGCCCCGGTTTACCGCGACCGAGAGCGGTTCGGTCTGCAGGGGCAGGGTCCCCGGCGGAAGCACCAGGTGGAGCCAGGTGGTGCCGAATTTCTTGTTGAGCTTGTCCACCGCCTCCTTGCTGACGCCCAGGTAATGCAGTTTCTTGCCCGAGGCCTTGGCCGCCGCCTCCAGCTTGCGCAGCAGGCCCGGGATCAGCCAGTTCTTGAAGGTCATGGTGGGCTCGCCGCCGAAGGCGGATATGTTGGCGTCCGTCGCCCCGTCGATCAACTGCTGGGTCAGCGCCCCCGGCGTCATGTGCCGGATATCGCTGTTCTTCGGGGTGATGCCGTAGGCGTGTTCGAGGAACAGCCGAGAGTAGACCCCCCAGTCGCTCTGCCCCCTCAGGCCGATGGAAATGCGCTTGCCCTTGAGGTCGGCGATGGACTTGATCTTGGGGTCGAACGTGATGAAGAACTTGCCCTGTCCCCACCAGGCCTCGCCATAAAGCAGCTTGAATTTGATCGCCACCTTTTCCGGCAGGAACTCCTTAAGCTCCGGAGTCCCGCCCCAGAACCCCAGTTGGATGAGCACGTCCTCGGTCCCGAAGATGGTCCGTTTCCAGTGCTTCTTGTTCCCCATTTCCCGGAGGTTGTACATGTAGCCGGGCGTTTCCTGCGGCAGCAGGGTGACCGGCGTTCCGGCCCGGATCATCTGGTTCATCAGAATGGTGTCCCCGGCCATCGGCCCGCAGCCGAATGGACAGAGAAGCAGGGTCACGGCCTTCGGAGCACCCTGGGCATGCCCGGGCTTGCCCGCGAAGCCGACAAACAGCGCGAATATCGCGCCGAGCAAAATTACAGTGACTCGACGTTTCAGCATTGAGCGTCCTCCCTTGGCGCGCTTAGAATTTCGCGGCGCGGCGCGTCCCTCATTGTCCGGATCGCGCTTCCTGGTGAAAAAATCGACTTTTGGCCTCACCGAGGCAAGTTTTCTCATTATCAGGAACTGGTAGTATCATTATTCGATATGCATCCTGTCAAGCGCCGGGCGTCCCCATGTCTCTTTTGCCTCGCGGAAGCCCCGCCGGCCGCTGCGGCCCCGGATACGAAAGGTGCCCATGACGGATCGATTGTTTGATGTCCGGGATCGCGTCGTCATGGTCGCCGGAGGGGCGGGCGGCCTGGGCGGGGTCCTTGCACGGGCGTTCGCGGAACGGGGCGCGTGCATCGCGCTCGCCGATATCGACGGCAAGGGGGCGCGGAAATTCGCCGAAACCCTGGGCGCCGCCGACGGGAACGGCCTTGGCTGTGCCCTGGATGTGCGCAAACAAACGTCATGCGCGGACGCCGTGCGGCGTGTGGTGAAGCGCTTCGGCCGCCTCGACGTCCTGATAAACGCCGTCGGGATATTCCCGACGGCCGCCGCCGTCGATCTGGACCGTCGGACCTGGGACGCAACGATCGCCACCAACCTGAGCGGCGCGTTCCTGATCGCCCAGGCCGCGGGGCGGGTCATGGTCAAGCAACGATCGGGCCGCATCATAACCATCGCCTCGGCGTCCAGCCGCGTCGCCAACCCCGGCTATGCCGCCTATGCGGCAAGCAAGGCCGGAGTGTCGCAGTTGACCCGTGTGCTGGCGCTCGAATGGGCACCGTTCGGCGTTACCGTCAACGCGATCGGGCCGGCGATGACGCCGACCCCGCTGACGACCGGGTTCCTGGCCGACGGGGAGCGCCACGAAGCGGCGTTGGCGCGGATTCCCCTGGGCCGGTTCGGTACGCCGGACGACCTGATCGGCGTCGCCGTGCTGTTGGCCTCCGATGGAGGGTCGTTCATCACCGGCCAGACCATATTCGTCGATGGCGGCCGGACCATTGATTAACTCCTTACGGAGCCGGGCGACCGATGACAGGTTTCGACGACTACAGCGCCTATGACGGGCTTGGCCTGGCGGACCTGGTGCGAACCGGCCAGGTGCGCCCCGGGGAAATACTGGACGCGGCGATCGCCCGCGTCGAATCGCTCAATCCCCGGCTCAACGCCGTCGTCCACACCATGTATGACGAGGCGCGCCGCACCATCGCCGCGGGCCCGCCCACGGGCGTTTTCGCCGGCGTCCCCTTCATGCTCAAGGACTTGTCGGCACTGTACGAAGGCGCGCCGACGACCAACGGCAGCCGCCTGTTCGCCGGCCACGTCGCCGACCACGACAGCGAAATCGTTCGCCGCTACCGCGCCGCCGGCGTGGTCGTCATCGGCAAGACCAACACCCCGGAATTCGGCCTGAACGTCACCACGGAGCCGGTCCTGCACGGTCCGACCCGGAACCCCTGGGACCCCGGGCGCAATCCGGGCGGGTCCAGCGGCGGGGCGGCGGCCGCGGTGGCGTCGGGCATGGTGCCGATGGCGCACGCCACCGACGGCGCCGGGTCGATCCGCATTCCCGCCGCCGCCTGCGGCCTGTTCGGCCTGAAGCCGACCCGCGCCCGCAATCCGCCCGGCCCGGACGCCGGCGAGGCGTGGAGCGGCCTGAAGGCGGAGCACGCGGTGACCCGCACGGTGCGGGACAGCGCCGCCCTCCTTGATGCGACGAACGGCGCCGCGCCGGGCGATCCCTACCGGGCGCCGCCGCCGGCGCGCCCGTTCCTCGAGGAGGTGGGAGCGGATCCCGGCCGGTTGCGCATCGCCTTCTTTACGGCGGCGCCCGGAGGCGTGCCGACCGAGCGGGCGTGCGTGGCGGCGGTGGAGCAAGCGGCCACGCTGTGCACGGACCTGGGCCACGCGGTCGAGGAGGCGGCGGCGCGGATCGACACCGATGACATGGGTCATGCCCTGCGCGTCATCGTCGCCGCCAATGTGCGGGCGCTGATCGACGACCGGGCCAGGGCGCTGGGCCGGGCGGCGACGCGGGACGATGTGGAGAATGTCACCTGGCTGATCGCCGAGGAAGGAGAGGCGTTCACCGCCGCCGAGTACGCGCGCGCCATCAAACTGATGCACGGCATCGGCCGCAGGCTCTGCGAGTTCCTTGAGCCGTACGACCTCGTGCTGACCCCGACCCTGGCCCGGCCGCCGCTCCCCCTGGGGGCGCTCGACATGATGGGCAGCGACCTCGACGGGTACTGCGCGGAAGCGCTGGCCTACGCGCCGTTCACCGCCATGTTCAACATTTCCGGCCAACCGGCGGCATCGGTGCCCCTGCACTGGACGGCGGACGGCCTGCCCGTCGGCGTTCAGTTCGCCGCCCGGTTCGGAGACGAGGCGACGCTCTTCCGCCTCGCCGCCCAACTCGAGCAGGCGAAGCCGTGGAAGGACAAACGCCCGCCCGTCTGAGACGGGACACCAGGGCGGGGGCGGCCAGGGCCGGCCGGATGAGGGCGACGGGATTGCCGGGGTCCGGGGTCGACGAGGCGTTTGCCGCCAACCCCTTGAAAAGATGGAGCGGGCGATGGGATTCGAACCCACGACTTCAACCTTGGCAAGGTTGCGCTC
>JBHHXI010000121.1:0-9112 GCA_046756945.1 Rhodospirillales bacterium
CTTGGGCTTTTCTGCCGCCTCTCGGGCCGGCCGATCGGCGATGTCCGGCGGCCGACGCTGATCCTCCACGGCGCGGTCATCCTTCCCGCGCCGTTTCTCTTCATTGCAGCGTTTTTTATGGCGCTTGCCGGGCATGTCGATTTAGGCGGCCAGGTCGGTTTAGGCGTCCAGGTTTTTCTGGTTTGGGGAGGTGTCGCCCTGATCCTGATTATCCTGGAGGCACGGTTGCTGGGGTCGCGGCAATTTTCCTTGATATTCGGCAGCCGCTCCCTTGAAAAACGGCTTGGCGCGGTGGTCTTCAGCGGCGTATTCGTGTGGATGCTCAGCGCCCTGCTCTTTGGGGCGATGTTGGGTAGTAGCAACCTCTGAACCGCGCGCCGCCTGCGCTCATGGCCGCCACGCGGCTTGGCCGACGCCTGTGTCCCGGCCTCCGCGCCCGGGCGCGAAAGTGGGTGCAAATCCGCCCGTTCCCCCTTACATTCCCCCGGCCATGACCCGCAGGACCGGCAGCAAAACCGACAAGACCGCCAGGGACTGGCTCGCCCAGGCCGAAACCCTGTCCGAGGCGCTGCCCTATATGCGCCGCCATGCGGGCGAGACCATCGTCATCAAGTACGGCGGCCACGCCATGGGCGACGCCAAGCTGGCGCCGCTGTTCGCCCGCGACGTGGTGCTGCTCCGGCAGGTCGGCGTCAATCCGGTGGTGGTGCACGGCGGCGGCCCGCAGATCGGCCGCATGCTCGAGCGCCTGAAAATCCAGAGCCGCTTCATCGACGGGCTGCGCGTCACCGACCGGGAAACGGTCGGCATCGTGGAAATGGTGCTGGCGGGCACCATCAACAAGGAAATCGTCTCCGCCATCAACGCCCAGGGGGGCTTCGCCGTCGGCCTGTCGGGCAAGGACGGGAACCTGATCCGGGCCGACAGGGTCAGGCGCACGACGCGCGACCCGGAGTCCAACATCGAAAGGGTCCTGGACCTGGGCTTCGTCGGCGAGCCGACGGAGATCAACCCCCATATCCTCGCCTTTTACAAGGAATCCGACATCACGCCGGTGATCGCCCCCATCGGCAGCGGGTCCGGGGGCGAGACGTTGAACATCAACGCCGACACGGTCGCCGGGGCCATCGCCTCGGCGGTCGGCGCGGCGCGCCTGGTGATGCTCACCGACGTGGCCGGGGTCATGGACGCGGACGGCGCCCTGATTCCCGAATTGACGGTGACGGAGGCCCGGGCGCGCATCGGCGACGGCACCGTCCTCGGCGGCATGATTCCGAAAATCGAAACCTGCCTCCTCGCCATCGAAAAGGGGATCGCGGGCGCCGTGATCATCGACGGCCGGGTGCCCCACGCCCTGTTGCTCGAGCTGTTCACCGAGCACGGCGCGGGCACCATGATCCGGCCCGACTGATATCGAAAACCGGAATTCCCGGCCTACCTCTGCGTACCTCAGCGTCCTCGGCGTTGAAAATTTTTGACGCAGAGGACTGAGAGGTAAGCGGGGTGTGCCGCGCGATCACCGGTATTTTCGAAACCAACGCCCAGGTGGGTCCTACAGGTCGCCCAGGAATTCCAGCTGCCACTTCATCTCGTCCTCGCTGAGCGGGTGTTTGCCCCCGCCGGTGGCCTTGAGCACCTGACCCGGCGCGATGCCGGCCAGCCTTTGCTGCAACTGCTCGGTCAGGTCCATGGACAGGCCGGCCTTCCAGGCCAGGGCGACGACTCCCTTGATGCTCTGGATTTGCACGACCTTCTCCACCAGGTTCGTGGCCACGCCGCCGCGCACCGCCAGGGCGGCGATGACGAACCCGTGGTCGCGCGCGTGGAGCGCATTGGCGATGGTCGCTTCATCCAGTTTTCCGGCGTCGTGCAGGTTCTGGACCGTTTCCAGGGAGTGGGCCGCCGGCGCCGTTTCGGTGTTCGTCCCCTGCGCCTCCTGCCCCTTCGCCGCGGCCGCGGAATAGCCTTCATCCAGGCGCCGGCGAACCTCGACCCGGATCTCTTCCACGGATGTCGGGTCCAGGTCCTCGCGCCGGGCCAGGGTTTCAAGCAGGTGGTCGGCGACGAAGCGGGTCAACCGCCGGGCAATCCCCGGCGGCAGGACGGGGCGCCGGACCAGGGGCGCGTGCCAGGGCTCCATGTCCACGGCCCGGTCGACGATTATTTCCAGGGTGTCCTCGCGGATCTGGGCGCTGGGGTTGGCCAGCAGCTCGGCGACGGCCTCCAGGTCGTCGCTGGCGACGATGGCGTCGGCCACGGTTTCGCCGACGCCGGCGCGCCGGGAAATGGCGCCCAGCGCCCCCTGGACAGGGGCGCTGGCGATGATCTCCACCAGGTCGTCGTCGGTCAGGACCGGCGAAAACTCCAGCACCGGGCTGCAGACGATCAGCTCCGCGTCCCGCGCCAGCCGGTGGATGACCTCGGGCGGCGCGTCGGCCACGTCCTTCAGGGTCTCGGACAGAATCTGGCGCACCCGGGGGACCTGGTCGCGGGCCAGGATGTCCAGCGCCGCGTACGTCATGCGCCGCACCTTGTCCTGCTCGTCCGCGGTCAGGCCGGGAGCCAGCCGGACGATCTTCTCGGCCAGTTCGGCGCGAACATGGGAATCGGTGTCCCGCGCCAGCAGCAGGTCGGCCGGGCGCGGCGTGGCGGTGTTGGCGGCGATCGCCCGGCGCACGTCGGGCGAGGAGTCGTCGGCGAGGAAGTAGAGGATCTCCGGTTTGACGTCGGTACGGGCGGCCAGGTCCCGGCGCACCTTGGGGTCCGCATGCCGCGCCAGCGCCTTGGCCTGGTCGTAATCAATGGATCTGTTTTGGGACAGACCCTTAATCAGGCGCCTCAGAATACCGATCACCGCTCGGCCTTCCCATGTTTCTCCGCGCCCCGGCGGCGCCGGGTAGCCGGGACTCACCGGCTGCGCTGATCGCTGAAAAATTCCAGTTGCCAGCGCATCTCGTGTTCGCTGAGCGGGTAGTTCGCTCCCTCCACCGGACCGAGCACCTCCGCCGGCGGGATGCGCGCCATTCGGTGCTGAATCGCCACCGCCAGTTTCATCGACAGGCCGCCCTTCCAGGCCACGGCCACGAGGCCCTTGGCGCTTCGCTCCGAGAGGATCTTGTGGACCACGTCTTCCGGCAGTCCGGCGCGCACCGTCAACGCGGTCAGGACGAAAGCGTGGTCATTGACGTTGAGCGCATGGGCGATGACCTTTTCCCCCAGTTTGCCCGCCTGGTAGAGCCGTTGGGCGACGGCAGCGGGCGCGTCGGCGTCCGGGGAATCGATGCCGCCGCCCTCGCCGCCACCGGCTTTGGCCCCGGGAATGTCCTCGCCGATGCGTTGGCGGACCACCGTCTTCACCGACTCCAGGGTCGCGGCGTCCAGATCCGCCCGCTCCTGGAGGACACCCAGCAGGTTGTCGGCGACGAAGTGGGCAAGACGCGTGGCCGCCGCCGCCGGCAGTTTGGGACGCGCCACCAGCGGGGCGTGCCACAGATCGTTATCGGGCGCGCGGTCAATCAGGTTGTCCAGGGTTTCCTCGCGGATCTGGGCGCTGGGGTTGGCAAGCAGGTCGGCGATGGCGTCCACGTCGTCGGTGGAGGCGACCGCTTCGGCGACGCTCTCGTGGACCTGGGCACGCCGCGAGATAGCGGCCAGGCCCCCTTGCGCCGGACCGCTTCCGATAAGCTCCAGCAGGTCCTCGTCCGTCAGCACCGGCGAGAATTCGAGCACCGGACCGGCGACCGCGAGCTCGGTGTCCCGGGCCAACGTCTTGATGACATCGGGTGGCGCGTCGGCCACGTCCTTCAGGGTCTCGGACAGAATCTGGCGCACCCGCGTGATCTGGTCGCGGGCCAGGATCTCCAGCGCCGCGTGAGTCGTGTCGCGGCGGGTGTCGCGCGCGTCGGCACCGACCTTGGGCACCACCTTGGCGACCTTCTCGGCCAGGTCCGTGCGCACGGCCTCATTGGCGTCGCCCGCCAATTTCAGGTTGGCCTTGCCGGGCGTCGTGGTGTTGGCCGCCGCCGCCTGACGCACCTGGGGCGACGGGTCTTCGGAGAGGAAATAGAGGATCTCGGGCCTGAGGTCCTTGCGCGCGGCCAGGGCCCGGCGCACCTTGGGGTCTTCGTGGCGGGCGAGGTGCTTGGCCTCTTCATAGGTGAGGGGGTCGGCGCCGGTGCCGGGATTTAGAACCTTGGTCTCCAGCCCACTCACGAATGGCTCCCCTGGCCTGGTCCGTCCTTGCGCGGCCCGTTGCCGGGCGCACCGGCGGGCGGCGCCACCCGGAAGCCCCCCTTGCCGGCGTGCTTTACGGCATACATCGCCGTGTCGGCGCGGGCAAGGAGTTCCTCCAGACCTTCGCCCTGGCCGGGAATGTACATGGCGACGCCGACGGACAGCCCCAGGGGATGGTCGTCGTCGCCGGAGAACCGGCGCAGGTCCTTGCTGGCGGCGATCAGGGTCTCGACGCGCTTGGTCGCCGCCTTGGTGGTAATTCCGTCCAGCCACATGGCGAACTCGTCGCCGCCCAGACGGGCGACCACGTCGCCGGGCCGCGAGTGCTTCGTCAGCAGGTCGCGCAGGAACAGGATCGCCTCGTCGCCGCGCTGGTGACCGTGCACGTCGTTGACCCGCTTGAAGTTGTCCATGTCCACGTAAAAGAGCGAAGCGGTCTGTCCGCTGCGGTCCAGCCGTTTCAGCCGCCGGGGCAGTTCCTCGTCGAAAAAGGCCCGGCGGTTGAGCAGGGCCGTCATGTCGTCGGTGCGCGACAGCTTGACGATGTGTTCATGGTTGCCGATCTGCTCGTTGGCGATACCAAGCTGGCTGGCCACTTCGCCGATGAGAATGCGGTTGTCGTTGTCCCAGCCGTCCGGCCCCGCCGCTTTCCACATGCAGATGGCGCCGTTGATGGTCTGGTGGTAGCGGGTGGCCGTGGCCAGGACCTGCCACGTTCCGGACTCCGCCTCCAGGACCCCGCTGTCGTCCGCCATGCGCGCCAGCAGGTCGTCCAGCTCTCCGATCCCCTCGGCCTCGCCGTACTGCGCCGCCATGGAGAAGGTGCCCGGCTCGCGTTGCCGATAGATGCGGCACCCCGCCGCCCCCAGGGCCCGGGCGGTGGCGGTGGCGGCCGTGGCGAGCATGTTTTCCGGCTCCATCTCGTCGCGGATGGTGTTGACGATGTAGTTGAGAAGCTGTTCGCGGTGGCGGGCGCGGGTGAGCGCCGTTTCCCGAGCGCGCTCTTCGGTGACGTCCCGGCAGATACCCCGGGTGCCCTGCCACGCGCCGTCCTCGGTTTTCAGCGGCACGGAGGAGGCCATCACGCAGGCCGTCGAGCCGTCGGCCCGGCGCATCCACATCTCCACGTTCTCCAGCGCATGGTCGCTGAGAAAGGGCAGGGGCGCGTATTCGTCGGCGTCGAGGACGAACTCCGCGGGCCGGCGCTCCACCAGATCCTCGGCGCGAAACCCCAGGGCGCCCCTGGGCGAGACGAAGACAAAAGTGCCTTCCGGCCCCACCTCCCAGGCGAAGTCGCTGGAAACCTCGACCAGGTCCTTGTACCGCTGGCGCGATTCCACCAGGGCCGAGCGCAGGTTGCGTTCCATGGTCAGGTCACGGGCGAGGAGCAGGAGGGTGCCGTCCCCGTCGCCGGGCACCACGGTGATTTCCATCAGGATGTTCCCTTTGGCGCCGGAGAGCGAAACGGTGCCGGCGGCGACGTCGGAGCGGGCCGTCGCCTCGTCGATCAGGATGAGGATTTCCGGCGCCGCCCCCTGGCGCAACAGGCTCTCCAGGCCGGCGCCCTTGACGTTGGCGGCGATCACCGAGCCGTCGGCGCGGACGAGCAGTGCCGGGCCCGGATAGTCGGCCGGCAGGCCCCGGCGGCTGTCGTCCCCTCGGGCGGGGGCCGTTTGCGAACCGGCCGCCTCGCCGCTGCCGGAAGCGTTGGTGGAGCGATCCTTCGACATGGCTTTCCGGGCTTTCCCGGCGTCTTTCGGCATCCCGCGTCATCCGCTGGAAAGGGAAGCCCTTCCCCGTTCCCGCGCAGCCTAGTGTACCCGCAACGCGGCGCCGCCTGCTAGTACTCACACGTGCGAATTCACTAGCCCCGGGTTGGACGCGCCCTTCGCCCGCCGGCCGGGAACAGGTCCGCCGGCACCGTCTTTTCGAAGGACCGGATATCCGTCGAAGGCCTGCCGAAGAGATAGCCCTGGGCATACTGGACACCGCATTCCCTGATGAATTCCAGGCCCTTCTCGTCGCCCACCATTTCGGCCACGGAGAGGACGTCCAGGTCGCGGCAGAGATTGGTGAGCGAGATGAGGAAGGCCTTGCCCCGGCGTGTCGTCTGGGCGCTGCGCACGGCGGAGCCGTCCAGCTTGACCACGTCCACCTCCAGGGCGCTCAGGTACTCGAAGTTGGCGGCGCCCGCCCCGAGGTCGTCCAGGCAGACCGTATATCCTTCTCCGCGCAGGCCCTGGATAAACCGGTTGGCGACGGCAAGGTCTTCCATGCGCGCCGATTCCGTGATCTCGAACATCAGGCGGCCGCGGGCCCAGGTGTTGTCCCTCAACAGGTTGTGGAGCGCGGCCACGTACGCCAACGACGCCACCGAGTGTCCGGACACGTTCACCGCCACGATGTATCTCTTGTTGCGCGGCGCCTTGGACAGCCAGCCCAGGACCTTTTGCACCATGGCCAGGTCGAATTCCTGAATCAGCCCGGTTTCCTCGGCAAACGTGATGTATTCATAGGGCGATTGCCGGCGCTCTTCCGTGTGGAAGCGGACCAGGGCCTCGTAATGGTGGATGTCCCCGGTCGTCACCTCGATGATCGGCTGGAACGCGACGTCGAAATCGGCATCGGCGACGACCCGCTTGAAGGAGTTGACGGACGTCGCCGCCGCGGACACCAGGGCGGAAATGCTGGTCGACAGGCTCTTGATGGTAAAGTCCTTTCCCCTGGCGGTGCGAAAACGGTTGATGGCGTAAATCAGGCCGTTGGCCAGGTCGGCGCCGCGGATCTCATCGGTATCCACTTCCACGGTCGCCGATTCCACCGTGACCCCCTCGCCGGCGGGATCGGCGTCGCGGGCGAACTCGTGCAACTGGGTTTCCAGGTCCTGGGTATCGAGACCGGGACGGTGGAGCAGGCCCCAGCGGTCCGTGCCGATGCGCGCCGCGGCGTCCCCGTCCACCGAATGGGCGCGCAGGCAGGCGCCGACGGCGGTCAGCAGATCCCGGTTCGACTCGGCGTCCAGGCGGGCGCTGAAAGAGTCGTAGTCGGGCACCAGGAGCAGGGTCATCAGGCTGTCGTCCACCCCTTCGTCGCCCGATTCCAGATGCCGGCTCACCACCTCGGTGAACGCCGCGGCGTCATAAAGTCCGCTTTCGGCGTCGCGGGTCAGGTGCCGGCCGGCGCCTTCCTCGCGCCCCGGCGCGCCCATCCGGAAGGCCAGGAAGTAGTGCCCTTCCAGGTCCTCCAGGCGGTAGCCGGCAAAGGTGAGGAGGGGGGTGCTCTGCCGCGCGCCCTGCAGGCGCACGGCAACATTTTCGATCCGCCCGTGCTTGCGGGCGATCCCCAGCAGGGCCTGTACCAGCGAACGGTCCCGCTCGACGATCAGTTCCGGCAGGGCAAGGCCGACAAGGTCCTCCGGCGGCCGGCCGAGCAAAGGCTGCGCGGCGCCGGCGGCGAACACCACCGTCTCGTTGGAATCCAACTCCAGAAGAAGGTCCGCCCAGCAAAAGGCCAGGGCGACGAAACGGTCCCGTTCGCCGCGCAAGGTCACGGCGTGCCGCGGTGCCGGGGATCCCGGTTTCTCAACCCCCTTCACGTGCCCTCCAATTCTGCGTGGCGGCGGGAAACGTCCGACGGGTGCGGGCCGCCGTGTCGGCGACGGTTCTCACGGCAAGGTCGATGTCATGATTCTGTCGTAGAGGGACCACATGTTCAACATGGGAATTCCGACGGCCGGTTGCCCGCCCCCGGAAGCCCAAACTCCCGACGCGATCTCTATGAGCCATGATCGGCGCTCCTTGGTATACTGACCGCATGATGCCCAGTCCCGACCAAGGCGAACCCGGCCCCGCGGCGGGCCGGCGCGCCCACGCCCTCAGCCAGGCCGAGGCCTGGGTGTTCGACCTGGACAACACGTTGTATCCCCCGTCGACCAATCTGTTTGCCCAGATCGACGAGCGCATGGGGGCGTTCATCGCCCGTTTCCTGGACCTCGACCTGGACGAGGCGCGACGGGTCCAGAAAACCTACTTCCGCGAATACGGCACCACGCTGCGCGGGCTGATGAACCGGCATGGCCTGGAGCCCGGCCTTTTCCTCGACTACGTCCACGCCGTCGATCTCGACCCGGTGCCGCCGAACCCGGCCCTGGCGGCGGCGCTGGCACGCCTTTCCGGACGAAAGTACATCTTCACCAACGCCTCCGCCGACCATGCCGGGCGCATTACCGACCGGCTTGGCGTCACCGGTCACTTCGACGCCGTCTTCGACATCGCCGACGCCGAGTACGTGCCCAAGCCCGATCCCCGGATCTACGACGCCCTGGTGCGATGCCACGGGCTGGACCCGCACACGACCGTGATGATCGAGGACATCGCGCGCAACCTGGCGCCGGCGGCGGCGCTGGGCATGACCACCGTATGGCTGCGCAACGACTCCCCCATCGGCGTCGAGGGCGCCGACGGCGACCATGTGCACCACGTGATCGACGACCTTGTCCCGTGGCTGGAGGACGTGGTGGCGGACAGGACGCCAAGTTGACAGCGCCAAGTTGACAGCGCCGCCGGCCTCGCCCATGGTCTGCGCGTTTCATATCCTCTTGTGGTCACCGGGACGCCATGAGCACCGCCCCCTTGCAATCCACCATCGATGCCGCCTGGGAGGATCGCGACTCCATCGGTCCCGGCACCGGCGGCGCCATCCGCGACGCCGTGGACTCGGCCCTCGACCTGCTCGACAGGGGCGACGCCCGGGTGGCCGAAAAGGCGAACGGTGAATGGCGGGTCAATCAGTGGCTGAAGAAGGCGGTGCTGCTGTCCTTCCGCCTTACCGACACCGCGCCCATCGCCGGCGGACCGGGGAGCGCCCAGTGGTTCGACAA